>NZ_JBLIWA010000032.1:0-59979 GCF_047525675.1 Streptomyces sp. 796.1 | reverse complement strand
CTCGCCGGGCGGCCTCACCACCCGTCGAGCGGCGTGGTGGTACGCGGCGGCGGCACCCACGGTTCCGTGACGGCCGCCCAGACGGTGCCGGCGCAGACCGCGGCCAGCAGCACGATCCACAGGACCAGGCGGACGGCCCGGCGCCGGCGCAGCGCCCGGTGTCCGCGGGCCGCCGCCCGGGCGGCGAGGTCCCACGGCAGGTCGGGCCGCGGCTGCGCGTCGAGCAACTGCCGCACCTCGTCCTCCTTGCGGTCCCAGCTCATGACCGCGTCCCGCCGTACGGGGGCCCGCCGGGCGGGAGGTCTCTGGGCGGGGCACTTGCGGACGGGCTCGCGGCCGGGGCGCCGGACGGGGCACCTCCGGGCGGGCCCGGGGGCAGGCCGCCGGCGCCGGCCGTCCCGTCGCCCTCGCGCGCCTGCGCGCGCAACGTGGCGATGGCGTGGGCGTACAGCGCACGCACCCGGTCGGCCGGCAGACCGAGCGCGGCGGCCGTCACCTCCTCGGCCACGCCCTCGTACAGGCGCAGCACCAGCACCAGCCGTTCCCGCGGCGCGAGCGCGGCGAGCAGCCCGCCGGCCGGTGCGGCGGCGGGGTGCCGGTGCCGGTGCCGCCAGGCGGTGCGGGCGAAGCGGACGGCGAGTTCCCGGCGGGTGCGGTCGTACGGGTCGTCGCCGCGCAACTCGTCCCAGTGCGCGTACGTGCCGGCGAGCGCGGCCTCAAGCAGCCGCTCGGCCGCCGCGCAGTCCTCCGGCGGCTCGCCGGTGAGCAGCGCCGCGGCAGGCAGCAGCCGGCCGCCCGCGCCCGCGACGAAGGCTTCGAACTCCCGGGCCCGGCGCCGCTCCCGTGCCGCCCGCCGTTTTCCCACCGCGCCTCCCGTGTTCGTGAGAACACGACCCCTTCAGGACACGCCAGCCGGGCCGCCCGGTCAAGGGGGGCGGCGTCGGCCGTCGACGGGTCGTCGCCGGTTCATCGACCGTCGGCCGTCGGCGCGGCGCCGGCGGTCGGGACGCCGCCCGCGACGGGCCGGTGGGCGGTGTAATTCGTCCGAGATTGCTCGCATGGTGAGACGTGGCGGGGCCGGGACGCGCCGGGTGAGGTCGGGGCATATGCCACAGGCATAGGAGCAGGTGGTGGCCGCCCGCTGGGTGGTCCCCGAGCTCGATGAGCACGGCCCGTACCGTGCCGTACGGGCGGGCGGTTCGCCGCCCGGAAGGGAGCGGCGGTACGGGGCGCGCGCCACCGGCACCGGCCGCGTGCGGAGAGCCGCGGGACGGTACGCAGCCGGGGGCGCGGCCGGGCGCCGGTCCGGCGCGGCGCCTCGGGTGTGGCCTTCGGCGCACGGGCCTCGGACCGTACGGCTTGGGGACGTACGAGCCTTGGGGCGTACGGCTTGGCGACGTACGGGCCGGCGCGGGGCCGTACGGCGGCGAGTAGGCCCGGTCTGACCAGTGCGCCGCCGGGGCGCGGAGCGGAGGGCGGCCGGGTGACGGCCCCTCCGGTGGGGGTGCCGACGCGCGCCGTGCGGCCCTCGGGGTGCGGGCGGTCCCGCGAGTCGGGGACTGCGGGGCGGTGCGTCGGTCGATCCAGGCCCCGGCATGGGCACGGGAGGTGGAGCGGCAGCCGGAAGGCCAGTTCCGGCGGCGGTGAGCGGCAGGGAGTGTGGCCGGCGGCGGGGGCGCCAGCGGCCGGCGAACGGGACGTCAGAAGCCGGCTGGCTGGCGGGGCAGCGACCGGAATCCCGGCGTCCGAGAGGCCGAGAAGAAGGGGAAGGTGCTGGTCAGGAGGGGGAGGGCGTGGCCAGTTGGGGCACGCCGTGGATCACCGAGAGCGCCGTGTTGAACCGGGTCAACAGATGACAGAACTGGTCGCGCTCGTCCGCGCTCCAGTCCTCGGTGGCGAGCGCCATCAACTCCCGCCGGGACGAGCGGACTTCTTCGAGTCGGGCCTTGCCGCGCGGCGAGAGTTGCAGCACGACGGCGCGGCCGTCCTCGGGGTGCGAGGTGCGCTTCACCATGCCGGTGTCGACGAGCGGTGCGACCTGGCGGGTGACGGTCGAGGAGTCGATGCCCATGCTGAGCGCCAACTTCTTGACGCCCATCTCTCCTTCCTGGTCAAGGCGGTTGAGGAGGAGGTAGGCGGCGCGGTCCATCGAGTTGCGGGCCTGGCCGACGCCGCCTAGGCGGGTCTGCTCCGCGCGGCGGGCGAAGAGCGCCACCTGGTGTTGGAGAGAGTCGAGGACGCCGGTCTCCTCCGGCGCTTGGCCTGGGGACGTCCCCCGGGCCGTTGTCGCAGTCGTCATGTCCGAATGGGTGGGCATGGCCTGGGGCTCACTTCGTGCGGTGGTCTGAAGGATGGGGGACAGAGTACGCGGCCCCGGGCCGCCTCGTACCTGCCCTGCACAAAGCCGTGCGAAGGGGGCCCACTGAGCCGGGTGGGGCGGCCGTTTCGGGCAGAAGCTGGGAAACTGGGCATCATGGCTGCACGCGGCGCGGGCGGCGCCGGGCCCACGGGGCCGTCCGCCCGAGAGGGACCCGCGGACCGGGACCGCACCCCGGACGACGGGCCGCCCCGCCCCGCCACCGACGGCCACCCCACTTCCCGTACGCTCCGGGGCGCACCCCCGGCGCCCGACGGACAGCCGCCCGCCGCGGAGCGCACCACGGCGGCCCGCCGCGCGCCCGGAGCCGCCGCCACCCACGACGACGACCGGCCGGAGCCGGCCCCCTCTCCCGCCACACGCGTCACCTTGGAATCGGTGCGCGCCGCCAGCCGGACGCTCGCCGGGGTGGCCCGGGTGACCGCGCTAGAGGGCAGCCGCTTCCTGAGCCGGCTGGTGGCCGCGCCGGTGCACCTCAAGTGCGAGAACCTCCAGCGCACCGGCTCCTTCAAGGTGCGCGGCGGGTACGTGCGGATCGCCCGGCTCACGGCCGCGGAACGGGCCGCCGGCGTGGTCGCGGCCAGCGCCGGCAACCACGCACAGGGCGTCGCGCTCGCGGCCTCACTGCTCGGCGTCGAATCGACCGTGTTCATGCCCGAGGGCGCGCCGCTGCCGAAGGTCGCCGCGACCCGCGAGTACGGCGCCGACGTGCGGCTGCGCGGCGAGGTGCTGGCGGAGGCGTTGGACGCGGCGCGCGCCTGCGCGCGCGAGAGCGGTGCGGTCTTCATCCACCCCTACGACCACCCCGACGTCATCGCCGGCCAGGGCACGGTGGGCCTGGAGATCCTGGACCAGTGCCCCGAGGTGCGCACCGTCGTGGTGGGGATCGGGGGCGGCGGGCTCGCGGCCGGGATCGCGGTGGCGGTCAAGGCGCTGCGGCCCGACGTGCGGGTGGTGGGGGTGCAGGCGGCGGGCTCGGCGGCGTTCCCGCCCTCACTGGCGGCCGGCCACCCGGTCGCGCTCGCCGCGCCCGGCACGATGGCCGACGGCATCCGGGTCGGCCGCCCGGGCGACGTCACCTTCCCGCTCGTCCGCGACCTCGTCGACGAGATCCGTACGGTCTCCGAGGACGACCTGGCCAGCGCCCTGCTGCTCTGCCTCGAACGGGCGAAGCTGGTGGTGGAGCCGGCCGGCGCGAGCCCGGTGGCCGCGCTGCTCGCCGCGCCGGACGCCTTCGCCGGGCCGGTGGTGGCCGTGCTCTCGGGCGGCAACGTGGACCCGCTGCTGTTGCAGCGCGTGCTCCGGCACGGAATGGCCGCGGCCGGCCGCTACCTCTCGCTCCGGGTCCGCCTGCCCGACCGTCCCGGCGCCCTGGCCTCGCTGCTCCGGGTGTTGTCAGTGGTGGACGCTAACGTGCTCGACGTGGGCCACGTACGGACCGATCCGCGGCTCGGACTCGCCGAAGTGGAGGTCGAACTACACCTGGAGACCAAGGGCACGGCCCACTGCGCGGAGGTGGCGTCGGCGCTGCGCGGGGCGGGGTACGGGGTGCTGGGCTAGCCGGCTGGGTGTGGCTGTGGGGCCGCGGGGCGTGGTTGCCCCGCCTGCCGGCCGGGTGGTTCCGGGCCCGTCGGTGCTGCGGCATCGGGACGGGGCGTCGCGCGGTCGGCCGTGGCGTCGGTGCGGCCACGGATGCGGGGTGATCGATGCGGACGTACCGTGGAGTATCAACGCGATACTGTCGCAAGGATTGACGCGATATATCGCGTGTCTGCTATAACGGTGATCGCTTGACTTTCCCGGGCAGTGCGCCCGGTCGCCGCAGCGGGTGGCCACCGGCGGCGCGCCGGCGGGCGCGGCGGTCCGGGGCGAGCCGGGCGGGAGCACGGGGCGGGCGGGGCGAGGGCGAGCCGATCCCCGCCGTAGGGCGCGTACGCCCCTCGCGCGGGTCACCGTCAGACCGCAGCCCACCGTCGCCCCAAGTCCCGCAAGCCTCCGAAGAGTTTCGAAGAAGCCCGAAGAAAACGCGAAGCAATTTCGAGAAGACCAGCCACTCTGGGAGAAACCTCATGCCAGGTGCCATCTACGCCGAAGGTCTGGTGAAGACCTTCGGCAAGGTCAGGGCTCTGGACGGCGTCGACCTCGACGTCCCCGAAGGAACCGTGCTCGGCCTGCTGGGCCCCAACGGCGCGGGCAAGACCACCGCGGTGCGGGTGCTCACCACCCTGCTCCGCCCCGACAGCGGCCGGGCCACGGTCGCCGGCATCGACGTGCTCAAGCACCCCAACGACGTCCGGCACGTCATCGGCCTGTCCGGCCAATTCGCCGCCGTGGACGAATACTTGACGGGCCGTGAGAACTTGCAGATGGTGGGCCAGCTCTACCAGTTGCGGGCCCGCGAGGCGAAGGCGCGCGCGGCCGAACTGCTGGAGCGCTTCAACCTCACCGAGGCCGCCGACCGCACCGCCAAGACGTACTCGGGCGGCATGCGGCGCCGGCTCGACCTGGCGGCGGCCCTGGTGGTCCGCCCGCCCGTGATGTTCATGGACGAGCCCACCACCGGTCTCGACCCGCGCAACCGACAGGCGCTCTGGCAGATCATGCAGGAACTCGTCGCGGGCGGCACCACGCTGCTGCTCACCACGCAGTACCTGGAGGAGGCCGACCAACTCGCCCACGACATCTGCGTCGTCGACCACGGCCGGGTGATCGCCCGGGGCACGTCCGACCAGCTCAAGGCGCAGACCGGCGGCGAACGGGTCGAGGTCGTCGTGCACGACCCGGCCCACCTCACCGTCGCGACCGAGGTGCTGCGCCGCCTCGGCAAGGGCGGCACCAGCGTCGACAACCACACCCGCCGGGTCACGGTGCCGGTCACCGGTGGCGCCAAGCTGCTGGCCGAGGTGATCCGCGAACTCGACTCCCGCGGCATCGAGATCGACGACATCGGCCTGCGCCGCCCCACCCTGGACGACGTCTTCATCTCCCTCACCGGCCACGCGGCCGAAGCGGAACCCGGCACCGACCCCACGGCCGGCGAGGGCCCCGACCCGACGGCCGGTGGCACGGGCCCCGCGGCAGGCGCCGGTACGGACCCCGGCACGACCAAGGACACCGAAGGCGCGGCCGGGACGGCGACGGCCGAGCGCCACGGGAAGGCGGCGAAATGAGCAGTACGGTCACCCCCGCGCTGGGCAAGACGACGGGCCCCCGCCCGCAGGGCGGCCTGGTCCAGTCGGCCAGAGACTCCCTGGTCGTGGCCCGAAGGAACCTGATCAGAATGGCCCGGATACCCGAGGTCGTGATCTTCGGCCTCATCCAGCCGATCATGTTCGTGGTGCTGTTCGCGTACGTCTTCGGCGGCGCCATCCCCGTCCCCGGCCAGCCGGGCAACGACGCCGCGGACTACCGCGAGTACCTGATGGCGGGCATCTTCGCGCAGACCGTCACCTTCGCCACGGCCGGCGCGGGCGCCGGCATCGCGGAGGACATGCACAAGGGGCTGGTGGACCGGTTCCGCTCGCTGCCGATGGCCCGCGGTGCGGTCCTCACCGGGCGCACCCTGGCCGACCTCGTACAGACCACGCTGACCGTGGTGGTGCTGGTCGTCGTCGCGTTGATCATCGGCTGGCGGGTGCACGACGGGATACCGAAGGCGATCGGCGCGATCGGGCTGCTGCTCCTCCTCGGGTACGCGTTCTCCTGGATCGGCGCGCTGATCGGCCTGTCGGTACGCACCCCGGAGGCGGCCACCTCGGGTGGCCTGATCTGGCTGTTTCCGCTCACGTTCGTGTCGAACGCGTTCGTGCCGACCGACAACATGCCGACCTTCTTGCAGCACGTGGCGGACTGGAACCCGTTCAGCGCCACCGTGCTCGCCTGTCGCCAACTCTTCGGCAACCCCGACGGGCTGCCGTCGGACGCCTGGCCGATGGAGCACCCGGTGCTGGCGTCGGTGCTGTGGTCGGTCGTGATCATCGTGCTCTTCCGCACGCTCGCGGTCCGTAAGTACCGCTCGGCCGCGGCCTGAGGCCGCCCCGGTCCACAGCCGGCGCCTCGCCCCCCCATCTGAAGGCGACCGAAGACGACCGAACCCCCGACGCCGTGCGTCGGGGGTTTCGTCGTCGGGTCCGTCACCGGCGGCCTCGCCCCGTGGGGGGCCGCCGTGCGTCGGTCCTCGGGGCCCGGCCCGGTGGTCCGGTGCGCGGGCCCGTCGCGGTGGCTCAGCCCTGGTAGGGCTTGGCCGCGAGGATCTTCACGGACGCGGTGCGCCCGTTCGGCAACTCGTACTGCGCCTCGTCGCCCACCTTCTTGCCCGTCACGCCGGTGCCGAGCGGCGACTGCGGCGAGTACGTCTCGATGTCCCCGCTCGCGTACTCGCGCGAGGCCATCAGGAAGGTGAGGGTGTCATTCGGGTCGCCGTCGAAGGCGATCGTCACGACCATGCCGGGCTCCACCACGCCGTCGTCCGCGGGGGCCTCGCCCACCTTCGCCTGCTGGAGGAGCTGGGTGAGCTGGCGCACGCGCAGCTCCTGCTTGCCCTGCTCTTCCTTGGCAGCGTGGTAACCGCCGTTCTCCCGCAGGTCGCCCTCTTCACGGGCGGCCTCGATCTTCTTCGCGATCTCGACCCGCGCGGGACCCGACAGGTACTCCAGCTCGGCCTTGAGCTGGTTGTACGCCTCCTGGGTCAGCCAGGTGACGTTGTCGCTGGTCTGGGTCACAGGTGCTCCTCGTCGGTGCTTGGGGGAATACAAATGAACGCCCTCCTCCAAAGGGTGCACCTTCAAAGGTGGGCGAAACCACGAGCCTAACAATTCCGCGCGGAAAGGGGGAGAAGGGAAGGGCCCGAATGCACGGGAAACCCGTCAGAAAGGGGTGCACTCGGGGTCTCCTCGCCCCTCAAGACCCCCTACCACCAGGGCAAACAGCACGTAAAGCGGCATGGCGCGGGAGGCGCGACGCAAGGGGCCGAGGTGACGGAGTCGACTCTAGGGGGGTGCGACCCACCGGGCCCGCGCCAACCGCACGGGCCGGTGGCGGAGCGTAGCCGCGCGGGATCGATGCGGCGCGTACGGCGTGCACAGCGCGTACGACATGTGCCGCGCCTACGGCATATGCGGCACGCACGGCGCGTACGACCCATGCGGTTCGTATGGGGGCCTACGGGGCCGTACGTGGACCAGGCCGCACGGACCGGTCCCCTCGGGAACGCGACGGGACGCTCAGTCGCCGGCGCCCGTACACTCGACGAGTTCCGCATTGGTCGCGCGCCGGGTCGTGCGCAGCGTCACGACCTCGTCCACCTGCTTCTGCCGCTGGTCGAAGGTGAAGTCCTTGCGGCCGACCTCGGCGCCGTCCTCGGCCTGCGAGCGCACCGTGCACACCCCCGTGTCGCCCGCGTCCTTGCGCACCTCAAGGTGGACCTCGACGGCGTGCTCGGAGACCACCTTGAACGCGATGACCCGGCCGCTGACGTCCTGACCGGCGACGTAGGAGTAGCCGGCCCAGCCGACGACGCCGAGCAGCGCGACGCCGAGCGTCGCCCCGATGATCTTCAACTTGCGGTCCGCGCGCTCGTCTGCGGAGCGGCCGTAACGCCCGTCCGGTCGTGCATCGCGCACCGGCGCCATGATCATTCCTCCTGCTCAGCCCGCTGGTTGAAAAATCTCGGAATTATTCCCGCCCAGCTTCGGTCACTATAGGAGGCGTCTTCTTTGACCAAGGACTGAGGATCGAGTCTTGACTGAGCAGCTACGACTGATGGCCGTTCACGCTCACCCCGACGATGAGTCGAGCAAGGGCGCGGCCACCATGGCCAAGTACGTATCCGAGGGGGTGGACGTGCTGGTCGCCACCTGCACAGGTGGTGAGCGAGGCTCCATCCTCAACCCGAAGCTCCAGGGCGACCCGTACATCGAGGCGAACATCCACGAGGTGCGCGCCAAGGAGATGGACGAGGCCCGCGAGATCCTGGGGGTGCAGCAGGAGTGGCTCGGCTTCGTGGACTCCGGGCTCCCCGAGGGTGACCCGCTGCCCCCGCTGCCCGAAGGGTGCTTCGCGCTCCAGGACGTCGACGAGGCGGCCGGCGCGCTGGTGAAGCTGATCCGTTCGTTCAAGCCGCAGGTGATCACGACCTACGACGAGAACGGCGGCTATCCGCACCCCGACCACATCATGACCCACAAGATCACGATGGTGGCGTTCGAGGCCGCGGGCGACCCGTCCCGATACCCGGAGGCGGGCGAGCCCTGGCAGCCGCTGAAGCTCTACTACAACCAGGGGTTCAACCGCCCGCGCACCGTCGCCCTGCACGAGGCGCTGCTCGCGCGCGGTCTCGAATCGCCGTACGGGGAGTGGCTGGAGCGCTGGAAGGAGTTCCAGAAGCGCGAGCGCGAGTTGACCACGTACGTGCCCTGCGGCGAATTCTTCGAGATCCGCGACAAGGCGCTGATCGCGCACCGTACGCAGATCGATCCGGACGGCGGCTGGTTCCGGGTCCCGATGGAGATCCAGAAGGAGGTCTGGCCGACGGAGGAGTACGAGCTCGCGCAGTCACGCGTGGCGACATCCCTCCCCGAGGACGACCTCTTCGCGGGCATCCGCAACAATTGACGCCATGATGACCGCGACTAGCACCCTCGCCCTGACCCACGCGTCTCCGGTGTTCGAGCTCGCCAAGGAAGTGGACAACAACAAGGTCACCCCTGGCGTACTCGGCTTCATCGTCTTCGCGGTCATCGGCGTTGCCGTGTGGTTCCTGATGAAGTCCATGAATCGGCACATGAAGAAGGTTGACTTCGACGAGGGCCCGATCGACGCAGGTCAGGGCGGCGTCGAGCGGGGCCGCGCGGCCCAGCAACCGAGCAACTAGCGAGCGTGAGCGCGCACGGATAACCACCGGGCGCCCCGTCCCCGACGGGGCACCGGGCCCCGCGTCCGGCGACGGGGAGCCCACCCGGATTCGAGCGCGCTCACCTTGACCGCGCCGCGCCGCGCGCCCCTCGGGCGACCCTGCCTCGGCCACGTCGTGCCTGCTGGGCGCGGCCCTCCGGGTCTGCGACCCGCGGCGTACGGGCCGTACGGCCGACCGCTTCGTACGCGACCCATGCCGTACGCGCCCGGCTCCCACCCCTGCGAGGAGCAACGATGTTCGACCTGATCGTCATCATCCGTGTCACCGCCGCCGAGGACGTCCCCGCGGTGGCCGACGCCCTGACCCGGATGCGCCCGCTCTGCCTGGCCGAAGAGGGCTGCGTGAGCTGGGAGGCGCACCACTCCCAGGACGACCCGACCCGCTTCGTCCTCGTCGAACGCTGGGCCACCCGCGAACTCTGGGAGGCCCACGGCGCCGGCGACGCCATCCAGAAGATCTACCTCCCGGACATCACGCCGCGCGTCGAACGCGAGGTTCACCCGAGCAACTTGCTGGGGCACGGGGAGTAGCGGGGGCGTAGGGCGAGGGCGACGGGAACCAAGACGGAGGCGGTACGAGCCCGGCAGGGCCCACACGGGTGCCACCCACCACAACGCCGCCGCCTCACCCTTCCCCCGCCCCCCTGCCGCCCCGCCCCACGGTCCGCTCGACGACGTCCGTGAGGAACTCCGGGGTCACCGCCCGCCCCTCGTACGTGGCCCGGACGAGGACGGCGCCGACGAGCATGGCGAGGCAGGGTTCGACGTCTTCGGGCGCCAGATGGGCGGTGAGGGCGGTGCGGATGCCCGTGGTGGCGCTCGCGTAGAGGCGGTCCCTGAGGTCACGGGCGCCTTCGTCGTCGGCGGCGCGTTCGATGACGCCCGCCATCAGGCGGTCGTACCGGCGCTCCGACAGCGTCAGCGCGAGAGCCCCCAGTGCGGTGTGCAGGTCGGTGTGCAGGTCTCCGCTGGCCGCCGGGTGGGTGGCGTCCTCGCAGATCAGGGCGATGGCATCGCGCATCAGGTCGGCTGAGGTGGGCCAGTGCGCGTAGAGGGTCGCCTTCGAGTACCCCGCGCGGCGCGCGACCTCGGCGTGCGTCGTCGCGCCCCAGCCCTCTTCCAACAGCGTGGTGGCGCTCGCGCGGATCACATCGCGTCGCGTGCGCGCCACACGCGGATCCACGGGCCCGGCCGCGGGTCCCTCTACGGGGTCACTGGACGACTTCGCCTTCGCCATGCGCTGAGGATAGCCCTGTGCGGCCCGGTCGCCCACTACTGAACTTGCCGTACAGTACTTGTCCATGAGTTTAGTAATGCTCGGGGCACCCCTGGTGGCGCTCCTGATCCCGTCCGCGGTCCCGGCTTCGGCGTCGGCTTCGGTGAAAGCCCTGCCCGGCCCGTGCGCCGCCCGTTCTGCCTGGGGCTGCCCCGTGGGCCGGCCCCGTCGCGAGGAGGCCAGCGGATGACGCCCCACCAGTCCCACGCATCCCACCCGTCCGTACCGTCCACCCAGCGGGCGATCGTGCAGCGCCGCTACGGCCCGGTGCGCGAGGTGCTCGCGCTCGCCGAGGCGCTGCCCGTCCGCCCGCCAGGACCGCAGGAAGTGCAGGTTCAGGTGCGGGCGGCGGCGGTCAATCCCATCGACTGGCAGATGATCGAGGGGAACCGCCGCCTCATCACCCGCCGCCGCTTCCCGTTCACGCCGCTGTTCGACCTCGCCGGCGTCGTCACCGCGGTGGGGGAGGGGGTGGCGGCAGGCGGCCGGGACGGCGTGCCGGGAGGCCGGGCCGGTACGGGGGGAGGCCGGGCCGGTGCGGCGGGGCAGCAGGCGGCCGTGGCCCGCCCGTTCCGCGTGGGCGACCGGGTGCACGCCGACAACGAGATCGGCGGGGGCGGCGCGGCGGAGTACGTCAACGTGCCCGCGCGGCTGCTCGCGCACACCCCGCCCGGCCTCGGGTTCGCCGAGTCCGCGGCCCTCCCGCTGGCCGCGCAGACGGCGCTGACCTGCCTGGACCGCGGCCAGGTCGGGCCCGGAACCCGGGTCGCCGTGATCGGCGCGTCCGGCGGCGTCGGCCACCTCGCCGTCCAACTGGCGCGCGCGGCCGACGCGTTCGTCGTGGGCGTCGCCAGCGCCCGTAACCAGGAGTTCGTACGCTCCCTGGGCGCCGACGAGACGATCGACAGGGAGACCACGGACGTGGCGACCCGCTTCGGCGCGGACTCCTTCGACGTGGTGATCGACTGCGTCGGCGGTCGCGAACAGTGGCTCCGCGCCCAGCGCGTACTGCGCCCCGGCGGCCGTTTCGTCACGATCGCCCGCGACGAGGACGGCCAGGTCACCCCCGCCTCCGCAACCCGCCTCCTCACCACGATCACCGCCCGCCGCCTACGCGGCGTGGGCCCCCGCGGCACGAAGTACGTCCCCGTCTTCCTCAAGGCATCCGCCACCCTGCTACACCGAGCGAATGCCCTGGTCACCGACGGCCAACTCCGCGTACACGTCGCGCGTTCCTTCCCCCTGACCCTGGAGGGCATCCACGCGGCGATGGAGGAGAGCCGGGCGGGGCGGGTGGTGGGGAAGTTGGTGGTTGGGGGGTGAGGGGGGAGTTGGTGGTTGATTGGGGGAGCCGGATCGCCGGCACCTCTCTCACCCAAGGAGAACGCCGCTGCCCCACGGTTCCGATATTCCCCCGCGCCGCTTTCCCTGGGGCGGCGGCCCGGAGAGGTCCTTCGGCCCGTCAATGACACGCGAGTGCACGTCGCCATGCCCAGTAGCCGCCAGACTCGTGTGGGGAAGCGCAACGGCGTGATGTGCCCGTGCTGCTTTCGGCCGGATATGGCGCGTGCCGCTGGTGTCAGTGAACTCGTCAACCGAGTAGAACGTGGCTCTTGCGTCTGTCTGAAACATGGGGCGACGTACTCAGGGGGCTGCCTGGGGCGGACATGCTGGGCCCAAGCGGGCTGCAAGTTGACGGATGTGGCAAGGCATCCGGCGCAATCCGCATCACGGGGGCGAGGTTGTTGCTGGCTGCAGGCGAGATGATCGTGCCCATGCCAGAGGGTGCCAGGGGGGCCCGCCGATGTTCCTGGGGAGCTGATTGGCCCGCTGTCTTCCCTGGAGCTTAGGCCCGTGGTCTCGCGCAGCATCGCTGTAGCCCAGGGAAGGGTTGTTGTGTGGAGGCTCACAGCCTTGCTGGATAGTCAAAACGACGGGCCAGACGCCGGCCATCTGCACAGCGGGAAAGAGTGAAACTCGGGTGCCGAGCTTCCGCTGTCTGAGAGTATTGCCGTAGCCACGCCGATGGGCCGTTGGGGCGGCGTGTGCCGGACATGATGTGAGCGAACGGAGCCCAGGTGTCGTTGGAGAGGTTCTCGCTGGAGAACTATCGCTGCTTCAAAGAGAGGCAGGATGTTGAACTCGGCAAGATTACCATCGTGCTGGGTCGTAATAATTCTGGTAAGAGCGCCGTCGTGCGAGCGCTCCCGCTGCTGTCCAGCGGTATCCGCGGCGACTCTCCGTACCCTCTGGACCTGGATCTGATCCAGGGTTTCACTCCTTCGTTCACCGATCTGATCCACGGCTCGTCGCCCCACGGGCACATTCGCCTGGGCGCCTCGATCGGCATCGAGGGCGGCGACGTCATCAGTGTCACCGCCGAGGTGCAGAACATCGCCAATCAGGGAACACAGCTAGTTTCCTCTTTGGAGATCTCCTGCGGGGCAGAGGACGTGAACATCTCCTGGATCCGTAGTATCGATGCCTACTCTCTTGAGAAGCGTGCTTATCTTGTCGACGGCCGTGAGGGAAGAATCGGATTTAGTGGGCTGCTGCCCGATTCTGCCGACTGGTTGGACTCCGTCAGCGGTGTCCGCGGAGTCACTGGGCTGATACGGGAAGGCCTTGACGAGATCCGATATCTGGGTCCGTTCAGGAAGAGCCCGGAGCGCTTCTTCCGGTCTCCGCTCAGAACCTCGAGCAGTGTCGGCTATCGGGGGGAGAGGGCCCTCGGTATGCTCGCCGCGGATGAGATGTACGGGCGTGGTCTGATCGGCCGTGAAGTGAACGCTCTGCTGGAAAGCGTACTGCCCGGCTGGCAGCTCGAAGTCACCGACGTCGGATCCGGGATGTACATCCCTAAGTTGCGTTCCCTGCATGACCCCGACCTCGTCGTTCACATCGATGACGTCGGCACCGGTGTGGTCCAGTTCCTGCCGATAGTGATCCAGCGGGCCGCGGACCACGTGAAGTCGCCCGCCGGGCCTGTGATCGAGATCGTGGAGGAGCCTGAACTCCATCTCCATCCTTCGGCACACGCCGCGATCGCCGATCTCTATGTCGACGCCGTACAGGAGTCGCAGGTGCGCTTCTTGGTTGAGACGCATAGTGAGAACTTCCTCCTCAGGCTGCGTCGGCGGGTTGCGGAACAGAAGCTGGCGCCCGAAGACGTGAAGATCTACTTCGTTGAGCAGACCGAGGGGGTCGCTATTCTGCGAAAGATCGCAGTGGATCCCCTCGGTAACCTCGACTATTGGCCGCGGGGAGTTTTCGCAGAGGACTTCGAGGAGGTGCGCGCCCTCGCGGACGCGCAGGTGAATCGGATCAACGATGCGCGTTGAGATTCCGGTCGATCTTTTGACGGGTCGCCAGGGCGACGAAAATGCAGAGCTCGTATTGAAGCTGATCACGTTTTTCAGGGAGGCACGGCACGAGTGGGTGATCTCTCCCGGTGATGTGGACGCCGTTTGCGCGTTCCTGGAGCGTCACGTCCCGGTTCTGGCGCAGGTCTACCTGCTGCTCGCGCAGAAGGCGAGCATGGCTCAGGCCTGGGCGCCGCACGGAGGGACAACTGATGTGGTGACGGTGGCCGGCGAGACGTTGACGGCAGACCTCCGCGACTTGGAGCGGCCGGCTGTGCTGGTGGTGGAGAACGCGATCTATGACTGGCAGATGATCGAGGCGCTCGCGCGCCTGTTGGGTTGCGGGGACGTCATCGATGCCAAGGAGAACAGCCGCCTTGGTGTATATAACGGAGGCGGCAAGGACGGTGCGGCCCGGCATGCAGTCGACCAGGCCGCGCAGTTCTCTAGGATCAAGCGCGTAGTCCTAGTCATCGACAGTGACAGCTTCCATCCCACGGACCGGACCGGCAATCACGCGAAGGCCGAAGCCGCCGCGCGCGAAGGTGTTAGTTCGCATGTCCTGAGCTTCCGGGAGATGGAGAACTACATTCCCAACCGGGTCCTGGCCCGCCAGCCGAAGAGGGCCGTCGGAATGCCCTCCATGGCCAAGCGCCTGGAGTCTCTGAAGAATTTCTCGCCCGAGCAGCGCGCCCACTTCGACATGAAGCACGGTTTTAAAGGCAAAGCACAGAAGGGATCCGACCAGAAGGGGCGGCACTCTGGGAAAGCCGGGACGACCTACATAATCCCCCCGCGCCACGGTGATCTGTATGACGAAGTGGCAGAACGGGATCTCTTCGCCCTTCAGGAAGGATTTGGGACGGAATTGCCGGGCCTTTTCCTGCAAGAGGTGATTCGTGGCGGCATATCGGAACGGGACCTAGACGGCCTAGGCCTCGGAGCGAAGCAGGAATTGCAAGCAATGTTCGAGATGATTCGGGGCGTGATCTGAAACATGGGAGATGCAGAGGTGGCCAAGGACATTTCGGTGGTACCGGAGGTCCACTTCCTGGAGCAGGTGTTGGAGCGCATTTCGCAGGGAGAGCTGCGAGTGCCGAAGTTTCAGCGCCCCTTCTTGTGGCGCCCTGAGCAGATGCTGCAGCTCTTCGACAGCCTGGAGCGTGGCTATCCTATGGGAAGCCTGCTCATCTGGGAGACTCCCATGCCGCTCGAAAGCCTCGACACCATCGGTGGGCATAGAATTCCGTCGGCTCCAGAAGGGGCGAAGATCGCCTACGTGCTGGACGGTCATCAGCGGCTCTCGACGCTCTTCGGCGTCCTCCACCGGTCGGCCGACGCTCCCCGGTCCACGCGGCAGGAGGACTGGATGTGGTGGGTCTACAGGCCGCTCGTCCGGTCAGAAAACGACGGCTTGCGCTACCGCCACTGGAAGAGTGGCGAGGAGGTGCCCAGCCACTTCCTGCCTATGCGGTCGGTGCTGGGGACCTTGGACTTTCTCGAATACGCTCGGAAGCTGTCCGATGTCTCCGGCTCCCGTGAGCAGGCCGATCGCCTCACGACGGAGAGCGAGCGCATCGCCAAGCGCGTGAAGAACTACAAGGTCTCAGTGGTGCGCATGGAGGGGGGCACTCTCCAGCAGGCTATCGAAGTCTTTTCTAGGATCAACAGCAGCGGTCAGAAGATGCGGCCCGATCAAATGGTATCCGCTCTGACCTACGGGACCATCGGCTCGGAGACGCTTAGCGACAAGATGGAAGAGATCAAGGGACGAGTCGCCGCTTCTGGCTTCGGTGAGATCCCGATCATGACGATCTTTCAGACTGTCCTTGCTCTGTCCGGCGAGGAGGACGTGCAGCGGGACACATCCTGGGAGACCATGGCCCGCAAGGTCCAGGGCCAGCTCATGACCGCAGTGACAGCCACCGATCTGATCCTTCAGCAGGTGGTCGACTTCCTGCGGAATGAGGTCCGGGTACCGCTGGCCCGCTTGGTTCCCTACAACATCCAGATCATGCTGCTCGCTGTCTTCTTCCACTTCTCTGACAAGGTCGAAGCGGAACAGCGAGTCAAGCTCCGGAACTGGTTCTGGACGACGTCGCTAGCGGGCACCTTCGCTGGGTCCACCACCACCCAGGTCCGGAACTTCATCACAGAGATGAAGGCCTTCGCCCGGGGCGCGGGCGGGCTCAGGTACTCCGGTGAGCGGGCCCGTTCCTTCCCCGAGCGCTTCGACCTGCGCAGCGCGCGCGTGCGAGCCTACCTCCTCTGGGATCTGTTGACGTTCCCTGAGCGGAAGAACCTCGACGGCGGCACCGCCAACGTATTGGAGCAGCTGGCGACGGCACACAGCGTGACCTATCGACACATCATCACTCAGACCGGGGTCCCGGGGGCGTCCAGCCCTGCTAACCGGATTGTCATGACGACACCGCCAGGCGTGTCGATCCGGCAGGCACTTATCAGACTTGCGGAGGAGGGGAGGACCGACATCCTGGACTCACACGGAGTCAGTCTCGCGTCCATTGAGCACCTCAAGGCTGATGAGTTCACCGACTTCATTCTTGCGCGCCAGCACGAGCTGGCTGCGCAGGAGCGGCAGTTCATCGAAAGTCTGGGCATCAAGTCGGCGGACAAGGAGGTCGGGGAGGCCGACATCGACACCGAGTGAGCGGCTGCGAGTTCAGGCATGTACAGCCTGCGCGCTGCGGATGTCCCGCCGTTGACTCGACGGCCGGCGGCACGATGCGATCCCGTATGTTCACGTGATTTGCGGTGGTGTCGGCATTTGCGGTGGTGTCAGCGGGCGGCAGGAAGTAAGGATCATTGGGATATCGCTCACTGGCTCGTCGGCTTCCAGGGTTGTTTGTTGGTTTCGGTGCGGAGCTCGGCCTGTGTTTCCTCGACCGTCGCTGCCGGGATGCTGTGGTCGTTCGGAGAGACTAACGCCTGCCACTGGGGCCGGTGAACTTGCACGACCCGGTAGCTTGGGCCAGCGAGGTCACGTGAGACGGCGTAGGCACGCTCCGTGAGGGCTCTTATCTGGTCCGCTACACAGAGACTGGTGACGCAGGGGGTTTTCTGGTGAAGGGCCCGCGGCGGTGCCAGGTCAATCGCTCTCTACGTGGTCCAAGATCGACTATGGCGGGAAAGGGTTTAGTGGCATTCACTGCGCCGGTGAGCACCTCGCTGTCCCTGTAAGTCTTGGTAGCGGGGTCGACAACATATGTGTAGACGAATCGGGGCCCCGCGGCGGTCTGTGCGGTGCGCCAGTAGGAGGGGATGCTGGCCTTGGTGTTGAACGATCCGGTCGTTGGTTTCCGAGCCGGGCGACACGACCTCGACGACCAGGAGTACGTGCTCGGGGCGGGTCTCCGCCCGATAGACGATGACGTCCGGCCGACGGTTGGTGAGGGGAACGTCTGCAAGCGGACGTCGAAGTCCGTGTCGGCGTTCCAGTTCGGGCCCGCGGCTGCGCCCAGGGCCCGGGCCAGCCGGTTGTGGTGCTTGGAGGCTCCCGGGCTTACGGCGGCCACCCCGTACTTCATCGGAGGAGCTTGAACAGGACCAGGAGTGTTCAAGCTCCGTGCTGACCCGCGGTCACGAGACGCCCGCGTCCGTGGGGTCCCCGTACCCGTGCTGGCGCCGTGAGAGGCTGGGCCGTATGAACCGGTTGGCTGGTGTGACCTCGCCATATCTTCTTCAGCACGCCGACAATCCCGTCGACTGGTGGCCCTGGACGCCGGAGGCGTTTGAGGAAGCGAGGCGGCGGGATGTGCCTGTCCTGCTCAGCGTCGGTTACGCCGCGTGCCACTGGTGCCACGTCATGGCGCGCGAATCCTTCGCCGATCGCGACGTCGCCGCCTACCTCAATGAGCACTTCGTGTCCGTCAAGGTCGATCGTGAAGAGCGGCCGGATGTGGATGCTGTGTACATGGAGGTGGTGCAGGCGGCTACCGGGCAGGGTGGGTGGCCGATGACCGTGTTTCTTACGCCGGATGCCGAGCCGTTTTATTTTGGTACGTATTTTCCGCCTCGGGCGCGGCACGGGATGCCTGGGTTCCGGCAGGTGCTGGAAGGGGTGGTTCGGGCGTGGGATGAGCGGCGGGACGAGGTGGGGGAGGTGGCCGGGCGGATCGTGCGGGATCTTGCTGGGCGGACGCTCTCCTACGGCGCGCCCACGCCGCCCGCGGCGGCCGATCTGCACGCGGCCCTGATGGGGCTCACTCGGGAATTCGACGCGGTGCGTGGTGGGTTCGGTGGGGCGCCGAAGTTTCCGCCGTCCATGGGGCTTGAGTTCCTGCTCCGACACCATGCGCGGACCGGGTCCCAGGCCGCGCTGCAAATGGTGCAGGCCACCTGCGAGGCCATGGCGCGTGGGGGTTTGTACGATCAGCTCGGGGGTGGCTTCGCGCGTTATTCCGTGGACGCTGATTGGGTCGTACCGCATTTCGAGAAGATGCTTTATGACAATGCGTTGCTCTGCCGGGTGTACGCGCATCTGTGGCGGAGTACGGGATCGGACCTCGCGCGCCGTGTCGCGCTGGAGACCGCGGAATTCCTGGTGCGGGAACTCCGTACGGGGGAGGGCGGATTCGCGTCGGCGCTTGATGCGGATAGTGCCGTCCCCGGGGAGACCGGGGAGACCGGGGTGCCCGGGACAGGCGGGGAGCCTGGGGTGGGTGGTGCGTCCGATGCGCCTGCCGTGCCTGGCGCGTCTGCCTCACCCGGCACACCCGCCGCGCCCGGCTCACCCGACGCCCCCAACGGGCCCGCCGCACCCGCCGCGCCCGGCACCCACACCCCACCCGCCGGCCACGCCGAGCACGCCGAAGGCGCCTTCTACGTGTGGACGCCGCAGCAGTTGCGCGAGGTACTTGGCGTGGCTGATGGGGAGTTGGCTGCCGCGTACTTCGGGGTGACCGATGAGGGCACCTTCGAGGAGGGGGCTTCCGTGTTGCGGCTGCCGGACGGGCAGCCTCTGATCGACGGGGAGTTGCTTGCTTCCGTTCGGCAACGGCTTTTCGCGGCAAGGGAGTTGAGGCCGCGGCCCGAGCGGGACGACAAGGTCGTGGCGGCCTGGAACGGGCTGGCGATCGCCGCCCTCGCCGAGGTGGGGGCCTACTTCGAGCGCCCGGACCTGACGGCGGCGGCCGTCGAGGCGGCCGACCTGTTGGTGCGGGTGCACCTCGACTACCACGGCCGGCTGGTGCGGACCTCGCGCGACGGCGTGCCCGGCACCAACGGCGGTGTCCTTGAGGACTACGCCGACGTCGCCGAGGGGTTCCTCGCCCTGGCCTCGGTGACCGGTGAGGGCGTGTGGGTGGAGTTCGCCGGGCTGTTGCTCGACACCGTGTTGCGGCACTTCGCCGGGCCGGACGGCGCCCTCTTCGACACGCCCGACGACGCGGAAGCGCTGATCAGGCGCCCGCAGGACCCGACCGACAACGCCGTGCCGTCCGGTTGGACGGCGGCGGCCGGCGCGCTCGTCAGCTACGCGGCGGCCACCGGCAGCAGCACGCACCGGGAGGCCGCCGAACGCGCCCTCGGCGTGGTCACCGCGCTCGCCGGCCGCGCCCCGCGCTTCATCGGCTGGGGCCTGGCCGTGGCCGAGGCGCTGCTCGACGGGCCGCGTGAAGTGGCGGTCGTCGGGCCCGCCGACGACCCGGCGACGCGGCGACTGCACCGCGCCGCGCTGCTCGGTACGGCTCCGGGCGCGGTGGTGGCGGTCGGCGAACCCGGCGGCGACGAGGTGCCGCTCCTCGCGGACCGGCCGCTGGTCGACGGCCGCCCGGCGGCCTACGTCTGCCGCAACTTCACCTGCGACGCCCCGACGACCGACCCCGAGCGGCTGGCCGCGGCGCTGGGCGGCGCGCACGTGCCGGGCGCCGGGCCGGACCTGCGCGCCCCCGGGTCGGACCTGCCGGATGCGGGGGCCGCTCCCGCGGAGCGGGATGGGGACGGGGACGGCGGTCGGGGCTGAGCCGATCGGAGTCGAGCCGGTCGGGCTGAGCGGGCCCGCTCCCGTGGGCGGGGGAGCGGGTGGGGGCGGGCCGGCACGCGTGTGGTAGGGGCCGAGCCGGCGGGGGCCCGGTCGGGCCCGTGTGAGCGCCCGCGTACGTTTTCCGACAGCCCGTCGGTACGTGGCTCCCCGCCGCCCGTCGCGCCACCGCCACACCCCGCCGCGCCCCCACCCCGTACGCCCATTCCTGCCCGTCCCTCCGCATTCGCGCGCGTCAGCGACGTACCTGGAGAGGGTCGCGGGGGCGCCGGGCGGAGACCTCAAGTCACTTGTCGAAGCGCCTAGTTGAGCAGGGCGGACCTGTGGAGCGCCCTACCGTGTGGGGAGATCGTTCGTCGGCCGTGCGGGGTGCTGTGGTGCGCCCGGCGCGCTGCCCGGTAAGCCGAGGAGTGCCATGTCCCCTGTCACCACCGCCGGTCGTCCCGTCGACGTGCCCGCGACCCACCGTGAGGTGCGGCTCGTCGAGCGCCCCGGCGCAGAGTTGCGTACGGAGCACTTCGCGCTCCGCACCGCGCCCGTTCCCGCGCCAGGGCCGGGGCAACTCCTCGTACGCAACCGGTACATGGCCGTCGTCGCCGTCATGCGCACACTGATGACCGACGCGGATCTCCCGATGCCGGCGTACGAGGTGGACGCGCCGCTGTGGGGGCCGGCGATCGGCGAGGTGGTCGCCGTGGGCGACGACGCGGCGGGTGCGGGTGCGGGTGCGAGCGCCGGGGCCGGGGTTGCGGTCGGTGACCTGGTGGAGCACCACGCTTCCTGGCGTGAGTACGCGGCCGTGGACGCCGGCTCCGTGCGGGCGCTCGACCTGGACGCGCTGCCGGACCCCGCGGCGCACCTGTCGCAGGCGCTGACCGCGTGGGCCGGTGTGGTGCGCGGCGGGGAGGTGCGCCCGGGGGACACCGTGTTCGTCAGCGGGGCGGCCGGCGGTGTGGGCAGCATGGCCGGGCAGATCGCCAGGCTGCACGGGGCGGCGCGGGTGATCGGCAGCACCAGTTCGCAGCGCAAGGCCGACTACCTGACCGGGGAGCTCGGCTACGACGCGGCCGTGCTCAGGGGCGCGGGCCCGATCGAGGAGCAGTTGCGGCGGCTGGCCCCCGACGGCCTCGACGTTGTCTTCGACAACGTCGGCGGCGAGCAACTCCAGGCCGCCCTGAAGGTGGCCAACCGGAAGGCCAGGTTCGCCATCATCGGCGCGCTCTCCGGGCAGCTCGGACCCGCCGGCAGTACGGCCCTGGTGGAGATCGACACGCTGCAACTGCTCGCCCGGAGCATCGAGCTGCGCGGCCTGACGCTCCTCGACCACCTGGACAGCGTGCCGCAGTGGACCCGCGAGATCGGCGCGGCGATGGCGGCCGGCCGCCTCACCTTCCCGCACACCCGGTTCACGGGGCTCGACCAGGCGCCGGGCGCCCTGGTGGGGCTGATCGCGGGGCAGCACGTCGGGGCGGTGGTGGTGGAGCTGTAGCAGGTTGGGGTGGTTGTGGTCCCAGCCCCCCAGCCCCCAGCCCCAAAAACCAAAGCCCCGACCCGACCCAACCCAACCAACGAAAACGCCCGGGCCGCGAAGGAGTCGCGCGCCCGGGCGTCGGGTCGTGCCGAGTCAGGGCCGGTCGTGGCCGGTCGGAGCCGGAGGCTCGAACCGCTGCCTACCCGTGCTGGTAGGCCACCAGCGAGATGCCCACGTAGTGCACGACGAAGGCGGCCAGCGTGAGGGAGTGGAAGACCTCGTGGAAGCCGAACCAGCGGGGTGAGGGGTTGGGGCGCTTGATGCCGTAGATGACGCCGCCGGCGCTGTAGAGGACGCCGCCGACGATGACGCAGACCAGGACGGCGATGCCGCCGGTGCGCAGGAAGTCGGGGAGGAAGAAGACGGCGGCCCAGCCCATGGCGATGTAGCAGGGCGTGTAGAGCCAGCGCGGGGCGCCGACCCAGAAGACGCGGAAGGCGATGCCGGCCAGGGCCGCCGCCCAGATGCCCCAGAGCAGGAACTGCTGTCTGCCGCCGTCGATGAGCAGCAGCGTCAGCGGCGTGTACGTGCCGGCGATGATCAGGAAGATGTTGGCGTGGTCGAGCCGCCTGAGTATGCCCTCGGCGCGCGGGCCCCAGGTGCCGCGGTGGTACAGCGCGCTGACGCCGAACAGCAGGCACGCGGTGAGCGTGTAGATGGCGCAGGCCAGCCGGCCCCGGCCGCTGTCGGCCAGCGCGGTCAGCAGGACGCCGGAGATGAGCACCGCGGGGAACATGCCGGCGTGTAGCCAGCCGCGCAGCCGCGGTTTGAGTGGTGGTGGCGCCACCGCGTCCAACTCGCTGGTGGTGGCGGCGGTGTCGGGCACGGCGACAGTCATGCCGGTCATGCTACCTACGCCACCGTAAGTTACGGGCCGGTGTCGAGTGGTGATGGTCACGGAGGCGCCCTCTGGACAGAATGGCGAACGGGTCGGATGATCAAATGAGCGCGGTCGGCACCGGATGAGCTGAGCATCCGGGTCGCAGCCCCCAAGGGGTAGCTGTCTCCCTCATTGGATAGGCAGACGTATGCACTTTTCGTAGCCGCTTACGTCGAATTTCGTAGCTGCGTCCGTCGATGTCTGCTATCCGACCAAAACCCTCAATCTGGCGCCGGAGCAGTCGGGCTTCGGCGGAACGGAGCGATCGTGGCGCGCAGCGCTGATTCCTCCGGGGCCGGTGGCCCCGTGGCTCAGAACCCCACTCCCACGAACCACCAGGAACTGATCTCCTGGGTCCAAGAGATCGCCGCACTCACCGAGCCCGCCGAGATCGTCTGGTGCGACGGCTCACAGGCCGAGTACGAGCGGCTGGCCGAGGAACTCGTGGCCAAGGGCACGTTCAAGAAGCTCGACCCGATCAAGCGCCCGCACTCGTACTACGCCGCGTCCGACCCGAGCGACGTGGCCCGCGTCGAGGACCGCACCTTCATCTGTTCCGCCGACGAGGCGGACGCCGGACCCACCAACCACTGGAAGGACCCCGCCGAAATGCGCGAGGTCTTCACCGGTGACCAGGGCGTCTTCCGCGGCGCCATGCGCGGGCGCACCATGTACGTCGTCCCGTTCTGCATGGGCCCGCTCGGTTCCCCGCTCTCCGCCATGGGCGTGGAGATCACCGACTCCGCGTACGTCGCCGTCTCGATGCGCACCATGACGCGCATGGGCGCCGCGGTCCTCGACGAACTCGGCGACGACGGCGACTTCGTCAAGGCCGTCCACACGCTCGGCGCGCCGCTGGCGCCGGGCGAGGCGGACGTGCCCTGGCCGTGCAACACCACGAAGTACATCTCGCACTTCCCCGAGGACCGCGAGATCTGGTCGTACGGCTCCGGCTACGGCGGCAACGCGCTGCTCGGCAAGAAGTGCTACGCGCTGCGCATCGCCTCCGTCATGGCCCGCGACGAGGGCTGGCTCGCCGAGCACATGCTGATCCTCAAGCTGACCCCGCCGCAGGGCGAGGCGAAGTACGTGGCCGCGGCCTTCCCGTCCGCCTGCGGCAAGACCAACCTGGCCATGCTGGAGCCGACCGTCCCCGGCTGGACCGTGGAGACCATCGGCGACGACATCGCCTGGATGCGGTTCGGCGAGGACGGACGGCTGTACGCGATCAACCCGGAGGCCGGGTTCTTCGGCGTCGCGCCCGGCACCGGCGAGCACACCAACGCCAACGCGATGAAGACGATGTGGGGCAACGCGGTCTTCACCAACGTCGCGCTCACCGACGACGGCGACGTGTGGTGGGAGGGCATGACCGAGGAGCCGCCCGCGCACCTGACCGACTGGAAGGGCAACGACTGGACCCCGCAGAGCGGGACGCCGGCCGCGCACCCCAACGCCCGCTTCACCGTGCCGGCCGGGCAGTGCCCGATCATCGCGCCCGAGTGGGAGGACCCGAAGGGCGTGCCGATCTCGGCGATCCTCTTCGGCGGCCGGCGGGCCAGCGCGGTGCCGCTGGTCACCGAGTCG
This sequence comes from Streptomyces sp. 796.1, assembly GCF_047525675.1. NCBI lineage: Bacteria > Bacillati > Actinomycetota > Actinomycetes > Kitasatosporales > Streptomycetaceae > Streptomyces > Streptomyces sp. 796.1. The sequence goes on along the minus strand of NZ_JBLIWA010000032.1, from coordinate 36,053 downwards.
CTCTCCTGGCAGCACGGCGTCTTCCTCGGCGCCAACGTGGCGTCCGAGAAGACCGCCGCGGCCGAGGGCAAGGTGGGTGAGCTGCGCCGCGACCCGTTCGCCATGCTGCCGTTCTGCGGCTACAACATGGGCGACTACATGGGCCACTGGATCAAGGTCGGGCAGGGCGCCGACCCGGCCAAGCTGCCGAAGATCTACTACGTCAACTGGTTCCGCAAGGACGACGACGGCCGCTTCGTCTGGCCCGGCTTCGGTGAGAACAGCCGCGTCCTGAAGTGGATCGTGGAACGGCTCGAAGGCACCGCGGAGGGCGTCGAGACCCCCATCGGCGTGCTGCCGACGCCGCAGGCGCTGGACACCGACGGGCTCGACCTGACCGCCGCCGACCTGGACTTCCTGCTCACCGTCGACCCGGAGGTCTGGCGCGAGGAGGCGGCCCTGGTGCCCGAGCACCTGAACACCTTCGGCGACCACACGCCGAAGGAGCTGTGGGACGAGTACCGCGCCCTGGTGGCCCGCCTCGGCTGACGCACGGGGACGCCCTCCGACGGGAGGGCGTCCCTGCGAACGGCCCTCGGGGGCCGGGTGTGCGTGGCTTGCGCGCGCGGTGTTCGTACGCGGCGTTCGTGCGAGGTGCTCGTACGAAGCGTGGCCCGGCTGCTGCCGGGGGCCTTCCCGCGCGCGGCCCGACCGCCGCGCTCGCCACCGCTAGCCGGCCCCGCCCGCCGCCCCGGGATCGCCCGCCGCTTCCGGGCCCACCTGCGGGCCCGCTCCCGGGCCGCCGGGCCCGCCCCCCAGGTCGCCCGGGCCCGCCCGGTCCTCGTAGTACTGGGTCAGGGCCCGCTGGCGCCAGGACTCGGCGTCGCGCAGCGTGGCGGCCAGACCCGCGGCCTCCTCGACCAGCAGGCCCACCTGGCGCCGCAACTCCTCATCCGGGGACGGGGAACCGGGGGCCAGCCGGGACCACCAGCGGGTGCGCAGATAGGCGTCGACGCTGTCCGGGGTGTCCTGGCGGATGATCCGGGTCAGCCGGTGCAGCGCCTCGCCGTCGCTCGCCAGCGCCTCAGCCCCGCCGCGCTCCGGGTCGAGCAGCGCGGTCAGCAGGTCGAGCAGGTCCGCCAGCTCCCGGTCGGTCTCCTCCGGCAGCCGGTCCCGGTCGCGCACCCCGGCCAGGTACGTACGCAGCGTCGCCAGGTCGGTGCGGAGCGCGTCAACCTGCTCACCGGGGGCGGGGAACTGGGGGGAGTGCGGGCGCTCGGGCGGGGCCAGCAGGGCACCCGCCCCGTACAGACCGGCGATCACCACCGGCCAGTACGCGCCGGCCACCCCCACCGCGTAGAGCCCGAGGCCCAGCAGGCCGAGCCCGCAGCCGGCCAGGTTCTTGCGGGACTCCAGGTACCGCACCACGGTGCGCCCCGCGCCCCGGTCACTGGTAGCCACGGATCTCCTCGAAGGCGCCGTCGAGCGAGCCCTGCACCGCGTCGAAGAGCTGGCCGCCGGTGACGTCGGCGATCTCTTCGAGCTCCATCCGGTCCGAGTCGCCGAAGAGGATCGGGAAGACCGGGATGGTGCGCTGGTCGGCCGAGAGGCCGTCGTAGAACTTCTTGAACTCCGGCGCCCCCGCCCCGCTGGTGTTCTCGCCGTCCGTCATCAGCACGATCGAGGTGAACCGGTCGTCGCCGGTCTTCGACGCGCGCTCGCCCAGGTGCTTGTACGCCTGCTCCAGGCTGCTGTAGATGGCCGTGTCGCCGTCGGCGCTGAGCGCGTCCACGTTCGTACGGATCAGGTCGAGCGCCTCCGCCGGCTGCTTCTCCGGCACGGTGTGCGTGGTGACCTCCTTGACCCGGTCGCCGAAGGGCATCAGCGTGACTTCCTCGCGGTCGCGGAACCGGTCGCCGGTCGCCGACCTGTCCGTACCGGTCAGCTTCCGCAGCGCCGCCTTCAGCCGGTCGAGCCGCTCCTCCCGCATCGAGCCCGAGGTGTCGAGCACGTACACGGTGCGCGAGGGGCGGCGCAGCTCGTTCTCGTACGAGTCCAGCAGCCCGTCCGCCACCTCGCGGCTGCCGGGGAAGGGCAGTTCGTGGCGCGGGTCGCGGCCGATGCCGGCGGCGGGCTTGACGGAGGAGAGCACCGGACGGCGCAGGGTCTGGTCGGTCAGCGCCTGCTGGGTCGCGGGCGAGCGCAGGTGCCGGGAGAGCCGGCTGAAGGAGTCGCGGGCCGACTGGTCGGCCGATGACAGCAGGCTCAGCGGGTAGTTGGCGGTGATGACGCCGTCGGTGGGCCGGATGATGGTCAGATCGCTGATGCCGGCCACCGCGTCGCCCTGCTGCCCGCCGTCGGCGCCCGGCGTGCCCGTGCCGTTGGTGAGCTTGCCGCGCTTGAGCGAGAGCAGTACGGACTCGTAGTTGATCAGCGCGTCGACCTGCGGCTGCTGGGAGGCGCGGCGGGCGAACGCCTGTGCCAGCCAGCCGGAGGAGCCGGAGGTCAGCCGCTGCCCGGCGAAGAACTCGCGCAGCTTGGGCGACGCCTTCTTGACGTCGGCCTCGGTGAGCGCGGACTGCGCGCCGGAGAGTGCGGAGGTCAGGGCGATCAGCGCGGAGTAGCCGGAGTTGGAGCGGACCGGGTCGGTCATGCCGTAGTTGAGCTTGCCGTCGGTGACGGCCTGGTGGACCTGCGCCCAGGTGACCTTCTCGGGGTTCCAGCCCAGCCGCTGCACGGCGGCCGACCGCAGCCCGAGCGCCACCGGCGAGGAGACGATCGGGGTCTGGGTGCGCAGCTTCTTGCTCTCGCCGGTGAGCAGCCGCAGGTAGTCGTTGGAGGCCAGCCACACCGCGTCGTACTTGCCGTCGGCCTTGCCCGACGCCACCTGCTGCGCGCCGTCCAGGGTGCCGGTCCAGGTCGGCTCGACCTTGACGCCGGTGGCCCGCTCGGCCTCCTCCAGTACGGGCCACACGTCGGCCAGCTCGCTGCTGGCCAGCACCCGCAGGGTGCCGGGGGAGCGGCCCTCGCCCTGCCGGTCCTTGTCGTCGTCCCCGCCGCCCCCGTCGGAGCCGGAGCAGCCGGCGGCCAGGGCCAGGGCGAGGACGGCCGCGGTGATGGTGGACAGCAGCCGCACCGGGCGCCGCCGGCGGCTGCGCGGGCTGACCTGGCCGTTCTCGGCGGCCTGGCCGTTTCCGGTGGCCAGGGCGCGGGCCGTGGCGTCGGCCACTGGGGTGCGGGCGGTGGCGTCGGTCGCCGGGGTGCGTCGGGCGGCCGGGCGTCGGATCGGTCTCATCGCTGCTCTCCGCCCGCGTCGGGCTTGCTGCGTGCGCGCTCGATGTACGCACTGGCCTGGTGGAGTTCGTTGGTCAGTGACTCGACGGTGGCGGCCATCGACTCCGTCGCACGGGCCTTGTACGTGTCGATGGTGTCCAGCGTCCGGTAGATCTGCTGGAAGGCGGTGCGCAGCGTCTCCGCGCCCACCGCCGGGTCGGCCGCGATGCGCTGGATCTCGCCGCTCTGGGTGGCCAGCATCTCCGCGTTGCCGCGGATCAACTCCTCGGTCGTCCCGCGCAACGCGTTGACCTGCTCGACGACCTTGCGCTGGTTCTCCAGCGCGGCGGCGAGCATGACGGCGATCCGCAGCGCCGAGACGGTGGTGGTCGCGGCCCGCTCGACGCCCTTGATCAGCTCGTCGTTGTTGCGCCGTACGACGTCCATGGCCAGGTAGCCCTGGGCGCACACGGCGAGTTGGGTGAGCAGGTCCTGGTGCTTCTGCCGGATCGGGAAGAGCACGTCGGCGCGGAGCGCGTCGGCCGCCGCCGGGTCGACGGCCTCCAGCGCGACCACCCGCTGGTCGACGGCCGCGTCCAGGGCCTCGGTGAGGACCGCGTACTCCTGGAGCTTGCCCATCGTCTCCCAGAGCCTGACCCGCTCGGTGTGCAGCGAGGCGTTGTCGCGGCGCAGTTCGTCCTGGCCGGACCGGAGACTGCCGACGATCTTGTTGAGGGTGCCCTGGGCGGACGCGTACTTCGCGACGTGGTCGCGGAGCTTGTTGCCGCCGGGCAGCTTGGCGAGCAGCCGGCGGGCGCCGCGCCCCGGCGAGTCGCGCGGGTCCAGGTCCTCCACGGTGCGGCGCAGTTCGACCAGGCTGCTGGAGACCCGGCCCTGGGCGTCGCCGGCCTGGCCGCCGGGGCCGCCCTTGCCGTCGGCCAGGGCGCGTACGGTGCGGTCCAGCATCCGGTTGGACTGCTGGGCGGCGCTGCGGATCTCGCCTGCGCCCAGCTCGGTGATCTCGCCGATGCGGTTGGCGAACTCCGGTGAGCGGGCGTCGAGTTCGGCGATCGAGTCGACGTACTCGGTGGCCCTGGCCGTCATCTCGGCGGCGACCTCGTCGCCGAGCGGCACCAGGCCGACGGCCGACTCCTTGGGCACGGCCGCTACCGGCTCGGGCGGGGTGAGCACCAGCGGGGACTCGGCCCGCGGATCGGGCGGTGACAGTGGCTGCATGGTGGGGCGTCCCTCACTTCTGGGCGCGGGAACGGCGGGCGATGTCCCGCATCACCTCGGCCCGCGGCGGCTGGGCCTGCTGGACCGTTCCGGTCAGCTTCTGGCGCAGGTGGGCGCTGTACTTGGCGGTGGCCGAGTCGAACTCGGAGGTGCCGTCGGTCGGCCGGAACCCGTGTTGCACCGCCAACTTGCGCAGTGCGGGATCGCTCCTGAGGAGTTCGCCGAGCTTGCGGCCGTTGTCGGTGAACGGCACCAGCGAGTGGTCGCTGAAGACGGTGGTGTCCGGGTAGAGCACCACGATGTCGTCGGCGGACTCGCCGCGCAGCAGGTGGGCGGCGATCTGCGACTCGTACGCGAGCACCAGCGGGGTGCCGACGCCGGTGGTGAAGTCCCGGAACAGGTCGTCGCTGTTGACCTTCTGGTAGCCCTGCACGGCGACGAGCTTGCGGGTGAGCGGCGTGATGGCCTCGACGCCCTGCCGGTCGGTCACCGGCCGGTTGCCGTTGCCGACGTACGCGGCGGTGGCGAGGTAGAGCGCACCGGAGTTGGAGGCCAGCGGGTCGGTGCTGGAGATGCTGAGCGCGCCCTTGAGCTCGGCGAACTCGCCGGCGCCCGACAGGTCCTGCCAGGCGGTGTCCTTCTTCACGGCGTCCAGGAACGCCGACATCCGCAGGGTGCCGGAGCCCTCGCGGCCGGGCTGGCCGCTCAGCTTGACGTACCGGTTGCGGGCCAGCGTCTCGGCGGCCGGCCGCCGGGCGAGCACCACCAGCGGCGAGTAGAAGGGCCGCGTGGTGGGCCCGGCCGTCTTGTGGCCGCTGCGCAGCGACTCGGCGGGGGCGAAGCTGCCGGGGAAGGCGAAGTCCTCGCCGCCCAGGTCGAGCCCCTTCATGTCCCAGGACCCCGAGGACTCCGTCTCGACCTCGAAGCCCTGGTCGGCGAGGGCCTCGCGGACCCGCTCGTCCTGGAAGAACTCGGCCTTCTCGGACCCGATGACACCCCGCACCTTCGTCGTACTGCTCCCCCCGGAGCCGTCGTCCCGACCCAGGACGACCGCCGTGATGACGCCGCCGATCAGAACGGCCGCCAACACGATGCCGAGGATGCGTTTCACGCGCCTCACTCCCCCCGAGGCACCGCCGCACGAGCGGTGCGTAATCCAGGGGTGCAGCATCGCTCCGGAAACCCACATTCCGGGCTGCGTCCGGTGAATGGCGGGTGAATGAGGTATCGCAGTACGTCAACTCTTGCGTGTGCGTGTCGGGTTGGTCGGGGCCGGGGATCGGCGGCCGTGCTAGTGCCGTTCCGGCGGGGTGGGACGGGGGCGGGCCCGGTGGGGTGGGGGTACGGGGCCGGGCCCGGTGGGGTTGGTGCGGAGCCGGGCTGGCTGGATGGGACGGGCCGGGGGTGGGCGCGGGCCGGGCCGGGGGTGGGCCGCGCCGGGGCGGGCCGGAGTGGGGCGGGGAGTGGGGCGGGCCGGTCGGGAGCGGCCCTCCCTTCCACTCTCTGTGAACCACCCGGTGAAGACAAGACTGCAATTTCCGCTGCCGCACCAGGAGACTCGTGCCGGGCGGAGCCCCGTACCGCTCGTCAACGGGAGGACACGCATGTCAGACGTCTGGGACCCACACGGCAGCCTGCGGCGCGCGCTGTGGATCGGCGGTGCGCAGTGGTCCGGCAAGACCACCATTTCCGAACTCATCGCCCATCGCTACGGATTGACGGCATACCACTACGACTACCACGACGCCCGCGGCCATCAGGACCGCCGGATCGCGCGGCGGGTCGCCCTGGGCGAGCCCGTGGCGGACCCCACCCCCGACCACGTCTGGACGAACCGGACCCCGGCGGAGATGGCCGCCGAGACGCTGGCCGGCTTCCCGGTCCGCTTCGAGTGGGCACTGGACGACCTGCGCGCCCTGTCCACCGGCCGGCCGGCGGTCGCCGAGGGGTGGGGGCTGCGCCCCGAACTGGTCGCGCCGCTGCTCGACTCGCTCCGGCGGATGGTCGTCCTCGTCCCCACCGAGGAGTTCTGCCAGCACCAGATCCGCACCCTCCCGCGCGCGGGAACCCTCAACGCCCCCGTCAGCGATCCGGCCCGCGCCCAGGCCAACCGCCTCGCCCGGGACCGGCTGATCGCCGATGACGCGGTACGGAACGCCCGCCACCTGGGCATCCGCGTCATCGAGGTCGACGGAACGCGTGACGCGGCGGCCGTGGCCGCGGAGGTCGCCGAGCACTTCGCGCCGCACCTCGGCGCGGCGATGGGTGGGTGATGGGTGGGATGGGGGTCAGGTGGCGGTGGGGTCCCAGAGGCCGCCGGCCGCGCCGCGGGCGAGGTGTTCCGCGTACACGCCGACCTTCCAGGTGATCACCGAACGGCACTCCTCAAGCGCCCTGATCTGCGCGTCGACGCGCAGCCGGTGGGCGTCGAGCAGCCGTAGCCGCTCCGCCTCGTTGCCCGGGCCCTGCCGCACCAGCGCGGCGAAGCGCTTGAGATCGGCGAGCGGCATGCCCGACTCCCGCAGCTTGACGCAGATCAGCAGCCACTCCACGTCGAAGGCGGCGTACTGGCGCCGCCCGCCCGAACTCCGGCGCACCGGCCCGACCAGCAGCCCTTCCCGCTCGTAGAACCGCAACGCGTGCACGCTGAGCCCGGTCCGCGCGGCGACCTCCCCGATGCTGAGCGGCTGCGCGGACGCGGCGGAACCGCTGTTCCCGTCGCTGCTCTCGTCAGTGCTCCCGCTGCTCATGCAAGGCAGCCTAAGACTTGATCTAGACCTCGCTCTAGATCGTAACTTCGGCGCCATGAGCACTCCTGAGCAGCAGCCCATCGGATCGCCCCACTCCGCGGCCAGCACCGCGAGCGAGGTGCTGGCCGGGTTCGACCTGTCCGGCAGGACCGCCCTGGTGACCGGCGGCTACTCCGGGCTCGGCCTGGAGACCACGCGCGCCCTCGCCGCCGCCGGGGCGCGCGTCATCGTCCCGGCCCGCCGCCCCGAGACCGCCCGCGCCGCACTGCGCGACGTACCGCGCTGTGAGGTCGTCCCGCTGGACCTGACCGACCTCGCGAGCGTGCGCACCGCCGCCGCGCACCTGGCCGACCGGCTCGACCGGATCGACCTGCTGCTGGCGGTGGCGGGCGTGATGGCCACCCCGGAGCGGCGCGTCGGCCCCGGCTGGGAGAGCCAGTTCGCGGCCAACCATCTCGGCCACTTCGCGCTGGTCAGCAAGGTCTACCCGCTGCTGGCCGCGGCCGGCGGCGCGCGCGTGGTGGTCAACAGCTCCGCCGGGCACACCCTGACCGACATCCGCTGGCACGACCCGCACTTCCGCACCGGTTACGACAAGTGGCTCGCGTACGGCCAGGCGAAGACGGCGAACGCGCTGTTCGCCGTGCACCTGGACGCCCTCGGCCGGGGCGACGGCGTCCGGGCGTTCGCCCTCCACCCCGGCAAGATCATCACGGGTCTCCAGCGGGAGCTGAGCCAACAGGAACAGATCGACCGCGGCTGGATCGACGCCCAGGGCAAGGTGATCGGCCCCGACTTCAAGACCCCGTCCCAGGGCGCCGCCACCGGCCTGTGGGCGGCCACCTCCCCACTCCTCACCGACCTCGGCGGCCTCTATCTGGAGGACTGCGAGGTGGCCCGCGTCTCGCCCCCCACCGCCCCGATGGACGCCGGCGGCGTCCGCGCGTACGCGGTGGCCCCCGAATCGGCGGCCCGACTGTGGGAGTTGTCGGCGGGGGCGACGGGGGCGCGGCCGATCGGCTTGTGACGGGGGACGGGGGTGGTGACGGGGTGGTGGCGGGGCTGGTTAGGTGGGGGCGCCGACGCGGCGGGCGAAGGCGCGGACGTCGGGCAGGGCGCGGTCGTGCCGCAGGAGCCCGGTGGTGATGGTCAGAACCGAGTCCCGGCGCACTTCCTGCGGCGCCGCTCGCTCCGCGGCCAGCAGGGCCCGGTAGCAGCGGTCGGGCTTGCCCCACTGGTCGAAGGCGCGGGCGACGTCGATCCAGTAGCGGGCCCGGCGCTCGGCGGTGGGCAGCGTGCCGGCATCGATGCGCCGGGCCTGCTCGATGGCCTGACCCGCGTCACCGAGCAGGTAACTGACCGAAACCTGGTGCAGGAGAACCTGGTTGGGGCCGAAGGCCGTACCGCGCAGGAGCGCGTCGTGCCCGAGCCGGCCGGCGGTCGCCCGGGCCTCGGCGATGAGGGCGTGGGCGGTGTGCCGATCACCTTGTTTCGCGGCGGTGTAGGCGGCCGTCGCGTAGAGGTTGCCCTGTACGGAGAGCCGCTCGGTGACGTCGGCGGTGCGGTCGCCGGCCAGGTGTTCGGCGGCGGCCACCGCGACGTCGGTGGCGCGGGCGTAGTGGCCCTGCCGGCGCCAGGCGGAGGAGACCATCCGGTGGGCCTCCGCGATGGCGAGGACGTCCCCGCCGTCGAGCGCCGCGGTGAGGGCCCGGTCCGCGGTGACGGCGGCCATGCCGTCCTCGCCGAGCTTGATGCACAGCCGGGTCGCGGTGTTGTAGAGCCCGGCGACCGCGGTCGCCGCCTGCTCCGGCCGGCCGTTCGTACGCAGCGCCTGGGCGAGCGCGATCCGCTGCGGGAGGGCGCGGGCGAGACGGTCGTAGCGGCAGCCGCTGAAGTCCAGCCGGCAGGCGCGCACCGCGGCGGTGACCGAGTCCAGCGTGGCGTCGGCCTCGACCGCGGCCGGGGGCTGCCGATGCAGCAGCAGGTCCTCCAGCCCGGACAGGCTCGGCCGCGCCGGAGCGTGCGCGGCGGCCGGCCCCCCAAGCGCCACGCCGGCGCTGGTTCCGGCCAGACCGGCCAGGAGTTGACGGCGTCGCACCGGATCTCCTCCCTCGTCTCTGCTCACGGACTGCGGTGCCACCCTAGTGGCGCCGGACCCTTCCCGCGCGGTGCGTGGGGGTGGCTCCGCGAGTCCGAGTAGGTGCCAGGTGCCGACGCGGCGGGCAAGGTCGTCGTCCCTGTTCAGGGGGCTTCTGGGCCGATGTCTTCGGAGGGGGTGACGCGCCAGTGGACGGTGGCGGTGGAGACGAAGCGTAGGTGGCGTCCGTCGGGGTGGTCGGTGGCGGCGTGGTCGTTGCACCACTGCATCGCCTGTTCGTACTGCTGGCTGATGGTCCTCTGGGGGTCGGGTGCGGGTGAGCGTTCGACGCAGGTGCCGCAGGTGGCGCGGACGGTGTAGGGGTCGGCGTCTGGGTCGGGGGCGAGGTGCATGGTGACGTAGCGGTGGAGGCTGCGGGTCATGGCTGGCCCTCGATGGTCATGCCGCGGGCGCAGTCGCGGTGGGCGATGAGGCGTCGTGGGCGGTGGTCGGTGGCGTTGGGTGTGCCGATGGCGGTGACGGCGTGGGTGTGGGGCACGGTCTGTCGGCAGACGCGGCATTGGCGGGCCAGGGCGTCGGGTCCGTGGACGCTGGTGACGGCTGCTGCGAGGGCGCGGGCCAGGAGTTCGGTGTCGGCTACGACGTATCGGCCGGTCCAGCCGTTCGGTCGTCGCCAGTGGATGCCGGGGCCGCCGCGTCGGGCGGCTGGTGGTACGCCGATGTAGGCGATGTGGGTGGGTTCGGGTGCGAGGGGGAAGGCGGCGACGTGGGGGGATAGTCGTTGCCACCATTCCCAGGGTGCGTTGGTCGCCTGGCCTGGTGGGATGAGCCATACGGCGGTGTGGGCGCGCCGGTCGATGATGCTGGCGCAGGTCTCTGCGCCGTGCAGGTACGGGAAGGCGCGGGTGGCGATGGGGAGTGAGGTGCGGATGGCGTCCCACTGGCGGCCGGCTGGTAGGAGCGCGGGGTGGTGGCACGGGGGTGGGGTCCAGCCGAGGGCGATCATCGGGCCCACCCGGGGTGGTGGGTGGCGATGGCGTCGGCGAGGTGGTTCGCGGGGGTGAGGGGGCGGCACGGGGCGAGGGGGCGCCGGCTGAACTCCCCGACGCGCGAGCAGTTCGTGCTGTTGTTGGGTGGGACCCAGGCGTAGGGGGTGTTTCGTCCGGCTTCGGTCGGCACAGCGCAGCCTCCGGCGTCATTAAGGGTGATCGATTGATGACTGACCGTAGAATCCGCTGCGGCGCTTTAACCGAACTGAGAGTTCGGTCGACCCAGCAGCTCTGTCACAGCACGCCAATTCGTTCTGCGAGCCGCTGAGCCTGCCGCGCGTGCATTGCCCTGGCGCGCCTCAGCACTCCTCGAATCAGATCCCGCGCCATGGGATTTCGCGCAAGGTCTTCCGGAGCTACTTCTTCCAACTCCAACAGATGCAGGAGCACGGCGGCATCTTCGCGGCGCAGGTCGTAGCAACGCGCGACTTCCAACATGAAAGTTGCGCCCCGCTCGATGCTGGGTAGCGCACGAGTGTTGATCTCGTCGGCCATGCGCAGGGCCTCGCTGGCTTCGCCTGCCTCCAACTCAACGCTGACCATGTGTAGTTCCACGTTGGTTGGGCCGAACACCGTCCACATGATGTTGCTGTCGTCGCCGCATTGCCGCGCCGCCGGCGTTGCGTGCTTACGTAGACGGTCACGTGCAGCCGACCAGTCCCGTCGGCGGGCCGCCGCAACGACGGCTACCAAGTGCAGCGCGCCGGTCATCGCAACCCGTTCATCGCCTCGCAACGGCGCCGAGGCAAGTGCGTCGACTGCTAGCAGTGCCACCTGTTCAGCGCCGTCCACCTCGTGTGAGGAGAGCAGTGCGTGCCCCAGATTCCATTGTGCGGCGGCGATGCGTAGCGGATCGTCAGCATCCTCAGCCGCCCGAACCGCGCGATCTGCCGCCATCATCGACAGGTCGGGGCGACCCGTTCGCCGTAGATAGGAGCGGAGCAGAAAGTACAGGTCTGCGGATGCGCGCAGCGCCTCACGTCGCAATGGGGCATCGGCAGGCGTGCGCAGTGACCGGGCTAGGTGCTCGACGTCAGAGATCAGATCAGGCAGCAGTGGCGCCACGTCGGTGAATCGGGTTGGGCTGCCCTGCCAGGCTTGCCAAGCCGCTGCTACGCGCTCGTATAGGTCGTCAGGATGACTGGCTGGTGCGCTGCGCGGGGGACCGTAGCCCATGAGGGCCTGCACGATGCCGGGCCCGGTGTTGTCGGAGTCCTGGCCGTCGGTGGGCGGGCTGGCGGAGAGGAGGGCGGCTGCCGATACGCCGAGCTCTCGGGCGATGGCGTACAAGATGGGTAGCGAGGGCAGCTTCTTGCCGCGCTCGATCTGGGACAGGTAGTCGGGGGCGATGCCAACCAGCCCCGCCACGACGTCCTGTCGCCGGGAGCCTCGGTGGTGCCTGATCCTGTCGCCGATAGGTAGATCGGGTGCGACCATGTCAGCCTCCGCGCCAGGTTTTCTGGGCCCAGGTTAGGGCCCTCCGAGAGGTGATGACAGCAAATGCCGGTCGGGCTGCTGGTTCTGTGGGACATCGACCACACCCTCGTGGACACCCGGGGGGTGGGGCGGGAGTTGTGGGCGGAAGCATTCGATCAGGTGACGGGCGTGACGATGCGTGAGCAGGTGCGTGTCGATGGGCTGACGGAGCCGGTGATCTTCCGCGAGACGGCCCGGATGCACGAACTGCCCGACTCGGTGGAGATGTTCGCGGAGTTCGCGCGGGCCTTGGGCGCCGCGCACGTACGGCACGCTGCTGACCTGCGCGAGCGCGGATGCGCGCTCCCTGGCGTGCCGTCGCTGTTGGCGGCTGTGGCGCGACGCGGAATCCGGCAGACGGCGGTGACGGGCAACGTCCGCGAAGCCGCCGTGATCAAGCTCGCCGCCTTCGGCTTGGACGCGTACATGGATCTCGACGTTGCGGCGTTCGGAGAGGATGCCGAGGAGCGCCCGGAACTGGTTCGCATCGCCTTGGAGCGGGCGGGTGTGCGCCCTGACCAGGCCGTTTTGTTGGGTGACACTCCGGCGGACGTACGGGGTGGAGTGGCGAACGGGGTGCGGTCCATCGGCGTCGCGACGGGGCGGGCGGGAGCGGCCCAGCTACGCGCGGCGGGCGCGGCGGCCGTGCTGGATGACTTGTCGGACACGGGGGCGGCCCTTCGCGTGATCACGTGTGGGGGAGATACTCCCGCACCTACGGAGGGGGCCTGCGCGTACTGATTCCGGCTTCCCATCAGTACCCCACCTCACGCGCCCTCGGGTGCCACCCGAGTCACCCACTCCACGAATTAGATGACCAGCCCGTGGGGGTGCGTGACCTGGAGCGGGTGCTCGCTGTGGGAATCCCCATGCGTCCGAGCCTTGGACGACCGCCTGTACGACTGGGGCACGACCGTCAGCGCCCTCAGTCGGTGAAGCCCTCGATCAGGGCAGCGAGCTCACGCAGGCTCTCCACCCGGAACGTGGGGAGCTTGCGCGCGTCCTCGGTCTCCCATTGGATCGTGGCCCAGGGGCCGCGCCGGATCAGTGCGGTGCGCATGCCCGCCTGTCGGGCCGGGGCGATGTCGTTGTCCACGCGGTCGCCGACGTACAGCGTCTCGGCCGCGTCGAACGGTACGGCTTCGGCGACGCGGCGGAAGAACTCGGGGTCGGGCTTGCTCGCGTCCCAGTCGTCGGAGGTGCCGATCAAGTCCACGTCCGGGGTGAAGAGTTCACGCAGGATAGCGCCCGCGCGGACGGTCTGGTTTCCGGCGATGCCCAGCCACAGGCCGGCACGGCGGAGCTCGCCGAGCGCTGGTCGGACGTCCGCGTACAGGTCCTCCTCGCCGAAGTGCTCGGGCTGTCCGGCCCGAGCACGCCGCTCCCGCTCGGCGTACAGGTCGAACCCCGGCCGTACCTCCTGGAACGTCTCCCGGTAGTCGCGGCCCTGGGCGATGACAGCGCCGAACAGCGCGTGAAAGGTGTGCCGCGGAACGCCGAGCCAGTCGGCCCACGTGCCGTACTCCCGTGTCTCATCCACCAGGCACTCGCCGACGTCGAAGACCACTGCGCGAAGCATGGCGGCAGACTAACCCGCATGCAGTGGAAGAACCTGGGCGAGCGCACCGTCTACGAGAACCCCTGGGTCACGGTGAACATGGCTGACGTCGAGCTGCCCGACGGTCGGCACCTGGACCACACCGTCATCCGGCTGCGGCCGGTGGCCGTCGCCGCCGTCGTCAATGCGGCGGACGAGGTCCTGTTGTTGTGGCGGCACCGGTTCATCACCGATGCGTGGGGCTGGGAGTTGCCCTCCGGTGGCATCGGGGCCGGTGAGGACCCGGCCGAGGCCGCGGCCCGGGAGTGCGAGGAAGAGACCGGGTGGCGCCCGGGGGCCATGCGGCATCTGCTCACGGTGGACCCTCAGCCGGGTATCTCCACCTCCCGCCACCTCGTCTACTGGGCGCAGGGCGCCGAGCGCGTGGGTGACCCGGACGACGACTTCGAGTCCTCGCGGCGCGAGTGGGTGCCGCTCGCGTCGGTGCCCGACCTCGTGGGCCGGGGCGAGGTCAGGTCCGCGAATGCCGTGGCGGCGCTGCTCATGCTGCACCGGTTGCGGCTGGGCTAGCGGGGTCCCGGCGCCCGGGGGCGGCCGGCGCGCGTACGCGGCGACCGCCAGCCCGGCAACCCCCGGGGCCCAGACTCAGCGGAACACCCCCAGGCCCAGCCCCCGGGCCGCCCCCGACTCAGCGAAACGCCCCCACATGGCGGCCAGCCCAGGCCGCGAACGGGCGTGGGGCGTGGCCCGTTGCGCGTTCGACGTCGGGGCTGATGCGGAGTTCCGCGGGGTTGGGGGCGCCGATGATGTCCAGGGTGTCGTCGGCGAGTTCGGGCGGCATCGTCTGGGTCATGCCGGCCTTGGCCTCCTCGCGGGTGAGTTCCTGGAAGTGCACCGGGGCGCCGAGCGCTTCGGCTATGGCCTGCGTCTGCTGGCGCGGGGTGATCACCTCGGGGCCCGTCAACTCGTATGTATTGCCCGTGTGTTGGGCGTCCTGCAAGCAGGCCGCCGCGACCGCGGCGATGTCCGCCGGGTCGATGATCGGTACGCCTACGTCGCCGAAGGGTGCGGCGACGACCCGTTCGGTGCGGACCGAATCGGCCCACCACAGGGCGTTGGACGCGAAGCCGCCGGGACGCAGTACGGCCCATTCGGCGCCGGATTCCCGCACCGTGTCCTCCAGGGCGCGCATCGCGACCCGGGTGGGGCCGAACGGGCGGGTCACCACGCCCAGCGTGGAGAGCAGGACGATCCGGCGCACGCCGCTGGCGACGGCCTCGCGGACGAGGTCGGTGGGGGCGGCTGCGCCCGCGGCGTGCAGGTCGCCGGAGAGGAGGAGGAAGAGCGCCTTCGCGCCGGACAGTACGGGCCTGAGGGAGGCCGGGTCGGTCAGGTCGGCCGTGACGTGGCGGACCCCGTCCGGCACCGGCGCCGCGTGCCGCGACACCGCCGTCACCTGCTGGCCAGCCTCGGCGAGCGCCTGCGTCAGCGGCCGGCCGATGTTCCCGGTGGCCCCGGTCACCACGATCATGAGTAACTCCTTCGTCGGACGTGCTCGGTGATCCGCACGCTAGGAGTAGGGGCTAACTCTTGGTAAGGACGTACCAAAAGGTAAGCTCATGACATGGTGGGAGGCGTGCAGCGCAGAGGGGTCGGGGCCGCGGAGCGGTATGACGTGTTTCACACGGACTGCCCCGCGCGGGACATGGTCGATCACGTGACCAGCAGATGGGGCATCTGGGTCCTGATCGCCCTACGGAACGGCGATCTCCGCTTCTACGAGCTCCGCGAGAGCATCCAGGGCGTCAGCGAGAAGATGCTTGCCCAGAACCTGCGCGCGCTGGTCGACGACGGTCTGCTCAGGCGAGAGGTCGAGCCGACGACGCCGCCGCAGGTCACGTACGGGCTCACCGACTTCGGCCGCGAGGTCAGCGAGCCGCTGACGGAACTGTTCGACCGGATCACGGCGCGGCTTTCGGCCTCCGCCCCGGCCCCGGCCGCCGTCACTGATTCCGCGCCCGTCCCCGCCTCCGGCGCGGAGTAGCGGGGGCGGGCCGGGTGTGCTCGCCGGTGGTGCGTGACCTACGGTCCGGCACGCGGTTCGGCCTGTTCGGCCCCACCCTCGCGCGGAGCGCAACCCGGCTACTGAGCCGCCGCCATCCGCCCCCGCGCGGAGCGCCCACCCCCACCGTGAGGTGCCTGCCTAGCTGCGGAGCACCGCCACCCGCCCCCGCGGAGCGCAACCGCACCCCGCGCGGAGCGCCCCCCAAGGCAAGCCACCCCCAAGGCGAGCCACCCCAAGGCGAGCCACCCCAAGGCGAGCCACCCCCAAGGCGAGCCACCCCAAGGCGCGCCACCCCCTACGGCTGCGCGTACCCCGTCAGGAAGTCGCCGATTCGGGTCACCGCGTCCGCCAGGTCCTTCGCGCAGGGGAGGGTCACCAGGCGGAAGTGGTCGGGCTCCGGCCAGTTGAAGCCGGTGCCGTGGACGATCATGATCTTCTCGGCCCTGAGCAGGTCGAGCACCATCTGACGGTCGTCCTTGATCTTGTAGACCTTCGGGTCGAGCCGCGGGAACGCGTACAGCGCGCCCTTGGGCTTGACGCAGGTCACGCCGGGGATCTGGGTGAGCATCTCGTACGCCACGTCGCGCTGTTCGAGGAGTCGGCCGCCCGGCTTGACCAGGTCGTTGACGGTCTGTCGGCCGCCGAGGGCGGCGGCCACCGCGTGCTGGGCCGGCATGTTGGCGCACAGTCGCATGTTGGCCAGGATGGTCAGGCCCTCGATGTAGCTGGCGGCGTGGGACTTGGGGCCGCAGACCGTCATCCAGCCGCTGCGGTAACCGGCCACCCGGTAGTTCTTGGAGAGCCCGTTGAACGTGAGGGTGAGCAGGTCGGGGGCGATGGCGGCGGTCGGCGTGTGCCGGACGCCATCGAAGATGATCTTGTCGTAGATCTCGTCCGAGCAGACCAACAGCCCGTGCCGGCGGGCGATGTCGGTCAGGCCGCGCAACATCTCGTCGTCGTAGACCGCGCCGGTCGGGTTGTTCGGGTTGATCACCACCAGCGCCTTGGTGCGGTCGGTGATCTTGCGCTCGATGTCGGCGAGGTCGGGCATCCAGTCCGACTGCTCGTCGCAGCGGTAGTGCACGGCGGTGCCGCCGGACAGCGAGACGGCGGCCGTCCACAGCGGGTAGTCCGGCGCCGGCACCAGCACCTCGTCGCCGTCGTCGAGCAGCGCCTGCATGGCCATCTGGATCAGTTCGGAGACGCCGTTGCCCAGATAGACGTCTTCGACGTCGAGGTCGATGCCCTGCGTCTCGTAGTGCTGCACGATCGCCCGCCGGGCCGCCGGCAGGCCCTTGGCGTCGCCGTACCCGTGCGAACTGCCCAGCGAGCGGAGCATGTCCTCCAGGATCTCCGGCGGGCACTCGAAACCGAAGAGCGCCGGATTGCCGGTGTTGAGCTTGAGGATGCGGTGTCCTGCCGCCTCAAGCCGCATGGCCTCCTCTAGGACCGGGCCACGGATTTCGTAGCAGACATTGGCGAGCTTGGTTGACTGGATCACCTGCATGCGGGCCACCATACGGGCGCATTTCGGGACCCGCTCGGTGTTTCTCGCCACGTCCGGGCGGCCCGGACGACCGCCCCGCGGGCCCCGTCAGCCGACGGGGGTGCGGCGCACCGAACGGCCCGCGAGGACGTCGGTCCGGCGTCCGTCTTGGATGACGAAGCGGCCATCGATCAACACATGCGGAATACCGGTCGGAAGGGTGCGCGGGGCTTCGAATGTCGATCCGGCGGCCACCGTCTCCGGATCGAAGAGGACCAGATCGGCCCGGTATCCGGTCCGGACCAAGCCTCGATCCGGCAGCCGTAGCCGGGCCGCGGGGCGCGAGGTGAGATGCGCCACGCACTCCTCCAACGGGAGCACCCCGAGGTCGCGCGCGTACCGGCCGAGGTACTGCGGGAAGGTGCCGTACGCGCGCGGGTGCGGCTTCTCGCCCTGGAGGATGCCGTCGCTGCCGCCGGTGTGCACCGGGTGCCGCATGATCGCCCGGACGTTCTCCTCGTGGCCGACGTGCTGGAGGATCGTGGTGCCGAGGTGGTCGTCGAGCAGCAGCCGGTGGGCGGTGGTGAACGGCTCCTCGCCGCGCTCGGCGGCGATGGTCGCGACCGTCTTGCCGACGGTGTCGGTCAGCTCCGGGCGGGTGACGCCGGAGATCTCGATGGTGTCCCAGTCGACGGGCACGCCGTGACAGCCGTCGGCGCCCTCGACCTCCATCACGTGCCGGATGCGCGCCGTCTGCTCCGCGTCCCGCAGCCGGGCGGTGATCGCCTCGGGCCCGCCCTCGCTCGCCCAACTGGGCAGCAGCGCGACCAGCGTGGTGCAGCCGGGCGTGTACGGATAGGTGTCCAGGCTGATGTCGGCGCCGCCGGCCAGCGCCCCGTCGAGCAGGGCGAGGAGTTCGGGGGCGCGGCCCTCGTTGACGCCGAAGTTCATGGTGGCGTGCGCCAGGTGCAGCGCGCAGCCCGCCTCCCGGGTGAGGTCCACCATCTCCGCGTACGCCTCCAGGGCGCCGGCGCCGTAGGAGCGGTGGTGCGGGCAGTAGTAGCCGCCGTGCGCGGCGACCACCCGGCACAGCTCGGTCAGCTCGGCATCCGACGCGTACATGCCCGGCGTGTAGGTGAGCCCCGAGGAGAGGCCGACGGCGCCTTCGGCGAGGCCGGTGGCGACCAGTTCGCGCATCCGGTCCAGCTCGGCCGCGGTGGCCGGGCGGTCCTCCCAGCCGACGGCGAGCATCCGCACGGTGCCCTGCGGGATGAGGTACGCGGCGTTGACGGCGATGCCCTGGCCGTCGAAGCCGGTGTCGAGCCGGTCCAGGTAGTCGCCGACGCTGCGCCAGGTGAAGTCGATGTCGTCGGTGCCGGGCCCGCCGCCGTTCCAGCCGGCGATCTGCGCCCGCACCTCGGCGAGCGTGCGCTCGTCGACCGGCGCGTACGAGATGCCGTCCTGGCCGAGGACCTCAAGGGTGACGCCCTGGGCGACCTTGGCTTCGTGTCCCGGGTCGCGCAGCAGCGCCAGGTCGCTGTGGGCGTGCATGTCGATGAAGCCGGGGGCCAGCGCGAGGCCGTCCGCCTCCAGGGTGCGGCGTGCGCTGGGGCGCGGCCCGCCGTCCGTCGCGCGGTGGATGGCGGCGATGCGGCCCCCGTCGACGGCGACGTCGGCCCGGTAGGAGGCATCCCCGGTGCCGTCGATGACGCGGACGTCGCGGATGACCAGGTCCATGGGTGCTCCTCGCGGGCCGGTGGTGGGTGGTGGGTGTGTTTGGTGGTGGTGGGGGGGGGAGTGTGGCGCCGGCGGGCCCGTACGGGAAGGGGTGCGGGCCCGCAGCGCCGGGACGGGCCGCGCGCGCATCGGAGTGGGGTCGGGGCCGGCGGCCCGTACCGGAGTGGGGCTGGGGCCGGCGCCGGCGGCCCGTACCGGGAGGGGTGCGGGGCCGGCGGCCGGCATCAGCGAGACGCCCCGTACCGGCAGGCGGCCCGTGCCTAGAAGAGCGTGCGGCTCAGAAGAACGTGCGGATCAGGTCCGAGACCGTGCCGTCCGCCTCGACGAGCGGGATGAGCTGCCACTTGTCGAAGGACGTGCACGGGTGGGAGAGGCCGAGGCCGACCCAGTCGCCGACTTCGAGCCGGGTGCCGGGCTCGGTGCGCAGCCAGCCGTGCTGGTCGGACAGGCCGGTGAGGGTGATCCCGTCGGCCGGCCTGATCTCGCCGGTCCTGGCGTCCCGCACCACCTGCGCGACCGGCAGGTGCAGGTCGTACGCGGCGTCCCGCTTGCCCGCGTTGAGGAACGCCTGTTCGCCGCTGGGGCGCGAGATGACCTGCGACCACAGCCGGAAGGCGGAGTGCAGCGCGCCCTCGGCGGGGACCCGGTTGAAGGGGGTCAGTTCGCGGTAGTGGCCGTCGTCGTGCGAGACGTACGCGCCCGAGCGGAGCAGCTTGAGGGCCGGTCCCGACAGCGGCGGCAGTTCGGCGAAGACGTCGGCCACCGCGTCGAACCAGGCGCTGCCGCCCGCGCTGACCACGATCTCCGCCGGCTCGGCACCGAACCTGCCGGCCCGGTCGAACGCGACGACCAGCGCGGTCAGCCGGCGCAGCCACGCGCGCACGGATGCGCCGTCGGCCTGCGGCACCTCGCCCTCGTACCCGGCGACGCCCACCAGCCGCAACGTGCCCACCTCGGCGACCGCGTCGGCGATCAGTTCGCACTCGGCCTCGGTACGGGCGCCGGTGCGCGCGCCGGGGCCCGCGCCGAGTTCCACCACGACGTCGACCGGGCGGCGGGCGCCGGCCGCGCGCAGGGCGGCGTCCATCAGCTCCACGCCGCGCAGCGAGTCGACGTAGCAGATGAAGCGGAAGTCGGGGTCGGCGGTGAGTTCGCCGGCCAGCCAGCGCAGCGCGGCCGGGTCCACCACCTCGTTGGCGAGGAAGATCCGCTGGATGCCGAAGGCGCGGTAGACGCGGACGTGCGAGGGGACGGCCGCGGTGATGCCCCAGGCGCCGTGCGCGAGTTGCCGCTCGAAGAGCCGGGGCGCCATCGAGGTCTTGCCGTGCGGGGCGAAGGCGAGCTGGTGGCGCTCGGCGTACTGCTCCATCAGCGTCAGGTTGTGCGCCACGGAATCGGCCGAGAGGGCGAGGACGGGGGTGGTGAAGCCGCCGGTGAACAGCGAGCGGCGGGCGGCGGCCAGCGCGCCGACGGTGTCGCCTTCGGCGTCCGGCGGCAGCCCCTTGAACCGGTGGTCCACGCGCTCGTCCGCCAGCCGGGCGACGGCCTCGCGGACCCGCCGCAGCCGGGCGGCTGCGGCGTCGGCGGCGGGGGAAGTGATCGGGTGGGCGATCGCGGAGGTCACCGGGGCGGCGGTGGGCGCGGCGTGGTCGTCGGCCGCGTGCCGGTCGGGGGCCGCGCCGTCGTGGCCCTGGCCGGCGGACGCCCCCGCGGTCTGGCCCGCCTTGGGTGCCGGTGCCGGTTGGTGGCGTGCCGCGCCGCCGTCGGTCTCGGGGTGCGTCCCGGCGGGGCGCGTCGTCGGCGCGGCGACCGGGTCCACGCCCCTGCTGTTCTCGGTGGCCATCGAGCCCCCCAAAGTTTGTGTTGCATATACTGCAACATCCATTGCGTATATCGCTTACTGCTGTCTAACATCCCGGCAAGCGCCGGGTCAACGGTGCGAACCGCCCACCGAAACGCCAGACCCCACCTGTCACGCCAGCCATGCCAGCCACACCGGCCCGCACCACCCGTACGGGCCCGACCGGCGCCCCCGGGACGGGAGCGGTGGGCGCGGCGGGGCGGGCGGGGGCCCGGCCGGAGACCGCAGACCGTGCGATAGGAGCGAAAGCCATCGTGACCGCAGCCGCGAGCAGCCCGGACGTCGATGTCGTGTGCCTCGGCGAGTCCATGGTCACGTTCGTTCCCCGGCAACCGGGCCGACTCGCCGACGTGCCCGGCTTCGACCGCGGAATCGGCGGGGCCGAGTCCAATGTGGCCTGCACGCTGGCGCGTTCCGGCCACGCGGCGCGCTGGGTGAGCCGGGTCGGCGCCGACGGCTTCGGCGACCACCTGGTGGCGGCCATCGCCGCGTCCGGCGTGGACACCGCAGCGGTCCAGCGCGACCCGTACCGCCCCACCGGCATCTACTTCCGTACGGCGGGGGAGCGGTCGGTCGACGCCGCCGCGCCCGCCGGCGGCTCCGAGGTCGTCTACTACCGCGCGGGTTCGGCCGCCGCCGCGATGACGCCCGGCGGCTTCGACCGCGCGGCGCTGTGGGGCGGCCGGGTGCTGCACCTGTCCGGCATCACCGCGGTGCTGTCCGAAGACTGCCTGGCCCTGCTGCGCGAACTCACCACGCCGGCCCCCGGCCGTCCGCTGGTCTCCTTCGACGTCAACTACCGGGTCGGGCTGTGGCGGGCGCGGGCCGCAGCCGCCCCGGCCGGCGCCCCGGGCCCCGAACTGCTCGCCGACCTCGCCCGCGGCTGTGACCTGGTCTTCGTCGGCGAGGACGAGGCGGAGGCGGCCTGGGGCCTGAGCGGCCCCGCCGCCATCCGCGCCGCCCTGCCCGAACCCGCCGTCCTGGTCGTCAAGCACGGTGCGGAGGGGGTGACGGTGTTCGCGCGCGAGGACGGGGGAGCGGGGGCCGCAGGCTCCGCCCCCGACGCCCCCGGTGCCGCCCCCGCCGTTCCCGGTGGCGCCCCCGGCGACACCGTGACGTACGCGCCCGCGCTGCGCGTGGACGTGGTCGCCCCGGTGGGCGCGGGCGACGCGTTCGCCGCCGGCTTCCTCTCGGCCACCCTGCGCGGGCTGCCGGTCTTCGCCCGCATCCGGCACGGCCACCTGCTGGCCGCCGCGGCCCTCACCGTCCCCGGCGACCTGGCCTCCCCGCCCACCCGGGAGCACGCCGACCGGCTGGCCGCCCTCGACCCGGAAGCGTGGGGCGCGTTGCGGCTCGCGGCGGGGTGGACGGGGGCGGGGGACCCCGCGCGTACGAGTGCGACGGCGCACGACGGCGCGGACGCGGCGGCTCACGGCAGCGCGCACGCCGACGGGGGAGAGGCCGCCGCTCCGGAGGTACCTACCGTAGGGGTACCTAACCCGGAGGTACGTAACCGATGAGTCAGACCGTTGACCGTGCGCTCAGCATCCTGCCGTTGCTCGCGGCGGGCCCGGCCAACCTGGAGCAGGTCGCGACGCGGCTCGGCGTCCACAAGTCAACGGCCCTGCGGCTGCTGCGCACGCTGCACGAGCACGGCATGGTCTACCGCCAGCAGGACCAGCGCTACCGGCTGGGCGCCAGGCTGTTCGCGCTCGCCCAGGAGGCCGTGGAGAACCTGGACGTGCGCGAGATCGCCCACCCCCACCTGGTGGCCCTCAACGAGAAGTGCGGGCACACCGTGCACCTCGCGGTGTACGAGGAGAACGAGGTGCTCTACATCGACAAGGTGGAGAGCCGCTACCCGGTCCGGATGTACTCGCGGATCGGCAAGCCGGTCGCCATCACCGTGGCCGCCGTCGCCAAGCTCCTCCTCGCCGACCTGCCCGAACCGGAGCGGCGGGCCATCGCCGAACGGCTCGAATACCCGCTCTACACCTCCCGTTCGACCCCGGGCCCGGCCGCCTTCCTGGCCGAACTCGTCAAGGTGCGCGACCAGGGCTGGGCCAGTGACCTGGGCGGACACGAGGAGTCCATCAACTGCGTGGGCGCGCCGATCCGCGGCGCCGACGGCCGGGTGGTCGCCGCGTGCTCGGTCTCGGCCCCCAACGTGGTGGTCACCGCCGAGGAGTTGCTGACCCTGCTCCCGCTGGTCCGGCACACCGCCGACGCGATCACCCGCGAGTATTCGGGACGGCACCAATGACCCTCGTCCACGGCTCCACCGGCTACGGCCCCCCGTTACCGAACGCCCGCGCCCGCGCTCGCGCGCGTACCGGCGTCCGTGCCCGTGCCCTCGCGCGCATGCGTACGGGCCCCGGCCGATCCAGATGAAATGAAGCGCGTCAGCCGAACCGGCCGGACCAGCCGGGATGGTGTGACCCGTCCGTGTACCAGAGTGAAAGCAGAGGAAGCCCCCGCATGAGCGACAAGCTCCAGAAGACGGCCATCACGCCCGCCACCCACACCGCGCCGCCGGCGAAGTTCTCGCACGGCGTGCGGAAGGGCAACATCCTCCAGGTCGCCGGCCAGGTCGGGTTCCTGCCCGCGGTCGAAGGCCAGGCCCCGACGCCGGCCGGGCCGACGCTGCGCGAGCAGACCCTCCAGACCTTCGCCAACGTCAAGGCGATCCTGGAAGAGGGCGGCGCGAGCTGGGAGGACGTGCTGATGCTGCGCGTCTACCTCACCGACGTCGACCACTTCGCCGAGATGAACGCGATCTACAACGAGTACTTCGCCGACCTGAAGGAGGCCCCGGCGGCCCGTACGACGGTCTACGTGGGCCTGCCCGCCGGGCTGCTCATCGAGATCGACGCACTGGCCGTACTGGGCTGAGCCCCGCCGCCGCGGGCCCTTCGGGCCACCCCCGACCAGGGGCCCGCGGCACCGGGACCGCCCGCCCCGCCCCACCACACCGGGGGCGGGAAGGGCGCGCTTCCCGCCCGCATCTCCCCGGCGCCCGCGCACACCGCGGGGGCCGTGTGCACCACCGCACCACCGTACGAGCCGCACCAGCTCCAGCAGCCTCACGTCGGCAGCCTGACCAGCAGCCGCATCCGACCTTCGCGGTCATCAACCGCCTGTTAAAACAGGCTGGTTGGTGGCCACCCGGGGCGGGTGGGTGAGTCGTCCTGTCGCTGCCCGCGCCGCGTGCACTCCGTACGCACCGCACCCCCGGACCGGGGTCCCGCGCCGTGCCCCGTCGAGCACGCCGCCCGGCCCCGTCGCCGCGAGACCGGCCCCGGAGACCGCCGCTGACCACGGCGCGCACCCGGCGAACCGGCCCCGGCGCACCACCCCCGCGCACCACCGCCGCTGACCACGGCGCGTACGCATCCAAGACCGGCAGGCCCGATACCCCGCCCCCATCGGGCGGGGCGCGTCCGCCCACCCTCTGCAACCCCTCCGCGACACCTGCCGTAAATCCTCGGCGGCACCTTCCGTACCGCACCACCCGTGGCGGCCCACCGGTCCCCGCGGTCACACCCCACCGCTCCACCTCAAGGCACGTGACACCCCACACCTCGCGCCCCCCGTTCACCGGAGCGCGCAGCCCGGTCGCCGGCGTTCGGCCGCCGGGGCGCGCCCCTCCGATCCCTTCACCCGACCGACCCCTGGAAACAACGGAGTTCCCATGTTTCTCGCTGCCGCACCCGCGGCCGAGACGCCGCCGCACACCGGTGGTCTCTTGCTGCTCATCGACGGCACCGCCGGTCTGCTGACCGTCGCCGGCCTCGGCATCGCCCTGCTGCTCTTCCTGATCATCAAGGTGCGCCTCCAGCCCTTCGTCGCGCTGCTCGCGGTCTCCATCGCGGTCGGGCTGGCGGCCGGGCTCTCGGTCACCGAACTCTTCGGCACGGTGCAGAAGTCCGACGCCGTCTCGCTCATCGAATCCGGCATGGGCGGCATCCTCGGCCACGTCGCGATCATCATCGGCCTGGGCACCATGCTCGGCGCGATCCTGGAGGTCTCCGGCGGCGCCGAGGCGCTCAGCGCCCGGCTGCTGACCCTCTTCGGCGAGCGCAGGGCACCGCTGGCGATGGGCCTGACCGGCCTGATCTTCGGCATCCCGGTCTTCTTCGACGTCGGCATCTTCGTCCTGGCGCCGATCGTGTACGCGGCGGCCAAGCGCAGCGGCAAGTCGATCCTGCTGTACTGCATGCCGCTGCTGGCCGGCCTGTCCATGACGCACGCGTTCCTGCCGCCGCACCCGGGCCCGGTCGCCGCGGCCGGACTGCTCGACGTGGACCTCGGCTGGGTCATCCTGATGGGCGTGGTCTGCGGCATCCCCGCGGTGCTCGCCGCCTGGGCGTACGCGGCCTGGATCGGCCACCGCGTCTTCGTCCCCGTACCGCAGGACATGCTGGAGGCGGCCGAGGAGGCCAAGGCCGCGGTCCTCGCCGAACAGCGGGCCAACAGGGCCGCGGCGGGCAAGGGCTCCGCCGGTACGGGCTCCGCCGGCAAGGGAGGCGCCGGCAAGGGAGGCGCCGGTGGTACGGGCGCCGACGGGGCCGGCGACCAGGCGGGTTCGGGTGCCGTGGAGGCGCCGGTTCCGGTCGGCATGGTGCTCGCCATCATCGGCACCCCGCTGCTGCTCATCCTCTGCGCGACCTTCTCCTCCATCGCCTTCGACCCCAGCACGGGCCGCTCGGTCGTGGAGTTCTTCGGCCACCCCTTCGTGGCGCTGACCATCGCGCTGCTGCTCGCGTACTACCTGCTCGGGCTGCGCCGCGGCTGGTCGCGCAAGTCGCTGGAGACGGTCTCCACCGCATCGCTCAAGCCGGTCGGCAACATCCTGCTCGTGGTCGGCGCCGGCGGCGTGTTCGGCGCGGTGCTCAAGGGCAGCGGCGTCGCCCAGGCGCTCGCCGACGCCTTCGACAGCGCGGGCCTGCCGGTCATCGTGCTGGCCTGGCTGATCTCGCTGGTGCTGCGGGTCGCGCAGGGGTCGGCGACGGTGGCCATCGTCACCACGGCCGGCATCGTCTCGCCGCTGCTCGCCGACGGCGACTACTCGCAGGCCCACCTCGCCCTGGTGATCATGGCGATATCCGCCGGCTCGATCTTCGCCTCGCACGTCAACGACGGCGGCTTCTGGATGGTCGCCAAGTACTTCGGCATCTCCGAGCGCGACACCCTCAAGTCCTGGACGGTGCTCGAATCGGTGCTCTCGGTCGTCGGCTTCGTGATGGCCGCCCTGCTCAGCCTGGTGATCTAGCCGGCGGGCAACCCGGCGCGACCGGCCCCGGTGTTCGGCACACTGCCGAATGCCGGGGCCGGCCGCGTCTGTTGTGATGCGGTGCGGTGTGATGCGGTGCGGGCGGCGGGCCAACGAGCCGGCGGGCCGACCGCCGGGCCTGGCGGCCGGCCAGTCAGCCGAGCCCGGCGGTCAGCCGAGCCAGTCGACCCGCCGGCCGCCCATCCGTCAGCCAGCCGAGCAGTACTGCTGCTCCTTGCCGATCGAGCGGTACATGCAGTCGGAGTTCTCCAGCAGGATCAGCACCGCCTCGCGGTTGCGGCTGGTCTCCCGCTCGATGACCTCGTCGGGCGGGTAGAAGCCGCCGCCCCCGCCGCCCGGGCCCGGGTACATCTCGAAGGTGTAGCTGAAGATCTTCTGGTTGCCCCAGAGCCAGTCGCCGATCGCCCCGTCGTTGACGTAGAGGTCGCTGGACTGCTCGGGGGTGTACCCGTTGGTGGCCGCCATCTTGCGGCCGATGGTGGCGAACGCGTCCCGGTCGTCCTGGGTGAGGCCGGCCGCGGTGTCCGCCGTGGTGTAGCCGTACGGCCACAGGATGAGCTGGCTGTACGTGTGGAAGTCGATGTTCGTCTTGATCTGCTGCTTGCCGCCGACGATCCGGCTGCGCACGAAGTCGGCGACCACCTTCACCTCGGGCCCGGACTCGGGCTGCGGGCCGCGGTAGGTGTCCGAGGTCGGGCTGCCGGACGAGCCGCCGCAGCAGCCCCACTTGTGGTTCCAGTTCCGGTTCAGGTCGGTACCGGTGGCGCCGGCGTTCGGCTGCCGGTTCTTGCGCCAACTGCGGTACGAGCCGGTGGCGATGTCGTACTCGCCGCCGTCCGGGTTGACGTCCGGCACGATCCAGATCTCACGGCTGTCGATCAGCTTCTTGATCCGCGCGTCGCTGCCGTACTTGTCGCCGAACTCGCGGAGCAGGTACAGCGCCATCTCCACGGTCAGGTGCTCGCGGGCGTGCTGGTGCGCGGTGAACAGCACCTCGGGCTCCGCCTCGTCGGTGCCGACGTTGTCGCTGATCTTGATCGCGACGATGTCCCGGCCCTGGTAGGACTTGCCGATGACGCGCTTGCTCATGATGTTCGAGTTCTTGGCGACCCGGTCGTTGATCTCGGCCGTCGCCTCCGCGTAGTTGTGGTAGCGCGAGTCGGAGGGCGGGAAGTCGCGCGGCGTCGCCTCCTTGCCGCCGGAGCGCACCGGCGGCCCGGCCAACTCCTTTACCTCGTAACCGAGTTGCCGCACCTGCCGCAGCCCGGCCGGGTCCGCGGTGATGGTGATGGAACCCTTGCGCACCGCGTCGATGACCACGCCGGTGGCGGCCACCTCGGTGCGCTCGGCGACGGTGTCGGGCCCGGTGACCTCGTACTGCCGCGTGGTGTCGGCGGCCTGGGCGCGCTGGGTGGTGGGGGTGGCCTCGTGCGACCCGGAGCCCGCGTCGTCGGCGTTGGCCGCCAGCGGCACGGAGAGGGCGAGGGTGAGCAGGGCGGCGATGACGGTGGTCCGCCGGCCCCTGGTTCGTAGTCGCATGGGGGTCTCCTGGGTGGGGTGTGTCCAGTAGTGCGACGTGCGGCGTGCCGCGCCCGCGGGGGTACGAGCGGACGCGGGGCCCGGTGCGGCGTACGGAGCGCCGTACGGCGTGGGGCGCCGGGGACAGTCTTCGGTTCTGGCATGGCCCGGTCAACATGTGGAGCTGGTGTGAACCCGCCATTTTTTCGAGATTGCGGTCACGTGATTGCCCGGTGGAGTTGACGCGTTCAGAATGCGCATGACAAATTCGCGGCACTTCCTGAGGGAAGGAATCCCCCACGTGAACCGAACCGTCATAGGTGCGCTGTCGGCCCTGGCCCTGAGCGGCTCGCTGGTCGCCGGCATCGGCGCCTCGTCCGCCGTCGCGCAGGACACGGACACCGCCTCGGCCCGGGCGGGCAGCACAGCCCCCGCTGCGGCGACCCCCAAGCTCAACGCCGTGACGTACGAGGGCACGGTGGCACTCAGCAACTGCTCAGGCTCCGTCGTCAAGTTGCCCAGCTCCACCGACCAGGACCCGGCCCTCGTCCTGACCAACGGCCACTGCCTGGAAGGCGGCATGCCGGGCGCCGGCCAGGTGCTGGTGAACCAGCCCTCCAGCCGCAGCTTCACGCTGCTGAACGCGAGCGCGGGCACAGCAGGCACGGTGCGCGCCAGCAAGCTCCTCTACGGCACGATGACCGACACGGACGCGGCGATCTACCAGGTCAACGCCACGTACGCGCAGATCAAGCAGCGCTACAACGTCAACGCCCTGGAACTGTCCGCCGAGCGGCCCACCTCCGGCGCCACCATCAAGGTCGTCTCCGGCTACTGGAAGCGGACGTACACCTGCAACGTCAACGGCTTCGTCAACCAGCTCCGCGAGGGCAACTGGACCTGGAAGGACTCGGTCCGCTACACCTCGCCGTGCAACGTCATCGGAGGCACGTCGGGCTCCCCGGTGATCGACGCCAACAGCGGCAAGGTGGTCGCGGTCAACAACACGATCAACGAGTCGGGCCAGCGCTGCACCATGAACAACCCGTGCGAGGTCGACCAGAACGGCCAGGTCACGGTCCGCCGCGGCATCGGCTACGCCCAGCAGACGTACCAGCTCACCCGCTGCTTCGGCCCCGGCAACGTGCTCGACCTCAACCAGGCCGGCTGCACGGTGCCCAAGCCGCGCTGGGCCCAGGCCCCCGCCGCTGACCGCCTGGTGACCTCGGCTGCGCCGGGCCTCATCGCGCAGAAGTGAGCGCGGACTTACCCCTTTTAGCCTTGCTGTCCCGCCCGCCCCCTGCGCGGCCGATCTGGCCGGCCGCGCGGGGGGCGTCGTGGTGCGACCCCGTCCCGGGGCGCGCCTGAGGGCGGGTGCCTTGCGGTCATGGCCTTGGCGGCGGGCTGGTTGGTGCTGGGGGTCATGCCGGAGGGGCGGGGGCCCGTCCTTCTGCCGCGTAGTGGCGGATGAGGTCGAGAGAGGCGGATGGGGTCAGGGCTTGCGCGCGCACCACATCGAATTGGTGCATGAGATCAACGACGAGTCTCGGGGCGTCAACGGCTTCGCTGGTGCGGTAGCTCTCGACGAGGGCGGTTGTAGCGCCGTTCTCCATGGTGAGCAGAGTGAGGCTGCCGCCCATGAGCGGGTGGAACGGCTCGGTGAATGGCAGAACCTGGAGGTTGATGTGCGGCTGTTCGGCGACAAGGAGTAGGTGCTTGAGTTGTCGAGCCATGATGTGTTGATCAGAGGCCAGGCGCCGCAAAGCTGACTCATCCATGACTGCCCAGTACTGCGGTGGGTCGGGGCTGTCGAGCAGCCGTTGTCTGGTCAGTCGAGACGCTACGCGCGCGTCCAGGTCTGGCAGTTCTTTCTGCTGAAGTCCTAGGGAGAAATGCGCTCTCGCGTAATCCTCGACCTGTAAGAGCGAAGGCACCAGACTGCTGGTGAACACCTGAAGTCGGACGCATTTGGCTTCGAGGGGACGGCAGTTGTAGTTGTGCTTGGTTGCCAACCATTCCTGAGCTGCAGCCAGCGCGTCGGCGAAAAGTCCGCATGTCGAGAAGTAGTCATCCAATGCGTCGGCCAGCGCTTCGGACGGCAATTGCTCGTGTCGCTCGACCCGTCCGATGTACGAGTGGGGGTAGTGCAGTTCTGCTGCGAGGGCGCGGAGGGAGAGCCCGGCCCGCTCGCGTAGCCGTCTGAGGTGTCGTCCGGGGAGGGTGCAGGCCGTTGCGCTCTGACCCGACACGGCCGCCTCGTGCAGCTTCATCCCCTGTGACCTCCTCGTGCGTGGTGTGACCTCCGGGTGGCAGGTCCCGGGGCGCTGGTTGTGAGCGTAGTGCGCATGAGGCAATTCTGTAGGGGGTTGGTCGCCATGCGTGACCGTGTTCGGCGTTGGCGTCGTATGGCCATTCGTGTCAATTCCGCTGCGTCGCGGTCACGTTGTTGATATCCGTTGTGAGGAATGAACACTGCTCATGATCCGAGAGCACGCAAAGCCCATCAGGGCTCACCGTCACCATTCCGCTGAACCGCCGATTCCTGCCGGCCCGCGAACCGTCGCGCCCGCACGGAGGTGCCCCGATGAGTGACGTGTCCGAGGTCTGCCCCGGTGACGTGCCCCCGCCGTCCGGCGTGGACGGGGAGACCGGTTTTCCCGCGGGATACACCCGCGCCCTGCACTACGTACTGACCGGCGAACACGAGATCCACACCGTTGCCGGAGTCGTACTGCGATTCTTCCTCGCCGACGGGGTGCGGCCGGGGGAGAACGCCGCATGGCGGCCCGTATCGGATCGTGAGTTTCAACTCGCGTACGAAAACTCGCTGTTCGACATGGACGCCGCGCTGCGGAACGAGATCCGGCCCAATGCGCGGCACGTGCAGTGCGCCGTGGACGACCTGGCGGGAACGGGCGGATACCTGTGGTCGGACGGGTACGCCGAGGCGGGGGCGATGACCGCGAACGGGAAGTCGCCGGAGGAATGCGGCCTTGACCTGGCCGAGGTGTGGGAGAACGCGGCGCTGGAGGGCGGGGCATGAGCGGGGCGCTGAGGTTACGGGTGGTGCTGTTGGTGTGGAAGCCGCAGGTGCCGGACGACCCGATGGACGTGACCCAGGGGTGGCCGGACGTCCTGCAAGTACAACTGGCCCGTGATCACACGGTGTGGGAGCCGCCGGGCGTGGTCGTACGGCCCGGTGAGCAGTTGGCGGAGGCCGCGGCGAGGGTGGCGGGCGCGCTGGGGCTGACGTCGCCAAAGGCCCGACGGGTGCTGGCGGTGGACGAATACCCGGCGGACGAGGACGCGCCGGCGGAGATCATCCTGCTGCTGGACGGCGGCTGGTGCACGGACGCGGACGTCATCGACGTGCCGGAATGCCTGTGCGCCCACGAGCGCGACTGCGCGCACCGGCGACGCTGGGCAACGGCCGAGCAGGCGTGCGCGACGGACGCGGCACTCACGGCGGGGCTGGGGGCCGCGGTGGGGGCGACCCCGGCGTTCGTCATCGAGCGGAAGGAGGAGTGCCGGGGGCGGGGGGAGGGGTAGCGCACGGGGCGGTGTGGAGGTGGGGTGGGGCGCTGGGCCCGCGCCCCTGGGGGCTGGCTCGCCCCACCCCCAATCCAGGGCCCACGGCCCCGACACACCCCCTACCCCCTCCACCCCCCACCCCCATCCCCGAACCCCACCTCAAGCTCCACCGCCAGGGCCTCCGCCAACTGCGTCGTCTGGGTGCGGTCGATGACGATCTGCTGGAGGTGGAAGAGGCCGCGGATGCGGGAGAGGTCGTTGCCGCGGAGGTCGAGGCCGCGGTAGGTGCCGCCGTCGAACTCGGTCAGCCACAGGGTGCAGCCGTCGAGCAGGGCCGTGCGGGCGTCGGCGGTGGCGAAGACCGTCTCGCGCAGGGAGCAGGCGGAGAAGATCACCGGGCCGGTGCAGCGGATGCGGGTCAGCACGCTGTAGTCCAGTGTGCAGTTCTCGAACAAGACGTTGTCCAGCGTGAGGTCGTCCAGTGCGGCGCCCACGAGCGTGCAGTCGCGGAAGACGGTGCGCGAGAGCCGGCTGTCGGACCAGCGCAGGGACGCCAGGTCGCAGCCGCTGAACTGCACCGAGTCGATGCGCAGCTTCTCC
This sequence comes from Streptomyces sp. 796.1, assembly GCF_047525675.1. Classification (NCBI taxonomy): domain Bacteria; kingdom Bacillati; phylum Actinomycetota; class Actinomycetes; order Kitasatosporales; family Streptomycetaceae; genus Streptomyces; species Streptomyces sp. 796.1. The sequence continues at coordinate 4,543 of NZ_JBLIWA010000032.1, read as the reverse complement.
AGCCTGGTGCGTTCGGTGCGCAGTCCGCTGATCCGGCCGTCCTGCAAGTCGGTGTCGAGGAGATGGAGTTCGCGCAGGTCGGCGGCGGTGTAGCGGAAGGCTGCGAGGTGGCCGTGGCCGTCGCTGAGGGAGGTGACGCGGGGGAGGTAGCGGTCGGGTGCCAGGGGGCAGGGGAGGACCACGCTCGTGCGGCGGATCGTGCGCGTGCCCATGGGGGGCCTTTCTGCGGTACGGGTCGCTCGACGACGGCGGCGGGGCTCCGCCCGGGGAGCCCCGCCGCCGACACCGAGTCGTTGCTCGGTCGTTGTGCAGTTATCTCAGGGCCCCGCGGTCCCGTACCAGATCTTTGTGCAGATGTTGGTCACATCATGACGTTCTGGATATATCGGGAGGTGGTGGCTGGGGGCTCGCGGCCGTGTCCTAGGGGGTGCTGCGGGGCCCGGCGGGGGTGCCCCCACCGGCTCCCCGCACCGCAGTTGGCCCCGTCGGGCCCGTACCCCGCCCCACGCTCGGTGTCCGCGCAGCCCGTACCGTCCCATCAGCCCGCCCCCTCACCCCCCGCAGCTCCGCCGCCCCAGCCACGTGCTCATCGTCCGTACGCCCAGGGCGATGGCCCGCTCGTCCGGGACGAACGTCGTGAAGTGCGGATAGCTGGCGGTGATGGGAGTGCCGGGGGTGCGGACGCCCAGATAGGTGAAGGTGCCGGGGACGTGGTCCAGGTACAGGGCGAAGTCCTCGCCGCTGAACGGCGGGAACGCGGTGTGCAGCGGGGTCACCGCGGCGCGCCCCAGGGTGTGCCTGAGGTGCCGGACCAGGGCGCGGCCCTCGCGCTCGGGGCAGACCAGGGCCGGGAACGGGTCGCCGGGGAAGCGGACCCGCGCCCCGGGGTAGCGGGCGGCGGTGCGGCGGATGTCCTCGCGTACCTGGGCGTACCGTTCCTGCGGCCAACAGCGGTACGACACGCCCACCGTCGCCTCGCGCGCCCTGGCCTGGAGCGAGACGAACGTGGCCAGCGGGCCGTTCGGCACCAGCGAATCGGCCACGATGCGCTCCAGATCGGCATCGCCCTTCGGCATCGGAACCGTCGCGAGAGCGCCGAGTTCGGCCGCCAGCCGCTGCGCTTCCCGTACGGCGTCCGGGCCGGTGACCGTCAGCTCCGCCTTGTCCTGCCCGGGCATGCCGTAACCGGCGGTGGTGGCGAACTGGCCGACCGGGAAGGGGCCGCAGTGCAGCGCGTGGATCTCCGATACGCCGAGCCGCTGCAACACGCCCGACTTCAGCACCGCTTCGGCCCCCGACAGGGCCTCCTCGGCCGGCTGGAAGACGAAGACGACGGTGCCGCTGAGCTCCCGCCGCAGCCGGGCGAGTACCTGGGCGATGCCGATGCCCATGGTCGTGTGCAGGTCGTGGCCGCACAGGTGAGCCGGTTCGGTGCCGCCGCCGATGATGTCCTTCGGCGGCACCGCGTCCATGTCGGCCCGGTACGCGACGGTCCGGCCCGGCCGCGCGCCGCGCAGTACGCCGATGACGCCGTACCCGCCGACACCGGCCCGTACGGCGAGCCCCGCCGCGCGCAGCTCGCGGGCGACGACGCCGGCGGTGCGCTGCTCCTGGCCGGGCGGCTCCGGGTGGCTGTGCAGGTCGCGGCGGAGCGCGATCAAGTCGGCCGTACGGCGGGCCACTTCCGCGTCCACGGCGTGCTGGCTGAGCTGGCCGTTCCCTGACCCGTGCCCGCGGGCGGCGGCACTGCCGGCCGCTCCCCAGGCGAGACCTGCCCCGGCCGCAGCCGTACCGGCGAGGAGCGTACGACGCGCGACGCTGTGCTTATCCGAACGATTCACTGTTCCCCCTTGATGGCCTTCTTGCCGACCTTCTACTGACCACTTGCTGACTTGCTGACCTTGTTGCTGGCCTTCGCGCGGACCTTCTTGACGGCCTGCTCGCTGGCCTTCTCGATGACCCGCGGACGAGCTTCCCGCCCCGGCCGGTGGTGCCCGCGGGGCGGCTTGAATACGTCCATGATCGAGGGCCCGCCCATCCGTTGACCAACCGTCCGGGACCCGGAGCGGGGTGGCCCGGGGGCCCAGTTGGGGGGTCGGGTTATCCCCAGGGCGGGGCGTAGACGGCGACGCGCCGGCACGCCGCACGGCCAGCATCGCCCTCCTCGTCCGCTGCGAATCCGGACGCCGTCTCGACGGGCCAGGCAGGGGACTCGAAGACCCGGGTTCCCACTCCGGCGCCGACGGTGGGGGAGCGTACGGCCGGGATAAGGTCAGGCGGCAGCGGCAACCCTCGTGGGGAGACAGGGGCCAGCCCAGATGGAGCGCGCGACATGACCGTCACCTGGCGCACCGCCCTCTCGTACGCGTTGGCCGTCGCCGTCGGGGCATGGCTGGTCGGTGCCGGGGTGGACCTCGCCTGGTCGGTGGCTGCGGGCGGACTCGGTGCCTGGTTCTCGCTCTGGGTGGCGGACCCGCTCGTCCACGCCCTGACGGCCGTCACGGCGTTCGCCCTCACCCTGGCCCGCCGCATCGACAGTCCGCTGCCGACGTGGCGCGTGCCGCTGGTCGACGGAAGCCTGTATCTGCTGGTCCTGTTGGTGGGGAACGGCCTGGCGGCGTGGCGGACGGGGGCCGAATCACCGGTCGATGACGCGTTCGTGATGGCCAGCTTCGCGCTCTTGGGCCTCCAGTTGCCGGCCGCCTGGGTGCTGAGCGCCTGGCGCGCCCACCACCTGCGGCTCGTCGTCGGCCGCAGCGGTGGTGGCTGGTCGGCGGCCCGGGACACGCGGCGCTGATCCCGGGCCCGGCGCCGAGCGGCCCCAGCGCCCCCGGGCCCGGCGCCCAACCCAACCCGCAAGCCTCGGGCGGCCCAAGCCCGAGCCCCACCCCAACCCCAGGTCGGCGCCCCAACGCCCGACGTGCCCAACGCCCAGCGGGGCCCCGGCACTCGCCGGAGCCCCGCCGCGTTCACGGCCCGGCTACCGCGCCGAGCAGTACTGCTGTTCCTTGCCGATCACCCGGTACATGCAGTCCGCGTTCTCCGCCAGGCGGAGTACCGCTTCCCGGTTGCGGCTGGTTTCGCGCTCGATGACCTCGTCGGGCGGGTAGAAGCCGCCGCTGCCGCCGAACATCTCGAAGGTGTACGTGAAGATCTTCTGCGTGGCCCACATCCAGTCGTCGGCCGAGCCGTCCGTCACGTACAGGTCGCTGGCCTGCTCGGGGGAGTAGCGGTTGGTGGAGGCGAGTTGCTTGCCGAACGTGGCGAAGACGTTGTGGTCGTCCTGGGTCATGCCGGGGGCGGTGTCGGCCGAGGTGTAGCCGTACGGCCACAGCACCAACTCGCCGTAGGTGTGGAAGTCGATCGCCGCCTTGATCTGCTGCTTCCCGCCCACGACGCGGCTACGGACGAAGTTGGCGACCACCTTCACCTCGGGCGCCGACTCGGCCGCGGAGCCGCGGTAGTCGTCGGCACGTGGGTTGGGGCTCGAACCGTTGCAGCAGGCCCACTTGTGCGCCCAGTTGCGGTTGAGGTCGGTGCCGACGGCCGTGCTGCCCTGGTTGGGCTGACGGTTCTTGCGCCACATCCGGTACTGGCCGCCGGTGATGTCGTACTCGCCGCCGTCCGGGTTGACGTCCGGCACGATCCAGATCTCGCGGCCGTCCACGGCCTTGGTGATCCGGTCGTCCTTGCCGTACTTGTCGCCGAACTCGCGGAGCAGGTACAGCGCCATCTCCACGGTCAGGTGCTCGCGGGCGTGCTGGTGCGCCGTGAACAGGACCTCGGGCTCCGCCTCGTCCTGGGCCACGTTGTCGCTGATCTTGATGGCGTGGATGCTCCGGCCCTCGACCGTGGTGCCGATCACCTTCTTGGCGATCCGGTCGGGGTGCTTGGCGACGGCCGCGTCGATCGCGGCCACCGTCTCGCGGTAGTTGTGGTAGCCGGCGTCGTCGGCCGGGAAGTCCCGGGTATCGGCCTTGGCGGCCGGGCCACCGCGCCGCGGCGGGCCGGGCAGCTCCTTCGTCTCGTACCCGAGTGCGTGGACCTGGCGCAGCTCCTCCGGTTGGGCCGTGATGACCGTCGTGGTGCCGCGCGCGGTGTCGATCGTGGCGCCCGTGCCGGCGATCAGGGTGCGCTCGGCCGCGGTACGGACGTCGCGCACCTCGTACTGGTGGGGTATCGGCTCGGCGTCGGCCGTCGCCGTCGTGCGGGCGGCGGTCGGCTGGTGGGCCTCGGCCGCGATCGGGGCCGCCAGGGCCAGGGCGATGAGGGCGGCGACGGCGGTGGTGGTGCGCCGGCCGCGGATGCGCAGTCGCAAGGTGCACTCCAGGGGGGTTCCAGAGCGACGGGTGGGGGGTGTGCTGTGGGCGGTGGCCGCCCGGATCCCGCTCATGGTTGACGGTTGACGGGACGCGGTCAAGGGGCGAGATATCGCCAGTCCCGCCGCCACCGGCCGTGCGGGGTGCGCCCGCCGCGCGTGGACGAGGGCGCGGCGGCGGGTGCCGAAGGTGCCGTGCGTACGCGCCGGGGCGCGGCCCCGGCG
>NZ_JBLIWA010000031.1:39420-131279 GCF_047525675.1 Streptomyces sp. 796.1 | reverse complement strand
GCCGAGGCGGGGCGCACCGCGGCGGGGCGGCCCAGGCCGATCAGACCGTGGCCCGACCGCCGGCCCCCACCGCCGCCGCTGTCGGGGCTGCCGCCGCTGCCGGGGCTGCCGCCGCTGCCGGCGCCGCTACCGGCGCCTCCGACGTCGGCGGCCCGGCCGGGTCGGCAACAGCCCCCGCAGGCCCCGTGCCACCCGCCGTACGCGGTACCAGCCGCACCCTGCGCTGGCCGCGCCGCAGGTCCACGCGGAGTCGGTGGCCGCCGACGCGTACCAGGACGAGGCCGACCACGACGGCCGCGAGTGCGGAGATCACACCGCCAACGACGAAGCCGATGCGGGCCCCGTACGTGTCGGTGACCCAGCCGATCAGCGGGCCGCCGATCGGGGTGCCGCCGACGAAGACCATCATGTACAGGCTCATCACGCGGCCCCGCATCGCCGGGTCGGTGGCGAGTTGGACGCTGCTGTTCGCGGTGACGTTGAAGGTCAGGCCGAAGACGCCGATCGGCACCATGAGGGCGGCGAAGACCCAGAACGTCGGCGCGAGGCCGGCGGCGACCTCCAGGACGCCGAACAGCAGCGCCGCGCCGACCAGCATCCGCAGCCGCGAGGTGCCGCGGCGGGCGGCGAGCAGCGCGCCGGTCAGCGAACCGGCCGCCATCAACGTGTTCAGCAGGCCGTACGTGCCGGGCCCGGCGTGGAAGACGTCGTCGGCGAAGGCGGTCAGCCAGATGGGGAAGTTGAAGCCGAAGGTGCCGATGAAGCCGACGAGCACGATCGGCCAGAGCAGGTCGGGGCGGGCCGCCACGTAGTGCAGGCCCTCGCGCAGTTGGCCCTTGCCGCGCGGGGCGCGCTCGACGTGGTGCAGTTCGCTGGTGCGCATCAGCAGCAGGCCGATCAGCGGCGCGGTGAAGGACAGCCCGTTGAGCAGGAAGGCCCAGCCGCTGCCGACGGCGGTGATCAGCACACCGGCGACGGCCGGGCCGATGAGGCGCGCGGACTGGAAGTTCGCCGAGTTGAGGCTGACGGCGTTGCGCAGGTCGTCCGGGCCGACCATCTCCATCACGAACGCCTGCCGCGCGGGCGTGTCCACGACGGTGACCATGCCGAGCAGGAACGCGATCAGATAGACGTGCCACACCTGCACGTGGCCGCTGAGCGTCAGGGCGGCGAGCGCGAAGCCGCACAGGCCGAGCGCGGCCTGCGTGAAGAGCAGGATGTTGCGCTTGGGGTAGCGGTCGGCGATGACGCCGCCGTACAGGCCGAAGAGCAGCATCGGCAGGAACTGGAGCGCCGTGGTGATGCCGACGGCGGTGGCGGAGCCGGTGAGCCCGAGCACCAGCCAGTCCTGGGTGATCCGGGACATCCAGGTCCCGGTGTTGGATATGACGGCGCCGCTGGCGAAGAGCCGGTAGTTGCGGATCTTCAGCGAACTGAACGTGCTGCCGCGGCCCGGTGGGGTGGGTTGCGTCGTGGTCGGTTTTGGTGCGGGTGCGGAGTCTGCTCCGGGTCCCGTACTCAAAGCGGCTTCGCCTCCTTTCGTATCGGGGGGCCGTCCGGCGGGGCGGTCCCTGATCGGGTCGTCGGCTGGTGACGTGTGCGTACCTGTGTGTACGCGGCCGTGCCGGTGCGTACGCGTCCGTACGTGTCCTGCGGCGGCGCGGCCCTGGTGGGCCGTGCTCCCCGGTGTCGCGTACGGGCCGGGTCGGCGTCAGTGCGGTCCGGCGGGGGCTGCCGGGGCCGGGTGTTCGCCGGCCCCGGTGTCGCCGGGCGGGGTGGAACTCGGTTGAGCCAGCGGAACCGGTTGAGCCGGTCGAGCCAGCGGGGTCGGTGGGGTCGGGCCGGCGTGCGGTGGCGCACGCCGGGATGGGTCACAGATGGGCGAGCTTCTCCAGGACCGGCGCCGCTGCGCGCAGCGTGGCCCACTCGTCCTCGTCGAGCTGTCCGGCGAGCTCGGCGAGCCAGGCGTTGCGCTTGCGGCGGCTCTCCTCCAGCATCGCCTCCGCCCGCTCCGTCTGGGAGACGACCTTCTGTCGCCGGTCTTCGGGATGTGGTTCCAGCCTGACCAGTCCCTTGGCTTCGAGCAGTGCCACGATGCGGGTCATCGACGGCGGCTGGACGTGCTCCCTGCGGGCGAGCTCGCCCGGGGTGGCCGAACCACAGCGGGCGAGGGTGCCGAGCACCGACATCTCGGTCGGGCTGAGCGACTCGTCGACCCGCCCGCCACGGCCGCCGTCGGCCGTGAGGGGATGGTGCTTGAGGCGCCGGGAGAGGCGCATCACGGCGGATCGCAGTGCGTTCACGGCGGCAGCGTCGTCGCCGGTCAGATCAGGCATGTAGTTAGCGTAACTCATTACACTACCTAACAAAACCCGTTAACGTTTCGCGTCCGAATCACCCATACGAGTGATCTCGCGCCATAAAGCGGACGACCGACGCCCCTCCCCCGGCGACGCTGTTCCGCATGGGATCAAAGGTGCTCAGCCTGCGGATCGACGGGGAGTTGCTGGACCGGATCAGGCAACATGCCGGCAAGCGCGGCATGAGCGTGCAGGAGTACGTCGTCAGGACGCTCGTCCGGGAAGACTTCGACGAACGCTTTCACGCATCCGTGGACGAAACGGCCGCCTTCTACGACGAGCCGGGCGCCCCGTCGACACCGTCGACCGCCGGCCCGCGCTGAACCGCCGCCGCGCGACCGCCCCCGCCCGACCGCCTGCACGTACGGGCCTCTCGCTCGCACCCGCGCGCGTACGAGCGACGCGCACGTACGAGCCACCTGCGCAAACGGGGCCGCGCCCGGCCGGAGAACGGTCGGACGCGGCCCACGAGGTGCGCGGCGGGGCGGGGACTACACGCCCAGCGCCTCCTCGATCGGGTGCAGCAGGAAGTAGACGAGGAAGCACGCGCCGACGACGTTGAGCAGCCAGGGCACCTCGCGCCAGCGGTTGGTGGCGACGCGCAGCAGGATGAAGGCCAGCACGCCGATGCCGATGCCGTTGGTGATGCTGTACGTGAACGGCATCGTGGCCATCGTCAGGAACGCCGGGATGGCGATCGTGACGTCGCTCCAGTCGATCTCGGTGATGTTCGACGCCATGATCAGGAAGCCGACGACCAGCAGCGCGGGCGTCGCCGCCTGCGAGGGGACGACCTTGGCCAGTGGCGTGAAGATCAGCGCGAGCAGGAAGAGGCCGCCGGTCACGATGTTGGCCAGGCCCGTGCGGGCGCCCTCGCCGACGCCGGCCGTGGACTCCACGAAGCAGGTGTTGGCCGACGCGGAGCCGAAGCCGCCGCCGGCGACCGCGACGCCGTCCACCATCAGGATCCGGCCCATGCCGGGGAGCTGGCCCTTCTCGTCGGTGAGGCCGGCCTCTTCGCCGACGCCGATGATGGTGCCCATCGCGTCGAAGAAGCCGGACAGCAGCACGGTGAAGACGAAGAGGCAGCCGGTGAGGACGCCGACCTCGTGGAAGCCGCCGAACAGGCTGATCTCACCGATCAGGCCGAAGTCCGGGGTGTCCACCACCTTGTCCGGCACCTCGGGGACGGCCAGGCCCCAGCTCGCGTCCGGGATGGTGACCAGCGAGTTGATGATGATGGCGACGAAGGCCATCACGGTGATCCCGATCAGGATCGCGCCCCGGGTCTTGCGGACCACCAGCACGAACGTCAGCGCCAGCCCGACCACGAAGATCAGCACCGGCCAGCCCTGGAGCTTGCCCTCGATGCCGAGGCCGAGCGGGACGGTGGTGTGGGCCTTGTCCGGGTTGCGGGTGATGAAGCCGGAGTCGACCAGGCCGATCAGCGAGATGAACAGGCCGATGCCGATCGCGATGGCCCGGCGCAGCCCGCCCGGGATGGCGTCCATGACGCGCTGCCGCAGACCGGAGGCGACCAGGATCATCAGCACCAGACCGGCGAGCACCACCATGCCCATCGCGTCGGGCCAGCTCATCTTGGGGGCGAGCTGGAGCGAGACGACGGCGTTGATGCCGAGGCCGGCGGCGATGGCGATCGGCACGTTGCCGATGACGCCCATCAGCAACGTGGTGAGCCCGGCCATCAGCGCCGTCGCCGTGACGAGCTGCGCGTTGTCCAGGTAGTGCTCGTACTTGTCGTGGCTTGAGCCCAGGATGATCGGGTTCAGCACGATGATGTACGCCATCGCGAAGAAGGTCGCCAGCCCGCCGCGGACCTCGCGGGCGATGGTCGAGCCCCGCTGGGAGATCTGGAAGAACCGGTCGACGGCGTTGCGCGAGGCGGGTGGGGGCGGCTGCTCGGCGTCCGCCGCAGCGGTGTCCGGGGAAGACATGCGGGACCTCAGTCGTACGGGCCTGGGGGAAGGCGGGGCGGGGGTGGCACCGGGGGGACGTGGTGGGCCGTCCTGGCGACGACCGACGCGCGACCGACGGTCCGTACCGACGGCTGCGCGCCCACCCGTACTCGGATGTTCCTACGAGTAAGACCGGACGAAACCGGACCGTTGCAGTATGAACAAACAAGGAGAAGATTGCTATCTCCGCGCGTAGACCGGTATAGATCCGGATCTCCCACGGCCACCGCCCGGCGCCGGGTGCCGCCGGGTGCCGTCCGGGCGACGGACTAGGCTGGCCGCATGAAGAAGTGGACACCGCTGCACGAGGCGCCCGAGCCGCTAGAGGGCAACGTCGTCGCCACCATCACCGGCGGCACGGTGATCTGGTTCGTCCTCTTCCTCGTCCAGCTCCCGTTCTACGGCTGGTTCGACGACCACGGGCACCTGTGGTGGCTGTGGGCCCCGCTGGCCGGCGGCGGGCTCGGGCTGATCGGCATCTGGTACGTGCGCAAGCGCGACGAGGCGATCCGACGGGCGGCTGCGGCCCGGGCGGCGGACGGCGCAGAGCCGGCCCACCCCGCGTGACCCGCGCGCCGGGGCACGCCCCGGTACGCCACCGCCGCACACCGCCACCCCGCACCGCCGTCGCCGGTCGGCCCGCCGTCCCCGGTCCCACCTGCCGCTCCCCGCCCCGCCAGCCGTTACGAGGCCCGCGCGGACCGTCACCCCGACATCGCCGGGGGCCCACCGACAGCCGGCCGCAACACCCCCACACCGGCCCCGAACCCGCAGGTCAGCCCGGTGCCGGCGACGGTCGTCACGCGGCGGCGGACGCAGTGGAGGGCCGTCGGGTTGCTGCGGAGGTGTGGAGATTCGTTGAGAGAACTACCACCGCCTCTTGGGGCGAATTCAAGGGGTGCCCGCCGGCTCCGCCCCGTACCGTCGAGACATGACCTATCGGGCTGAGACCGCAGTCGACGAACCTGATCCGGACGGCGGCGCGGCCTCCGCACTCACCCAGACGGCGGCACGCGCGCCGGGGCACCCCGGGCTGAGCACGGCCGAGGTCGCGGAGCGCGTCAGCCGGGGCGAGGTCAACGACGTCCCGGTGCGCTCCTCGCGCTCCACCGCCGAGATCGTCCGGGCCAATGTCTTCACCCGGTTCAACGCGATCATCGGCATCCTCTTCGTGATCATGCTGGCCGTGGCGCCGATCCAGGACGCGCTGTTCGGCTTCGTGATCGTGGCCAACACCGCGATCGGCATCATCCAGGAGTTGCGCGCCAAGAAGACCCTGGACAGCCTCGCGGTCATCGGCGAGGCCAAGCCGACCGTGCGCCGGGACGGGGTGGCGGCCGAGGTCCCGGTCGGCGAGATCGTCCTCGGCGACCTGGTCGAGCTCGGCCCCGGCGACAAGGTCGTGGTCGACGGCGAGGTGGTGGAGGCCGACGGCCTGGAGATCGACGAGTCCCTGCTGACCGGCGAGGCCGACCCGGTGCTCAAGCGGCCCGGCGACCCGGTGATGTCCGGCTCCTTCGTGGTCGCCGGCGGCGGCGCCTTCACGGCCACCAAGGTCGGCCGGGAGGCGTACGCGGTGCAGCTCGCCGAGGAGGCGTCGCGCTTCACGCTGGTCCACTCCGAGCTGCGCAGCGGCATCAGCCAGATCCTGAAGTACGTGACCTGGATGATGATCCCGACCGCGATCGGCCTGGTCATCAGCCAGAGCGTGGTGGAGAACCACGACTGGCGCGAGGCCGTGCGGCGGATGGTCGGCGGCATCGTGCCGATGGTGCCCGAGGGGCTGGTGCTGCTGACCTCGGTGGCCTTCGCGATCGGCGTCATCCGGCTGGGCCGCAAGCAGTGCCTGGTGCAGGAGCTGCCGGCGATCGAGGGCCTGGCCCGGGTCGACGTGGTCTGCCTGGACAAGACCGGCACCCTCACCGAGGGCGGCATGGACGTCACGGAGCTGCGCCTGCTGGACGGCGGTGCCGGCGGCGTCGGCGGCGCTGGTGAGGCCGGCGGGGCGGTTGGGGCTGACGGTTCAGGGGCTGACGGGTCGGGCGCCGACGGCAGGTCGGAGGCAGGGGCAGACCGGGCCGGCGGGCCCGGCGACGAGGCGTACGTACGGCAGGTGCTCGGCGCGCTCGGTGCCTCCGATCCGCGGCCCAACGCCAGCCTCCAGGCGCTCATCGACGCCTACCCGGCGCCGGACGGCTGGAACTGCACCGCCGCGCTGCCGTTCTCCTCGGCCCGCAAGTACAGCGGCGCCACGCTCACCGGCCCTGACGGGGCGGCGGGCGGTTGGCTGCTCGGCGCGCCCGACGTGCTGCTGCCCGCCGGCGATCCGGCGCTCGCGGAGATCGAGGAGCTCAACACGCAGGGCCTGCGGGTGCTGCTGCTGGCCCGTACCGAGCGGGAGCTGGACGATCAGCGGGTGGCCGAGGGCGTCGAGCCGGTCGCACTGGTCGTCCTGGAGCAGCGGCTGCGCCCGGACGCCGCCGAGACGTTGCAGTACTTCGCGGACCAGAACGTCGCCGCGAAGGTCATCTCCGGCGACAACGCGGTCTCGGTCGGCGCGGTGGCCGGCAAGCTCGGGCTGCCGGGCGCCGAGCACACCGTGGACGCCCGCCAGTTGCCCGCCGACCGGGAGGAGATGGCCGCCGCCCTGGAGGAGGGCGCGGTCTTCGGCCGGGTCACCCCGCAGCAGAAGCGGGACATGGTGGGCGCGCTCCAGTCGCGCGGCCACAACGTGGCGATGACCGGCGACGGCGTCAACGACGTGCTGGCGCTCAAGGACGCGGACATCGGCGTGTCGATGGGCTCGGGTTCGGAGGCCACCCGCGCGGTCGCCCAGATCGTGCTGCTCAACAACAGCTTCTCGACGCTGCCGTCGGTGGTCGCCGAGGGCCGCCGGGTGATCGGCAACATCGAGCGGGTCGCCAACCTGTTCCTGGTCAAGACCGTGTACTCGGTGCTGCTGGCGATGCTGGTGGTCTGCTCGCAGGTGTCCTACCCCTTCCTGCCCCGCCATCTGACGCTGCTGTCCACGCTGACCATCGGCGTGCCGGCGTTCTTCCTGGCGCTGGCGCCGAACAAGGAGCGGGCGAGGCCGCACTTCGTACGGCGCGTCATGCGGTACTCGATCCCGGCCGGGGTGATCGCGGCCGTCGCCACTTTCGCCACCTATCTGATCGCCCGGCACGTCTACACCGGCGACGGGGCGCGGGACGCGGAGACCAGTGCGGCGACGCTGACGCTGTTCCTGATCTCGATGTGGGTGCTGGCGATCGTCGCCCGGCCGTACACCTGGTGGCGGATCGGGCTGGTCCTGACGATGGCGCTGGGCTTTGTGATCGTGCTGGTCACGCCGTGGTTGCAGGACTTCTTCGCGCTCAAGCTGGTGGGCACGTCGATGCCGTGGACCGCGGTCGGCATCGCCGCTGCGGCCTCCGTGCTGCTTGAGGTGGCCTGGCGCTGGGTGGCCAAGCGCTTCCCGGCGTAACGCGCCGGCGCGGTCCGCTGGGCGGCGAGCGAAACGGACGAGCGGGCCCGCGCCTGGTGGTGGCGCGGGCCCGCTCGCTGTCTGCTGCCGGTCGGACTACTTCACGTCGACGAAGTCCACGCCGGAGGCGACCGCGGCGTGGCTGCTGTAGCCGGCGAAGTTCCAGCGCCAGTCGCCGTCGACCGACGCCTTGAGCGTGGTCTTCAGGTCGCCGCTCTTGCTGGTCTTGACCGTCTTGACGGTCGTGAAGGACTTGGCGCCCTTCTTGCGGAACTCCAGCTTGACCGACTGGTTGCCGTGCGCGACCCACTTGTTGTCGCCGAAGACGTCCCAGTGGGCGCGGGTCAGCTTGCCCGTGACGGTGAGCGTCTTGCCCTTCTTGACCGGCTCGGGCGAGGCGTTGACGGTGAGCTTGCCCTCGCGCTGGAGCTTGAAGGAGCCGGCCTTCTCGGTGGTGTAGAAGTCACCGTCCTTGGCGTCCACCCAGGTGTCCACGTACCAGACGCCGGCCAGGGCGTTGGTGTACAGGTCCACCCGCGGGTCGACGGTGAAGGTGGCGGTGCAGGTCGCGGCCTTGCCGGCCGGGGTGCACTTGACGGCCTTGGTCGGCTGGAAGAAGCCGGATGACGGGCCCTGGATGTTGATGTCGGCCCGCTTGATGCCCGAGTTGTCCTGGGCCGTGACGGCGACCGTGAAGGTCTTGGCGCCGCTCGTGCCGATCACGACGTTCTTGCCGCCGTTGACGACCACCTTGGTGATCTTGGTGTCGCCCGAGCCGCTCGCATGTGCTGACGTCGCCGTCAGCCCCGTCAGCGCGGTGATCCCGGCGACGGCGAATACGGCCAAAGATGCGCGTGTACGCATTCAATCCCCCATACGATGAAAAGGGCTCCGTCACATCCCATGATGTGACGGAGTCCGACGGAAGCGACTGTACGTATTTCACCGGTCATCCACAACTCTTTCCGGAGGCCCACCAGTTGGTCACCCGGGAGCGGCCGGACGGCCGGTCGTGGCGGGGGGTCGGCGACGGCGTCCGGGGCCGCACTTCGGGCGGCGCGCCGGCGGTGTCGCACCCGCGTCCTGGCGGCGCTTCGAGTGGCAGCCGCGAGGTCCGTGCAGCTCGGGGCGGTGTCGGCGGATGCGGAGGGTGACGCTCCGCCAATTCCCCGGTGGGACTTGGCGAGGGGACCGCGCCGCCTTCCGGAGCCCGGACGCCCCGCCGGTACGGGCCGCCGCCGGGCCGCGGGGTGGCCGCTGGGGCGCCACGGGCCCTCCCCCGTAACGCCCGCGGGGCGGCCACGTAGGGTGAGCGTCCAGTGAGTTCGTCCGCCCAACTCCGCAACCGTACGCGGGGAATCGGCGGGCGGCCTGGCCTACGGGGGTTCAGCGCAGATGACGGGATATCGCTTCCGGTCCGAGGACATCGACACCAGCCGGCCGCACTCGGCCCGGATGTACGACTACTTCCTGGGTGGCAAGACGCACTACGCGGCGGACGTCCAGGCCGCCGAGCAGGTGCTCTCGGTGTGGCCGCGGGCCAAGGTGTGGGCCAGGGCCAACCGTTCCTTCATGCACAGGTCCACGCACTGGCTGGCGGCCGAGGCCGGCATCCGCCAGTTCCTCGACATCGGCAGCGGACTGCCGACGGAACCCAACCTGCACCAGGTGGCGCAGCGCGCCGCGGCCGACGCCCGGGTCGTCTACGTCGACCACGACCCGATCGTGCTCACCTACGCCGACGCGCTGCTGCACAGTTCCCCGGCCGGGCGGGCGACGTACCTGCACGCCGACGTGTTGCGCCCGGAGACGATCTTCGAGGCGCCCGCGCTGCACGACACGCTCGACCTGAGCCGGCCCGTCGCCCTGTCGCTCAATGCGCTGCTGCACTTCGTACCGGCCGAGCAGGGCCCGTACGAGCTGGTCAGCCATCTGGTGGCGCAGCTCGCGCCGGGCAGCTACCTGGCCCTGTCGCACGGCGCGCCCGACGAGGACCCGGCCGTCACCGCCCGCGTCACCGAGCTCTACCGCAGCAGCGGCATCACGGTCGTCGGCCGCACCCGGGACGAGGTGGCCCGCTTCTTCGACGGTCTTGAGCAGGTCGAGCCGGGCGTCACCATGATCTCGGCGTGGAAGCCCGAGATCGAGCAGCCGCTGACGGAGGTCACCGGCGCGGACGTGGCGCTGTTCGCGGGGGTGGGACGCAAGGTGGGGTGAGGGGCGCCGCGCCTCGGGGCCCGGCGGGGCCGGCCGGTAGGCACGGCGCCCCGCACCCACCGCCCCGGGCCCACCGCCGCGGGCCCGGCGGGGCCGGGGCCGACCCGGGCGCCACGGCAACCACCGCAGCCGCGCCGGGCCCGCCCCGCCCTCAGCGCGTCCCGTCGAACCAGCGGGAGCGGGCCAACTCCTCCGTGCGGGTCGGGTCTTCGAGGAGGGCCGCCACCTCGAAGCGGCGTTCCCACTGGCCGGCCGCCCAGCTCAGACCGGCCGCCACGCCCTCGACGGTGGCCGCGTGCAGGGTGCCGTCCACGTACCGCCAGTCCAGCTCGGCCCGGCCGGCGCCGCCCGCCGCGGCCTTCGCGTCGCGTTCGACCAGCAGCTCCTCGTGCTCCACGTACGTGCGCGGCGCGCCGGGCAGCAGTTCCCGTACCGCGGCCGTCACCTCGTGGTCCTCGCCGTGCGAGACGACCGGGGCGGGATACGCCTCGCTCAGCCGGCGGACCTGGAGCAGGTCGGCCAGCTCCGCCGCGCGGTGCGGTGGTACGGGCAGCAGCGGCAGCCCGTCGGCCATGGCCAGCGGGAGCAGGTCGGGCGCGTCGGCGACGAGCGCTTCGGCCGCGTCGACCACCTCCACCACGTAGCCGGGCTCGCCGCCGGCCGCGTCGGCGCCCTCGTACGTCACCGCGCACAGCTCGTCGGGGAGCGTGACGTCCTCGGGTACGAGCGGTGCCAGCGCGCCGTACAGGCCGCGGAGTTGGGCCGGGGTCACCTCGCTGGCCTCGTCGGCGAGGCGGGCCAGGAGTTCGGCCGCCCCGCCCGGCTCCTCCAGGAGGGCGGCGGCCGAGGTGCGCACCCCGAGCGCGCGCAGCACCTGGGCGTCCACGTCGGCGGTGTCGGCCGCCTCGTACAGGCCGGCGAGCAGCGGATCGCCGCCGGCGGCGCGCAGCCCGGCCGGGCGCCGGCCGTCGAGCACCGGGTGGTCGCGCAGCCACCACGCCGTGTACGGCCGTACGGTCTCGGTCGTGCCGCCGGGCAGCAGCACCCGCACGGGCGTGGTGAGCGCGTCGCGCAGCGGCGGCCGGGAGAGCATGGCCAGCGCCAGCGGCCAGGCGTCGTCGTCGACCAGGTCCAGATCGCGCACGGCGACGATCTCGGTGGCCACCGGCGGCACCGGGCTCTCCTCCAGCGCGTCGAGCAGGTCCTCGCACCACACGTCGACCGCGTCCAGCAGGCCCACGTCGTCGGGGTCGGGGAAGTCGCCGTCGCGGGGTTCGAGCTCGTCCGGGTCGAGCACCACGTCGGTGGCGCGGATCAGCGTGAAGCCGGCGAGCACGCCCACCGCGGCGAGCGTCTCCTCGCCCCAGCGGTCGGCGAGGTCCGCGTCGCAGGCGGCGAGTTCGCCGGGGCGGATGACGCGTTCGAAGTCGCTGCCGGGGACGACCAGGTCGGCGGCGATGGCGAGTTCGCCGTCCTCGTCGGGGAGGGCGAGCGCGCCGAGCCAGGGCTCGTCGCCGGGGGCGAGCCGGGCGTCGCGCACCAGCGCGAGCACCGTCTCGGCCAGCGCGTCGGCGTCCAGCGGGCCGCCCGGCGCGTCCTCGTCGAGCAGCGGGTCGAACTCCTCGGCGGCGTCCAGCGAGGCGGCGACCGCGGCCCGCACCTGCGGCGTGGTCAGCACCGCGCGCGGCGTCGCGGGCGTGGCGCCCAGCTTCTCCAGGAGCGGGTGGACGGCGTCGGGGTGGGCGACCTTCAGGCCGAGCCTGGCGAGCGTGCGGTGCTGGCGGGCGGTGGCGTCGGCGGGCTCCGCGGCGTCGGTGCCGGGTCCGGCCGCGGCCGGTTCGGCAGTGGCCGTCTCCGCGGCGGCCGGTTCGCCCGCGGGCAGCCCTTCCGCGCCCCACGGGTCGCCGGCCGCCGCGCCACCGGCCGTGAGGTCGCCACCGGCCGTGAGGTCGCCACCGGCCGTGAGGTCGGTGCCGGCCGTGAGGTCGGTGCCGACGCCGTCCGGCAGCGGCAGCAACACCTGGCGCGGGCCGATGGTGGTGCGCACCGTGCCGCCGTCGTCGCCGCGCCACCGGCCGCCCTGCTGGTCGGTGCCGGCCAGCGGCACCGGAAGGCCGGTCAGCAGCTCGGGGTCGGTGCCGGCCAGCGCGTCGTAGAGCCGGCGCCACCAGGTGGGTCGGCGTTCGGCGCCGGCCAGCCGCTCGATCATCTCGCCGAGCGGCACCCGCTGCACGCCGAGCGCCCGCAGTTCGGCCCGCCGCTCAAGCCCGGCCGGCAGCAACTGCGGGAAGAGCTCGGAGAGCACCCGTACGGTCTCGGTGCCGGCGCCCTCAAGCAGCTCCGCGTCCACCGGCCGCAGCACACCGGGCGCCCGGTGGTCATCGGGCTCGGCGTACGGCTCGGCGTACGGGTCGCCGGCGGGTGCCGGCCGCTGCTCGGCGGCCGGCTGCTCCGCCCCGTACGCCGTGGCCGCGCTGGGCAGGAAGGGGACGCGCGGCAGCCGGTCCAGGACCAGCCCGCGCAGCGCACCGTCCAGCTCGCCCTTGCCGAACGGCCCGGGCACCAGGTCCAGGGTGCCGACCGTCACCGGCTGCCAGTCGCCGAGCAGCGTCGCGTACGCCTCCGCCGACCTGGCCAGCAGGAAGTCGGTGAGCGGGCCGGGCGCGACCCGGCGGCGGGTGGGCTCCAGCGGGAAGGAGGCGATGAGCAGCGCGGGCAGGCCGAGCGGCTCGTCGGTGGGGGTCGGCGCGTGCAGCACCGACGCGGCGACCCCGCGGCCGGCCGGCGCCACGCCCGGCACGCCCGTGTCGGCCAGGTCGGCGCCGAGCCCGGGCAGCGTGGAGTCGCCGAGCCGTACCGGCGCGCCGGCCGCGTCCACCGGAACGGCCCAGGTCACCGACCAGGTCGGGCGCAGCCGCTCCTCGATCGGGCGGTCGGCGAGCAGGTCGGCGGTGAGCGCGCCGCCGGCGGTGGTGACCCGCCAGCGGCTGGCGCCGCCCTCGTGCGCGCTGTCCTCGATGACCACGTAGGGGCCGTCCTGCCGGCGGCGCAGCGTACGGACCCCGGCGGGGGTCTCCACCACGACCTCGGCCAGGCCGTCCAGGGTGAGCAGCAGGGAGGCGTCGATGCCGGCGATGAGCTGCCGGGTCAGGTCCTCGGCGGCGCCGTCGCGCAGCGGGAGCACCACGACGGTGTCGTAGCCCTCGGGGGCGCTGCCCTCGGCGGGCAGCGGCAGCCGCAGCAGCGGCACGTGGCCGTCGCGCCGGCGGACCTCGTCGGCCAGGCCCGGGCTGTGCTCGGCCGCCCGGGCGGTCAGCTCCCGGGCCTCGGCCAGCGACCAGCGCACGCCGCCGGTGCGGCCGACGATGGCGGGCTCGTCGCTGACGGCGAGCACCGCGGCGAAGCCGACGCCGAACCGGCCGACGGACGCGCCGGCGGGTGCGGCGGCTTCCGGTGCGGCGGCTTCCGGCGTGGTGCCGTCCGGGGCGGTGCCGGGGGCCGCCGTGGCGGCCTGTGTGTCGCGCTTGGCGGAGGCGCGGAGCGTGGCGAGGGATTCGGCGCCCGCGGCGTCGAGCGGGACGCCGTTGTTGGCGACGGCGAGCACGGGCCGGTCGGTGCCGTCGCCCGCGCCCGGCAGCGTGCCAGCGCCGTGCAGGGTCAGCCGGAGCCGGCCCGGCACGCCGGCGCGGGCGGCTGCGTCGGCGGCGTTCTGGGCGAGTTCGATGATCAGCCGGTCGCGGTAGCCGCCGAGCGCGAGGTCCTCCTCGGCGTTGGCGTCCTCGCGGAAGCGGGCGGGCGATGCGGCCCAAGCGTCCAGTACGCCGCGCCGCAGCCGCCCGGTATCGAACGGGTCCGCGTCCCCCGTCGCGCCGCGCACCATCGCCGTGCTGCTGCTCACGTCTCGTCTCCCCTGTCCTGGTCCGGGGGCGCCCCGCACGCGCGGTGCGCACGGCCTGCCCCCGGTGAACGTCCTGCGGTGAACGTACCGCCAACGCCCCCCACCGCCCGACTCCCCCCGCCCCCCGGTCGAACACCGCAGGTGGGACGGCCCGGGACGGCCCGAAGGGCAGCATGTGCGCGGCGCGCCGGGAGCGGGTGGGCCCGGGGTTGCGAGACGGGGGTTGCGAGGGCTCGCGACGGGCGGGCAGCCGGTACGGGCGTACGCGACGGGCTGGGGCGGTGCGTACGCAGCGGGTGCCTTGGGTGTGCGGCGGGTGCGCGTGCCTTGCGGCGCGGGTGGCTCGCGGCGCGCGTGGGTGGGAGCACGCGTGGGTGGGGTGGGTCCGGGGCCCGGTCCCGTCGGCGCGCCGGCCGGGATCAGCGGGTCAGGCCGCACGGCGACGGGCCAGCCCCGCCAGCCGGCAGGCCGGGCCCGTCGCCGGGGCACGCACGTCGGCAGGCCGGGCCGGTCGGCAGGACCGGGCCCGGCCGCGACTCAGGAGTGGCCGAGTTCTTCCGCTGGGGTGTCGAGTTCGACGGAGCCGCCGGTGTGGTCGGGGCGCAGCGGCAGCGGGTCGACGACCGTTTCGTCGATGACCGGCGGGGCCGGCCGGGGCGGCTTCGGCATGACGGCCGCCTCGGAGTGGCCGCCGCAGCCGTAGCCGAGGGAGACCACGTGGCCGTCAGCCGGGCCGAACTCATTGGCGCACACCCCGAACGCCTGCCGCAGCGAACCGGCCAGCGGCATCAGGAAACCGCAGGTCATGCAGGATGCGGGGGCCGCCTGTGCCATCGGGGTCTTCGCCCCGTACGCCTCGTCCCAGCGGTCGGCCGCCACGTGCAGGCCGTACCGCGAGAGCACCCGGGCCCGGCCGAGGCCGAGTTCGTCGGCGACCGCGGGGAGCGAGCCGGTGACGGGCAGTTCGGCGCCGTTGCCCCCTGCGGACGGTGCTGGGGCCGCCGGGGAGCCTGCCGTCAGGTCGGCGTCCTCGGCGTCGGCGCGCTCGGCGAGTTCGCCGGCCACCGCGGGCCGGCCGGCGGCGGGCGCGGCGTCGGCGGCCGGGGCGACCGCGCGCAGCGGCGAGGTCTCATCGGCCAGGACGGAGTTGGGCGGCGGGGCGTCCTCGCCGCTGAACCCGGGCTCAAGGCGCAGGTCGTCGGCCTCGGTCGGCAGCAGGTCGCCCGGGCCCATGTCGCCCGGGCGCAGCCGCTCGCTCCACGGCACCCACTCCGGTGCGAGCAGCGCCTCGGGGCCCGGCAGCAGGACCGTCTCGTCGAGCGTGACGACCTTGGCGCGGGAGGCGCGGGCGACCGTCACCGCCCAGCGCCAGCCCCGGTAACCGGGTTCCGCGCACTCGAAGAAGTGGGTGACGACGCGGTCGCCGTCGGCCACCGCGGACACGTGCTCACCGACGGGGCCGGGGAACGCCGCCTCCTCCGCCGCCACTCGGGCAAGATCGACCGCCTCGGCGCACAAGCGGTCCGGGGTACGGCTTCGCATCGCAGCACTCACAAGAATCGATTCTCTCCTACGCCGTCTCACGAGCGCGCCGGCCAAGCGGCCGGGACAGCGGACGGAGCGGACCCGGGGACCGCGTCGACGTCCGCGCCCGAACGGCCTCGGACGCACCCAGTACGTCCCATTCTGCGGGATGCTCACCCGGTGCGTGGCCAAGAACGACCGCCAGTGGCGCGTAAGGCACGCTACCTTGTCGGACCGCGCCACCCCTACCCCGCCTCGGCCGCACCGCGTCCGTGCGCCGCGCCACGCACCCCGCGCGCGCCCGCGCCAACCCCCGTCCGACGGCCGCCGCTCGCCGCCACGGGCCGGGCGCCCCTTGGCCCCCGCCGGGCCGCGCGGGGGTTCACACCCTGCTCCGCACCCGGCGCCCGGCGCGTGCCGCGCGTCCCCGTGACCCGGTGGCCCACATTCCGGTGCCCCGTAACCCACCGTCGCCGCGCCCCCGACAGCCCGTGTCCAGCGAGCCTCGGGTGCCGCCGGCTGCCGGTCCGGGGGCGGGCCGTGGCGGGCCCGGGGCGGTCGTGGGGTGTGAAGGAAACGCGGCGGAGAAGCGGCGGAAAGTCGCGTAGCGGGTCCATCTTGGGTAGACGATGTCGTGGTGAGAGGCACGAGGTTCGCCGCGGGCGACCCGGTCGGCAGGTCGGGGCGCTCGTTCGGTCGCGCGTTGCGCCGCCCGTTCGCGAGCACGGCCCGCGGCGTGCGGCGCATCACTCATGCCCACGGGGCCGGCGAGTCCGGGCTCGGCAAGCTCATCGAACTGCACGCGGTGAACTCCGCCGGCGACATGATGATCACGGTCGCCCTCGCCTCCACCGTGTTCTTCTCCGTCCCCACCGACGAGGCCCGCGGCCGGGTGGCCCTGTACCTGGCCATCACGCTCGCCCCGTTCGCACTGCTGGCCCCGGTGATCGGGCCGCTCCTGGACCGGGTGCCGCACGGCCGGCGCGCGGCGATGGCCGCCGCGATGCTCACCCGGGCCCTGCTGGCGCTGACGATGGCCCACGTGGTGGCGGGCGGCGGCCTTGAGCTGTATCCGGCGGCGCTCGGCGTGCTGGTGGCGTCCAAGGCGTACGGGGTGGTGCGGTCCGCGGTCGTGCCGCGGCTGCTGCCGCCGCGCTTCTCGCTGGTCAAGGCGAACTCGCGGGTGACGCTCGGCGGGTTGCTGGCGACCGGCCTCGCGGCGCCGATCGGGGCCGGGCTGCACCAGATCGGGCCGTCCTGGCCGCTGTACGGGGCGTGTGCGGTCTTCACGCTCGGCACCATGTTGTGCTTCACGCTGCCGCACAAGGTCGACTCGGCGAAGGGCGAGGCACGGGCCCACGTCATCGCCCACCCGCCGCACCTGCGGCCCCACGGCCACACCGACGGCGCCCGCGACACCGACGCCTCGCCCGTACGGGACGCGCCACGCCCTGCCGTTGGCGGGGCCGCTGAAGCCGTGGAAGCTGCGGAAGCTGTGAGCCCCGCGGAAGCCGTGGAAGCTGCGGGCACCGCGGAAGCCGTGGAGGGGGCCGTCGAGCCGGCCGCCGTCGCGGTCACCCAGCCGAGCCGGCCCAGCCAGGCCGCGGGCGCTGGCGCGGGTTCAGCCACGGGCGCGGGTACAGCGGGTTCAAGCACCGGCGCGGGCCCGGCCACCGGCGCTGGTTCCGGCGCAGCCGCGCCACGTACCGAAGTCGACCAACCCTCCGCGACCCACCAACGGGCCGGCGCCGACCAACCCACCGTCCCCGGGCATCCCACCGAGCCCGACCAACCCACCGCCCCCGAGCCGCCCACCGAAGCGGGCCGACCCACCGGAGCCGAGCCGGCCACCTCCACCCCCGGGCAACCCGCGACGGCCGGGGCGACCTCCGGAGCGCACCAGGTCATGGCGTACGACGCGCGGGCCGGTGCGTGGGACGAGGAGCCGGTGAAGCGGCCCGGGCTGCGGAACGTCGGTTCGTCCGTGCTCTACGCCTGGCCCGCCAACGCCACCATGCGGACGCTCTCCGGGTTCCTCACCCTCTTCCTGGCCTTCATGTTGCGCGAGCACCCGTTGAACGGGCTGAGCCCCGAACTGTCGCTGGGCATCGTGGCCGTCTCGGCGGGCGCCGGCAACGCGCTGGGCACCGCGATCGGCGCCGGGCTGCGCGCCCGCGGGCCCGAGCTGATCATCGTCGCGGTGCTCACCACGGCGCTCGGCACGGCGATCACCGCGGCCGTGCTCTACAGCCAGCTCGCGGTCGCCGCGCTGGCCGCCGTCGCCGGTCTCTCGCAGGCGCTCAGCAAGCTCTCGCTGGACGCGCTGATCCAGCGGGACGTGCCGGAGAACGTGCGGACCTCCGCGTTCGCCCGCTCCGAGACCGCGCTCCAGATGTCGTGGGTGGTCGGCGGGGCCGTCGGCATCGCGCTGCCGCTGAACAGCGTGGCCGGCATGTCGGTGGCGGTCTGCATCCTGTCGCTCGGCTGGCTCGGCACCGTGCGCGGGTTGCTCGCCTCCGCCAGGCGCGGCACGCCGCACCCGCGCGTGGCTTGATCCGCGCGGCCCGATAGCCTGCCGGCATGACCACTGCCACGCGGCGGAGCCGCACTTCGATGTCGTCCTGGCGCAAGGGCCGCCGCGTCGCCGCCGCCGTCGGTGCCGTGTCCCTCGGGCTGATCACGCTGTCCGCCTGTGACAAGCCGACCCCGCTCGCCACCGTGACCGTCGGCACCAGCTCGGTGAACGCCGAGGCCACCAAGGGCTGCTACGGCGACGGCAAGGTGCTCAACGAGAAGAAGACCAAGGACTGCCTGTCGAAGAAGGCCGGCAAGTCGATCAAGGTCGCGCCGGGCGAGAAGGTCCGCATCGGCGTGGACCCGGAGATCGGCGAGTCGGGCTGGGTGCTGGTCTCGAACAACCCGCTCATGAAGGAACCGAGCAAGGACAACTACCGCAGCTTCGACGGCGACGCCCTCTTCGAGCAGAAGGACCCGCAGACGGGCCAGTCGTACGGCATGCGCGACAAGGTCACCATCGCCATCGTCGAGCTGAAGGGCAAGGACGGCCCGAAGGGCATGTGGCACTTCGAGCTCGTGCGCGAAAAGTGAGCTGACCCGGCTCCGGCCGGCCGCCCGCCGGGGTCGGCCGGCCCGGCACCACCGGGCGCCCGCGGCGCACGCTCCCCAAGCGGCGTACCACCCCGTACGCTCCCCGAGGAGACGTTCACCGGGCCCCGCCCGGGGGCACGCCCGCGCCCGGCCGCACGCCTCGCAGGGGCCGCCCGACCCGGCTGACCGGTCGGCCCGGCTGTTCCGGCTCGCCCGGTCAGCACGTCCCCGCACGACGGCGGCGCCCCGTACGGCACGACATCCCGTACGACGGCGACGCCGGGCACCACCCGCCACACCCGTACGGCCTGCAACGCCCGTACGGCCGCACCACCACCCACACTCCGCCGCACCGAGCGCCACGGGACCGCCCGAGGCCGTGGGCCGGCCCGCGTCGCGGGTCCCCCGGTCTCCCCGCGGCGCGGTGCACGACCGAGGGGCGTGAGCTCATGCGCGCGCTGATCGTTACCGCAGTTCCGGCCGAACGTGACGCGGTGGTGCGCGGCATCCGGGACGCCGGCGCCTTCGAGGGCGCCCGGCGTGCCCTGCCCGGCGCGCCCGGCTACGACCGGCACCGGCTGGCCCTGCCCGTCACCGGCACCGCCGACGCGCTGACCCTGGAGGCGCTGGACGTGGACGTGCTGGCGGCCGGCGTCGGCCCGGCCGCATCCGCCGCCGCCACCGGCAGCGCCCTGGCCACCGCGATCGCCGACGGCCTCCCGTACGACCTGGTCATCTCGGCCGGCATCGGCGGCGGCTTCCCGGCCGCCCGGCTCCGGGCCACCGGCGATACGGCCACGGCTGACGCTGCCGGTGGCGCGGGCGAGGGGGGCGGCGCGGGCTGGGCCGTGGTGGTGGCCGACGCCATCGTCGCCGCCGACCTGGGGGCCGAGACGCCCGACGGCTTCGCGTCCGTCACCGAACTCGGCTTCGGCACCGTCGAGCACCGGCCGCCGGCCGAGTGGGTGCGCGCCGCCGTCCTCGCCACCGGCGGACTGAGCGGCCCGGTGCTCACCGTCTCGACCGTGACCGGCTCCGCCACCCGGGCCGCCGAGCTGACCACCCGTCACCCGGGGGCGCTGGCCGAGGCGATGGAGGGGTTCGGCGTCGCGGAGGCCGCCGCCGGCTACCGGGTGCCGACCCTTGAGGTGCGCACCGTCTCCAACCCGGTCGGCCCGCGCGACCGCGCCGCCTGGCAGATCGGGGCCGCGCTCGACGCGCTGGCCGGCGCGTTCACGGCGCTCGCCCGGACGCTGCCGGGCACCGGGTGCCAGCCGAAGGCGGCGGCGCCGGAAGAAACGGCGGGGGCCGGGGGTTCGGACACAGCGGATACAGCAGATACAGCGGACACAGCAGATACATCGAATGCGTAGGGAAGCCCCGCGCGAGGAGAGACCCGTGACGACCGACAGCGCCGCGCGCCGCAGCGCCGAGACCGACGGCGGCCGACCGCTCCAGATCGCCTACTCGCCCTGCCCGAACGACACCTTCGTCTTCGACGCCTGGGCCCACGGCCGCGTCCCCGGGGCGCCCGCGCTCGACGTGACCTTCGCCGACATCGACCTCACCAACGGCATGGCCGAGCGCGGCGAGTTCGACGTGCTGAAGGTGTCGTACGCGGTGCTGCCGTGGGTGCTCGACCAGTACGCGCTGCTGCCCTGCGGTGGCGCGCTCGGCCGGGGCTGCGGGCCGCTGGTGCTGACGGCCGGGCCGGGGCGCGCCGCCGACCTGGCCGGCCGCACCGTCGCGGTGCCCAGCGAGCGGTCCACCGCCTACCTGCTGTTCCGGCTGTGGGCGGCGACCGAGGTGCCGGGCGGCGTGGGCGAGGTCAAGGTGCTGCCGTTCCACGAGATCATGCCGGCGGTGCGCAGCGGCGCGGTGGACGCGGGCCTGGTGATCCACGAGGCCAGGTTCACGTACCAGGAGTACGGGCTGCACTGCCTGGCCGACATGGGCGAGCACTGGGAGGCCACCACCGGGCTGCCCATCCCGCTCGGCGCGATCATCGCCCGCCGCTCGCTCGGCGCCGAGCGGCTGCGCGCGCTGGCCGCGGCGGCGCGCACCTCGGTGCGGATGGCCTGGGACGACCCGCTGGCCTCGCGCCCGTACGTGCTCGCGCACGCGCAGGAGATGGATCCGGCCGTCGCCGACCAGCACATCGGCCTGTACGTCAACGAGTTCACGGCCGACCTCGGCGAGGACGGCTACGCCGCGGTGCGCGGCCTGCTCACGCGCGCGGCGGCCGAGGGCCTGGTGCCGGCGCTGCCGCCGGGCGCGCTCGACTTCGTCTGAGCGGTGGGGCCGGGGGTGCGTGGACCGGCGGTCCGGCCCCGCCCCACGCACCGCCGGCCCGTAAGCCCCCGGGCCCCGGGCCGACAAGCCCGCGGCCCACGCCCCACCGCCCGCGACCCTCAGCCGTCGACCCTCAGCCGACCGTGAAGGTCCGCGACGTGCCGGTGAACGGGGTGAGTGTGCCGTCGAGTGAGCGCGCGTCGCCGTGGTGCACGATGCGGTACGTGCCGGGGGTCGCCTCGCGCGGCACGTCCCAGGTCACGGTGGCCGTGGAGACCGCGAGGTAGGCGCGCCGCCAGCGGTAGGTGGTGGACCAGTCGTCGTCGGTGGCCACCGTCCGCCAGCCGCCGGTGGCCTGCGGATCGCGCCGCTGGACTTCGAGGAAGGTGCCGCCGGCCCGTACGTCGTTGGCCGGGTGGCCGGTGTAGAAGGTGGCGGTGGCGCGCTCGCCGGGCCGGTAGCCGGCGGCCGGCTCCTCCCGTACGTCGCCGAACTCCCTGCCGAGCGGCGGCGCGTCCAGCACCGGGCCCGGGTTCAGGCTCAGTTGGCGGTCGCCGAGCCACGGCGGGCGGACCCGGCTCGGGGTCGGCTCGCCGGTCCGCAGCGCCCGGGCCAGTTGCGCGAACTCCTGCTGGTAGGCGGGGAGGGTGTACCGGCCGAAGTGGGTGGACGCGCCCTCGTAGTGCTGGGCGTCGTACTCCTGCGGTGTCGTCACGTACTGGCTGTACGCGTTCGCGTAGCCGGCGAAGACGGTGTGGCGGGAGGCGGCGCCGAGTTCGGCGGCGACCGTGTCGGTGACCCGGTGGCCGGCGGCGATGGTGAACTCGGCGGGCGCCGCGGTGAGCGTGAGCTGTCCGACGCGCACGATCTGTACGGGCAGCACCTGCGGGGTCCACGCCGGGTGTTGGGCGCCGGTGGCGAGGAAGACGGGCTTCGGCGCCTGGCAGCGGCGCACCGCCGCCGGGGCCGGGTTGAGCACCGCGCCCAACCCCACCACCAGCGGATTGGCCCGTAGCTCGCCCTCGTCGACGAGGTCGGGGCCCGGGCCGTCCTCGGCGCCGGCGGTGAACGCCTGGCCGAGCGCTGCCGGGCAGGTGCGGTGCGGCTGGCCGTCGGGCGTGTAGCGGCCGTCGACGTCGACGGCGGAGAAGTCGACGTAGCGCTGGCGGTGGTCGACGGGGCCGCGCAACTCCTCGGTGGCGCCGGCGAAGAGTTCCAGCGCCTTCGCGGCCTGCCGCTCGCCGATGATCCGGGTGTTCTCGAACTCGTCGTCAGTGGGGCCGTGCGCGCCGCCGTCACGCAGGTTGGGTGACATGTCGCCGGCGTTGGTCTGGGCGAAGGCGGCGACGAACCGGCCGCGCTCGCCCGGGCCGACGCCGAACGCGTCGTGCTCGACCCGGTAGCTTGCGTACCCCTTGTTGTCCGCGCTGATCAGCGTGTTCGTCGGGGTCATCGAGGTGGCGTGGGTGGGGAACCAGCTCAACATGCCCACCGGCCGGCCGCCCTGCTCGAAGCGGAGCACGGTCATCCGGGTGTCCACCTCGCCGGGGAAGCGGGCCCGCTCGGCGGCCGGGTTGCGGCGGAACGCCTCCGCCGACCGGTTGACGTTGGCGCCGTGCAGCTCCCCGGTGGCGATCTTCACGGTGCCCGGCGCGCGGTCGGCGTCGGCCGCGACGACGGCGGCCACGATCCCGGACACGATCGCCTCGTACGTCTTCTTCTGGTGGCCGAGCGTGGTGAGGTTGTAGAGCACGTCGTGGCCGTGGCCGCCGGGGCCGGCGTGGGTGTGGGTGGCCGTGAGGACCACATTGCTCTCGGTGTAGCGCGACCCGAGCCGGTCGCCGAGCCGGCGCAGCACCTCCTGGTGCACGCCCTGCATGATCATCCCGACGTCGGTGCTGACGAACACGGTGCGCCCGCCGCCGGGTTGCTCCAGCACGAAGGCGCGCGCCCACTGCCGGGTGTGGATGCCGGAGGTGCGCTGGTCGAGCCGCGCGTACCCCATCATGCCGACCTCCGCGGCCTCCCCCGTCACGTCCGCGATGCCGACGCCGACGCGGTAGCCGGCGGCGTCCGTGGTGCCTGCGGCGTGTGCGGCGTCCGCTCCGCCCGCTTTGGCCGCGGCATCCGCGGTCCCCACCTGCCGCGCCGGCCTGTGCCCGTCCCCGCCACCGCCCGCCGGATCGGCCGCCGCAGGGTCCGCCGCGGCGGGCCCGCCGATCAACGCGGCGGTCAGGGCGGTGGCCAGGGCGGCGGTGCGCAGGGTTCCGCGGATGCGTAAGGCGCGCGGACGCGCGGGGCGGCGCGGTACGAGGCGTACGAGCCGGCCGGCTGCCTCCGTGCGCCACAGCGCGCGGCGGTGTGGGGCGCGGTCGCGGGGCGGGGAGCCGGGGGTGGGGCCGAGGGTGGCGAGGTCGGGCCCGGCGGAGCCGGGAGTGGCGGGGGCGTCGCCGCGGGCACGGGGACCACCGGGATCACCAGGGCCGCCGGGTCCGGCAGGGCCGTCGGGGTCGGGCTGCGGGCAGGACGTGCGTGCGGACATACGCGGTGCCTGACTGTGAGGTGGGGCGGCCCCGGTACGGCCGGGAGGACGGTCCGGGCCGGCGTGTGCGGCTCAGAATGGGACCGTGGTTACTCCCGGGTCAATATGTCGGCGCGGAGAACCCGAAAGGACACTCAGGTTTCCGCCAGGCCCGTGCGGGGGCGACGGCTCCCGCGGCGGACCGCCCGCTCCGCCGCCCGGCGAGGCTGCCGCACCGGCCCGACTCGCCCCGCCCGTCCCCTGCCCTGCCACATAGCCCGTACCGCAGGCCCCGTACCGCCCGTCCCACAGCCGTACGGGCCGAGCCTCACGCGCCGCGTTCGAAGATGCCCTGGACGACGCGGCGGGCCTCGGCGAGTACGGCCGGGTCGCCCTGGTCGGGGTCGCGTTCGAAGGCCAGCTTGACCAGGGCGTCGCCGGCGGCGACCGCCGTCAGCAGGGCCGTGCGCAGCCGCTCGTCCACGGTCACGCCGAACCGTTCGCCGATCAGCTCGGCCAGTCGGTCGGCCACCACCTCGTCGTTGCGCCGCCCCTCGGCGAGCAGCCGGTCATCGGCCACGTCGCCGAAGAGGACCATGCGGAAGCCGACGTCGGCGCGCGACATCCGGACGTACTCGTCGAAACCGGCGGTCGCCGCCTCCGACCAGTGCCCGAACCGGGCGCCGGCCAGCAGCCGGTCGAGCCGGCCGAGGAAGGCGTCCAGGTTCCGCGCGGACGCGGCCCGGAAGACCGCCCGCCGGTCGGTGAAGAAGCCGTACAGCGTGGCCAGCCCGACGCCCGCGGCCTCGGCGATCCGGGTCGTGGTGGCCGCCGCGTACCCCTCGCGCACCACCAGCGCCACCGCGGCGTCCATGATCCGGTCCACCTTCTCGCGGCTGCGCCGCTGCCGCGGCTCACGGCGCAGCGCGCTCGGCGCGGGCGCACTCGGCGCGGGCACGGGCGCGGTCGGCGGGGCCGGGGCGGACTCCGCTGGCGATGCGTTCATCCACCCATCTAACCGAAGGGGCCGCTCCCTGGCGATGACACGGAAAGGCGGAACCGAGAAGGGCTGTCCGCATCGCCCGCCGGCCCGCGGCCGTCCCCCCACGGCGCACGCCCGACCGCCGGCGCACCCGGTGCGGGTCGGGGCCCGTACCCGGCCGGGGCACCCCGCACCAGGCCGGGCCCACCCCGTACCGGCCGGCACTCCCCGCACGGCACGACGCCCGCCCGCGGTGTGCGGACGGGCGAGTGAGCGAACGGGCGGGCCGGCTGCCGGCCGACCAACCGCGCCCCCGACGGCCGGCCCGGGCTCCGGTGCCGGCCACCGCGACGGTGCCGGTGGGTACGGCGCGGGCCCGGCGCGTGGGGTACGTCCGCCGGGCCCGGGTGGAGGCCGGCCGCTGGGGCGGGCCTCGAAGGCGCGCTCTTGGCTATACGTCGAGTTGGTCTGCGACCGCGCGCAACATGCCCGCGATCTTGTGGCCGTGGGCCTTGTCGGGGTAGCGGCCCCGTTCGAGCTGCTGGGTGACGTTCTCCAGCAGGGTGGTCAGGTCCTGGACGATGGAGGCCAGCTCGTCGGGCTTGCGCCGCTGCGCCGCCGCAACCGAGGGGGTCGGGTCCAGCAGTGTCACCGAAAGCGCCTGGTCACCGCGGTTTCCGGCGACGACCCCGAACTCCACGCGCTGGCCTGGCTTCAGTACGTCCACGCCATCTGGCAGTACCGACGAGTGGACGAAGACGTCACCGCCGTCGTCGCGGGAGAGAAAGCCGAAGCCCTTCTCGCTGTTGAACCATTTGACCTTGCCGGTAGGCACGTCTGTCCTCGTCCTCGTAACTCGTCGGGAAACAACGGAAAACAGCTCTGGATAGCACTACAGCGGGCCGCAGGACCCGCCGGCACCAAGGCTAATGGTCGGGAGCCCGGTGACAAGACGTACCCGGGTCGTTCGTGCTCAGTAATGACCGGCTGGGGTCTCGCCGTTGCAGGTAGGGGACGACCTACCCTGGTCCCGTGAGTAATGAAACTTCCCGCCCCGGGGATCTGCTGGTACGCATCGGAGCGATCGTCTTCCTGGTCGGCGCGGTGGGCACGCTGATCACGGTGACACCGCTGCTGCTCGGGCTCGACCGGCTACCGACGCCCGCCTACTTCGTGTCGATGCTGATGGGCGTGGGCTTCCTCATCGCCGGCGGCGGCCTGCTGACGTCGATCGCCGCGCAGCGGCGGCAGGCCAAGTCGGCCGCGTAACCCCGCCGCGCAGCGCAGCCGCCGCCCGACGACGGCGGCGGACGGCCGGGGCCGGGGCCTGGGGCCCGGACCGCCCGGAGAACGGCGAACCGGGCCGCCCGGCGCTTCTCGGCGCTCCGGTCGTCAGGCGATCCAGTCCGTCGGCGATCCCGCCCCGGCTCTCCGCACCCCCTGCGGAGCCTGCTATCAGCCCAGGTCAGCGACGTACGAACGCCACCAGGCAGGGAATTCCGTGAGGTCGGACAGGAGGACGTCGGCGCCGGCCGCGCGCAGGTCGTCCGCCGAGCAGGGGCCGGTGGCCACCGCCACCGCGAGCGCGCCCGCGGTGTGCGCGCCGCGCACGTCACCGACGTGGTCGCCGACGTACACGCTCGCCCCGTACTCGCGCAGCGCCTCGGCCTTCGCCTCCGCCCACAGCCAGCCGATGACCGCGTCCGGCTCGATGCCCAGGTGCGCCAGGTGCAGCTTGGCGTTGGGCTCGTGCTTTGCGGTGACGACGATCGCCCGGCCGCGGGGCGTGCCGGGCGCCGGGGTGCCCGGGCCGCCCGAGGTGCCGTATGCGCGGACCGCGGCGATCGCCTCCCGCGCGCCGGGCAGCGCCGGCGTCGGGGCGATGGCGTACTCCGGGTACAGCGCCCGGTAGCGGTCGGCGACCGGCTGGATCTGGTCGTCGGGGAACCAGTGGGCCAGCTCCTGCTCCAGCGGCGGCCCGAGCCGGGTGATGGCCAGGTCGGCGTCGATGTGGGTGCCGGTCTCCGCGGCCAGCTCCAGGTAGGCGGCCTTGATGCCGGGCCGCGAGTCGATCAGCGTCATATCGAGGTCGAATCCGACGGTCAGGGCCTGGTTCGAGCCGTCGGTGCCGGGCCGGGCCTGGGGCTGCGGGGCCTGCGACGGGCGCGGGGCGGCAGGTGCGGGCTGCTGCGGATGCGAAGACATGGTCGATATTCTGCCGGGCCGCTCCGCGGCGTCTTGGCCTGGCCTCCGCGACCGTCCCGCGTGCGGGTTCGCGTGCGCAGGTGACGTGCGGGCCGCGGCACGGGCGGTCAGCCGCCGGGCGTTACGAGCCGTACGAGCTCTTCGGCGGGGATCGCCCACAGGCCGTCGAAGGTGCCGACCAGCAGGGTGCCGTTCGGGGTGAGGAGGAGGTCGGTGAGCTGCCGCGGATTCGGCACCTCGAAGGTGGCGGCCCGCGGCCCGGGCCGATCGACGTACCAGAGTCCGAGCCCGTCGGTCCCGTCGGTCTCCGCGATGGCCACGGGCCGCCCGTTGATGGCGCCCACGGCGATCAGACCCTTGGCGTCGTCCAGTTCGACCTTCAGCTCCAGTGCGGGGAGTTCGAAGAGTCCTGAGGGATAGCCGGTGGTCGCCAGGAACGGCGTCCCGTCGATCACGGCCGTGGTGAAGGTGTCCCCGGAGCCGGACAGTTCCAGCTCGCCGTACGGGGTGCCGTCCGAAAGCCGGTAGACACGCGCCACCCTGACCTCCGAGACGTCGATGCCTTCGATGACTCTGTTCTCGGCAGGAACGATCAGGAAGTCGTCTCCGACGACGCGGACACGCGATTCGTTGAGGGCGTAGGTGGGGTCAGGGGCGTCGCCCAGCGGCAGCGGCCGGCCGGTGTGCAGGTCGTACGCCTGCCACTGCCAGCAAGGAGGATCGACCGCGCCGTGCAGAAAGAGCACGGTCACGCCATCGACCGTGTGCGTCTCGGCTGCCGCGATCTCATCGAAGGGGAGGCTACAGGCGACCTCGCTGAGCAAGGTTCCCCGCCGGGGGTCCCACCGGCGGATGCGGTCGGGGGCAATGTCGACGGCGGCGGGGCCGTCCGGCGTCTCCACCAGGCAGCCGAAACCGCTCAGCCCGTCGGACAGTTTGATCTCTGGACCGACGGCAGCGAGGGTCCGGGCGTCGAACAGGCGCATGGCCGCAGTGCCGGGCGTCCCAGCCTCCCGGACGGCGAGCACAAAGTCTCCCGAGGCATCCAAGGAAAGGCGACCTACAAAACCCGCCCCCCATACAAGTTCAGCCATAAATCGAGCGTAACTGCCTTCATTCACAAGGTAGTTGAATTATCGGCGAGCCCCTCCCGCCAACGTCCTGCCCCGCCCGGGCCCCCACACCCCCGCACCCCGCCCGCAGTGCTATCCCTGCCGCCGCTTCCGCTGCACGCGCCACACCAGGTACAGCGCCGAGCCGATCGCCGCGCTGCGGATGACGGACGGGGCCGTGTCGGCGAGGGCGTCGCTCATGCCGTCCTCGGGGATCGCCGCACCCCACCGCTCCTCGAACCGGCCCCACAGCCAGACCAGACCACCGAAGACGGCGAGGCTGGGCACGCCCATGGTGGCGAAGTTGGTCTCGCCGCGGCTGAGGCTGCGGGCGTTGTACGCGAGGACGTAGCCCATGCCGAGCGCGAGCCAACTGCCGAACGCCGCGCCCCCGACCAGGAACAGTGCGGCCAGCACCGCGAGCCAGGCGATGGAGCCGCCCCCGCCGCCCTCACCCGACCCGCCGTCTCCGCCGCCGCGCCGCAGCACCCGGCGCAGTACCCGGCGCGGCAGCCCGCCCCGCCGGCCGGTCTTCCCCGCCCCGGCGGCCTCGCCCCCGACGGCGGGGCCGTCCGCTCCGGCCGGGGCCTGTTCGACCGGTTTGGCGTCGGGGTCGGCCGGCGGCTTGAGCAGTTCGGGCAGTTCGATCCCGCCCACGAAGCCGTCCACGAAGCCGGGCCCCTGCCCCTGCGGCGCGAAGACCCCGCCGTCGAACGGGTTGACCTCCATCGGCCCCTGTTCGGTCCGCCACCAGTCCGGGTTGGACTCGCGCGGCCCGAGTTCGTCCTCGCCCGCGAGGTGCGGCGGCGCGGCGGCCCCGGGCGGCCTGAAGTGCCGGGGCGCGGGCACGAACGGCGGCGCCGGCGCGAACCCGAGCGGCCCCGCGTCCCCCGCTGCCGGCTCGCCCCTGCCGTCGCTCTCGTCTTTGTGCAGCCGGGGCCCGGGCGGCTGGGCCGGTGGCGGGGGCGGCGGTGCGGTGGGCGGTGCGGTGGGCGGCTGCGCCGGCCGGGTGGGGGTCTCGGGCCGGGCGGCGCGTGCGCTCCGGTCGCCCGGCCTCTCGTCCCGCCCCCGGGTGGTCGGCTTGTTGCTGAACCCGCTGGTCAGATTGGCCGTCAGGGCGCTGAGGTCGGTGAGCCTCGACAGTTTTTCGCGGGCGGCGCGGGTGGCCTGGTCGGCGGCGGAGAAGATGCCGCTGCGGTCGGCCGCGTCGGCGCCCCGGGCCCCGTCGCGCCCGCTGCCGGAGCGGCCGGCGTCACCGGGGCCGCCGGCCGACCCGCCGGCGGCATCGGCCGCGGCCCGCGACCCGGGCCCCGGCTCGATGTGCGTCGGCTCGATCGGTACCGGCGCACCGGGCGGCCGGCCCCCGGCGGCGGTCACCACCTCGGCCGGCGTACCGATCTTGGCCAGCAGTTTCTTCACCGCGGCCGGGCTGTCGCCGCCCGGCGCCGCGGCCCGCCGCCGATCGATCTCGGCCCGCAGCTCGGAGACCAGCCGCACCCGGTCCCCGGACAGCAGGCCCTGCCGCTGGGCGAGGTCTCCGACCTTGCCCAGATAGTCATAAACGAGCTGATCGCTCTCGATCCCCACCAAAACCCCTGCGAATCCGCAACGTTGGCGCCCCGAACCGTTCCGACGTTACCGTTTCGCCCGCGAGCAGGGACGTTGACGCCACGGGCGGCCGGAGTTGTTCGTACCGGCGGGCCGCCCGACGACCGTACGGAGCGGGCCCGACGCGGACCGACCCAACGCGGACCGGCCGGACCGAGGCGGCCGGACCGGGGCGGGTTGCGAGCGGGCGTGGTGGGCGATCCGGGCGGCGCGGCTCGCGACCCGGCGGGCGTCGCGGGCGATCGGCTCAGTTCGATGCGGCTCGGAACCGGACCGGACCCGGGCCCCTACGACTACGACGTCGCCAACGCGCGGTGAAGCGCCGATCAAGCCGACGCGCGACACATGGGGCTGGCGGCGGGCAGCCGGTACCGTGGGCCGAATGACCACCTCGCGGGATCGAGCAGGGCACAGGGCCCGGGAGACCGGGCGGCGCGAAGGCGGGGGCCGCGGGGCGCCTCGTACGCTCGCCGAAGAGTTGCGGGGGCGGCCCGACGGGGCGCTTGCGCATCTGTTGCGCGCCCGGCCCGACCTGCTCAATCCGGTACCGGGCGACCTCACCCAACTGGCCACCAGGGCCGGCACCCGGGCCTCCGTCGTACGGGCCGTCGAGCGGCTCGACCGGTTCGCGCTCCAGACCGCCGAGGCGCTGGCGGTGGCACCCGATCCGTGCCCGTACGACACGCTCCTCGCCCTGATGACGGGCGATGCGGTGGTGGCGGATGAGGCGGCGGTGGCGGGTGACGCGGCGGCGGCCGGTGCGGCGGCGGCCGGCGGCGGTGAGGCCGGTGGGACTGGCAGGACCGGCGGGGCTGCCAGTGCGGGCGGCGCGGGCGGGGCCGCCGGCGCACGCGAGCCCGGCGGAAGGTCTGCTTCCGTCGCCGACGAGGCGGGCGGAGGGCCCGCCCTCGCGGCCGACGGGCCCGGGGCCGTACCCACGAGCGCCCCGCGGGCCAGCGCCGACGACGTACGGACGGCGCTCCCCCACGCCGTGGCGACGCTGCGCAGGCAGGCGCTCGTATGGGGCGGTGACGAGCGGCTGCGGCTCGTCAGGACCGCCCGCGAACTGCTCGCCCCGGCCCCCACCCGCCCCTCGCCCACCGGCCTCGGCCCGACCGTCGCGGAGGCGACCGCGGGCATGTCGCCCGGGCGGTTGCAGGAGATCATCGCCACCGCCGGGCTGCCCGCCACGCCCGATCCCGTGACCGCGGTGGCCGCGCTGTCCGGCCTGTTCGCCGACCGGGCCAGGATGTCCGACCTCCTCGACCAGGCGCCGCCCGCGGCGCTCGGCGCCCTGCGGAAGCTGATGTGGGGGCCGCCGTACGGGGCGGTCTCGGCCGCGACCGCGGACGCGTCCGCGACCACGGCGGACGGGGCCGGCGGTACGGGCAGTGGTACGGGCGCGGCCGGCGATGCCAGCGGGACCGGCGGGACGGCGGACGCGCACGCCGCCGACGCCGCGCGGGGCAGTCGGGACGACCGGGAGGCCCGGGACGGCGGCGGGCCCGCCCCACACCTGCACTGGCTGTTGGCGCGCGGGCTGCTGCTGCCGGCGGGGCCGCGCAACGTCGTCCTCCCGCGCGAGGTCGCACTCCATCTGCGCGGCGGCCGGGCGCACCGCGTGGTGGAGCCGACGCCGCCCCCGCTCGCGCCGCTGACCGAACGTCGTCCACAGGTTGTGGACAACGCGGCGGCCGGGCAGGCGTACACCGCCCTGGCCACCGTGGAAGAGCTGCTCGCGCAGTGGCAGAGCGGCGGTCCCGCCGTGCTGCGCGCCGGCGGGCTGAGCGTGCGCGACCTCAAGCGGACCGCCGTCGCGCTCGACGTCCCGGAGCCGATGGCCGCGTTCTGGATCGAGCTGGCGTACGCGGCCGGGCTGCTGGCGTCCGACGGGGAGGCGGACGAGCGGTTCGCGCCGACGCCCGCGTACGACGAGTGGCTGCGGCTGCCCGCCGAACAGCGCTGGGTCAGGCTGGCCGCGGCCTGGTGGCCGGCGACGCGCACCGCGGGCCTGGTCGGCGGCCGGGACGGCAAGGGCCGCACGCTCGCCGCCCTCGGCCCCGACCTGGACCGCGGCGCCGCGCCCGAGGTCCGCCGCCGGGTGCTCGCACTGCTCGCCTCCGTACCCGCCGGCTCCGCCGTACCCGCCGAAGCCCTGCTGGCCAGGCTCGCGTGGGAACGGCCGCTGCGGGGCGCGGCCGGCACCGACGCCACCGGCGACGACCTGCGCACCCGCCTCGCCCGCTGGACCCTGACCGAGGCGGAGGCGCTGGGCATCACCGGCCGGGGCGCACTCTCCGCCCCGGGCCGCGCCCTCATCGACGCGAGCGCCGCCGCGACCACCCGTACGACCGGGAAGGGGGCCGGGGCCGAGGCGAGCGCCGGAGCGGGAGCGGGGCCCGGGGCGGGAGCCGGGCC
The DNA here is from genome assembly GCF_047525675.1 of Streptomyces sp. 796.1. Taxonomy (NCBI): domain Bacteria; kingdom Bacillati; phylum Actinomycetota; class Actinomycetes; order Kitasatosporales; family Streptomycetaceae; genus Streptomyces; species Streptomyces sp. 796.1. The sequence goes on along the minus strand of NZ_JBLIWA010000031.1, from coordinate 99,574 downwards.
CGGGACGGGAACGGCGGCCGACCCTGGAACGGCCGCCGGGACCACAGCCCCCACTGACCCGACTGGCTCCACTGATTCCACGGACTCCGCCGACCTCGCCACCCCCGCCCCGACCGCCGCCGAACTCGCCGCGGCGGGGGCGGTGGCCGCCCGGCTACTCGCGCCGCTGCTGCCACAGCCGCTGGACCACGTACTGCTCCAGGCCGACCTGACCGCCGTCGCCCCGGGACCGCTCGAACGCCACCTCGCCGAGGTGCTTGCCGTACTCGCCGACGTCGAGTCGAAGGGCGGCGCGACCGTCTACCGCTTCACGCCGGCCTCCGTCCGCCGCGCCCTCGACTCCGGCCACGCCGCCGCCGACCTGCACGCCTTCCTCGCCGCCCACGCGCGTACGCCGGTGCCGCAGCCGCTGGCGTACCTGATCGACGACGTGGCGCGGCGCCACGGGCAACTGCGGGTCGGCGCGGCGTCGGCGTACCTGCGCTGCGACGACGACGCCCTGCTGGCCGAGATCCTGGCCGACCGGCGCTCCGCCGGCCTGCGACTGCGCCGGCTCGCGCCCACCGTGCTGGCCGCCCAGGCCGAACCCACGGCGCTGCTGGAACGGCTGCGCGAGATGGGGTACGCGCCGGCGGCGGAGTCCGCCGAGGGCGACGTGCTGGTCACCCGCGCCGACGCGTACCGCACCCCACAACGCACCGCGCCCGCCCCCGTACCCGACGGCCCGCCGGTGCCCGACGGCACCCTGTTGCAGGCGGCGGTACGCGCCATCCGCGCCGGCGACCTAGCCGCAACAGCAGCCCACAAACCACCCCACCCCAGCGCCCCCCAACCCCCCACGACCACAACCACCACCCAGCCACCCACCACCCCAGGCCAACTCCCCCGCACCACATCGGCGGAGACCCTGGCCACCATGCAGGCCGCGGCCCTCACCGGCTCCGCAGTCTGGATCGGCTACGTCAACGCGGACGGCGCAGCGAGCCAGCGAGTGATCGCCCCGGTCCGCGTAGAAGGCGGCTTCGTCACGGGCTACGACCACACGGCGGACGAGGTCCGCACGTACCCACTCCACCGGATCACGGGGGTGGCGGAATTGGCGGATGAGGCGTTGTGAGGGGGGTGGGGGCGAGGCCTGGGAATCCGGCGGGACGCCCCGCCCTGCTGTCCCTACCAGCCGGCACGGACGAACCAACCCACGTTCCACTCGACTGACCGACGGTCAGCCCCTTGAAATACTGGTCCTCAGTACGTTCGCCCTCGCAGTAGATCAGGAACCTGCGCTGCTCCGAACGCGAACTGCCGGCTCGCCGCAACGGCTTCGTGCGATGCCCCACCTACGCACCTCCGACTGCCTCGGAAATCTCACGCAACACATCGTCATCCAAATACGGGACCGCCCCGTAGCGTCCGGTGAGATACCTCTTCTCCCGGTTCTCCTCGGCATCGCGCACGTGGAACTCCGTCAGCGGGAAGAGCCGGGTCGCCAAGGTGTCGAGGTCCTTCTCCGTGAACCACACCTGGTCCCGGTAGAGCTCCGATCGCACGTTCCTCCCCAACAGGGAAGCCTCATGGGTGCTGAAGACCAACTGCGCGCCCTTGCGGTTGAGCTCGGGCGACTGGAACATCCCGACGACGGCATCGACCAAGTACGGGTGCAGCCGAGCATCGAGTTCGTCCACGCAGAGCACCGAGCCCTGGTCGAGCGTGGCGAGCACGGGCCCCAAGAGTCCGATCCACGTACGCGTGCCACTGGACTCCTCCGCGAGGTCCAGCGGGAAGATCCCCTCAGAGGTGCGATGCTCCACCTGCACGGAATGAAGGTCGTTCGCCTGGACCCGCACCCGCTCCCCCAGTGCTTCCTTCATCACCTGCATAAGCCGTCGGTATTCGTCCATCACCGCCTCGTCCGGGTCCTCGACCTTCAACCCGGAAACCCCCAGATCCGCGAAGTGGAGCAGCCTCAATACGGGCGCCGGTTGGCCCTGCTCAAGATCCCCGCGCAGAAGCTCGACCGTGTGGGCCAGACGGTGACTGAAGTTCCCGTCGGTGGCAAGACGCAGGCCGGACTGAAACCACCGGTACACCGCACCGAGCTGCGAATGCCCCTGCGCTGCCGCGACGGACAGATAGAGACTGTTCGGGCGGAGCAATTCAGAAATAATCTTCTTTCGGCCCGTCAGAGAGCGGCCGAACACCACCGTGGCATCCGCCTTGCGCTCGTACAGCCGACTGGCCCTGCGCTCCGGGTAGTAATAGAGCCACTCCTCCGTGACCTTGTCGTCGTCAACGGAGAACCCGAATTCGTGGCGCACTCCGTTCAACGCGAAGTCCACGGTGAACGACGTCGGCCAGGACGCCGCGTCCCGACGGAGCGAGAAGGGGCGGCGCGGGACGCCGCCGGCCGGATCCCAGTTCCGGAAGGAGGAGAGGACCGCTTGGCGCATCCAGCCGATCGCGTCGATCACGTTCGACTTGCCGGATGCATTCGTCCCGTAGATCGCGGCCACGGGTACGACTCGGTGGCCGCCGCTTGCGAGCTCCCGCTCCGCCCGGCCCGGGTGGCTGTCGGAGGCGACCAAGGACAGTTCCTGCTCATCACGAAGAGAGGCGTGGTTGGTCACCTGGAACCGGAGTAGCACGGTAACCCCCTCAAGCATTTACAGATGTCGCTGAACAGCTCTCTGGAGCAGAATCCGACGATACAAGCCTCTAGACGCAATCACTAGACCATTCACTCTGACGTGGGCACAGCGGCCGTGCCACCTCTCCAAGGTCCCGTAGCAGTTCCTCGCCTCCGCCTCCGCCACATGCGGCAAACTGGAGGTTTGGCCGTCCATAACCGGGCGGGTCACTCTGCCGGAAGGACTCACCCACGTGAACGGACCCCTCATCGTCCAGAGCGACAAGACACTCCTCCTGGAGGTGGACCACGACCAGGCGGACGCCTGTCGGCGGGCCATCGCGCCGTTCGCTGAGTTGGAGCGGGCGCCGGAGCACATGCACACCTACCGGGTGACGCCGCTCGGGCTGTGGAACGCCCGGGCGGCCGGGCACGACGCCGAGCAGGTCGTGGACGCGCTCGTCGAGTACTCCCGGTACCCGGTCCCGCACGCCCTGCTGGTCGACGTCGCCGAGACGATGGCCCGGTACGGGCGGCTGCGACTGCTCAAGCACCCCACGCACGGGCTCGTCCTGGAGAGCAGCGACCGGCCAGTGCTCGAAGAGGTGTTGCGGTCGAAGAAGGTGCAGCCCCTGGTCGGTGCGCGGATCGACGCGGACACCGTGGCCGTGCACCCCTCCGAGCGCGGGCAGATCAAGCAGACCCTGCTCAAGCTGGGCTGGCCGGCCGAGGACCTGGCCGGGTACGTGGACGGCGAGGCGCACCGGATCGACCTGGACGAGCAGGGCTGGGCGCTGCGCCCGTACCAGCAGCAGGCCGTCGAGGGGTTCTGGCACGGCGGCTCCGGCGTGGTCGTGCTGCCGTGCGGCGCGGGCAAGACGCTGGTGGGCGCGGGCGCGATGGCCCAGGCCAAGGCGACCACGCTGATCCTGGTCACCAACACCGTCTCGGCCCGGCAGTGGAAGCACGAGCTGGTCAAGCGCACCTCGCTGACCGAGGAGGAGATCGGCGAGTACAGCGGTACGAAGAAGGAGATCCGGCCGGTCACCATCGCCACCTACCAGGTGCTGACGACCCGGCGGAAGGGCGTCTACCCGCACCTGGAGCTGTTCGACTCGCGGGACTGGGGCCTGATCGTCTACGACGAGGTGCACCTGCTGCCCGCGCCGGTCTTCAAGTTCACCGCCGACCTCCAGGCCCGGCGCCGGCTCGGCCTGACGGCCACGCTCGTACGGGAGGACGGCCGTGAGTCGGACGTGTTCTCGCTGATCGGCCCGAAGCGGTTCGACGCGCCGTGGAAGGAGATCGAGGCGCAGGGGTACATCGCGCCGGCCGACTGCGTCGAGGTGCGGGTCAACCTGACCGACAGCGAACGGCTGACGTACGCGACCGCCGAGGCCGAGGAGAAGTACCGCTACTGCGCCACCACCGACTCCAAGCGGCGCGTCACCGAGGCGCTGGTCAAGCGCCATCAGGGCGAGCAGACGCTGGTCATCGGGCAGTACATCGACCAGCTCGACGAACTCGGCGAGCACCTCGGCGCCCCGGTCATCAAGGGCGAGACGACCAACGCCCAGCGGGAACGCCTCTTCGACGCCTTCCGCGCCGGCGAGCTCTCCGTGCTCGTCGTCTCCAAGGTCGCCAACTTCTCCATCGACCTGCCCGAGGCGACCGTGGCCATCCAGGTCTCCGGCACCTTCGGCTCCCGCCAGGAGGAGGCCCAGCGACTCGGCCGGGTACTGCGCCCCAAGGCGGACGGGCACGAGGCCAGGTTCTACTCGGTCGTCGCCCGCGACACCATCGACCAGGACTTCGCCGCCCACCGCCAACGCTTCCTGGCCGAGCAGGGCTACGCCTACCGGATCGTCGACGCGAGCGACCTCCTCGCGGACGAGGACGTCTGAGGGCACTGCCCCGGGGACACGCGCCTGGGGATGCCTGGGAATGCTCGGGGACGTCTGACGACGCCTGGGGGCGCGGGTCGTGCGAGGGATCGGAGCGTACGGGGATCGGGCCGTACGGGATGGGGTCGCATGAGGCCGGGGCGTACGGGCCGGAGCAGGTGCGGGCGGGTCGCGGGCGTGCGGGCGGGACGGTCTCGGGTGTGTGGGGCGTCACCCACAGTGGCGGGTTCGGGCGGATGGGGCGGTGGCGGGGCGGTCCTGGCGGGCTGGGTCACGGCCTGACGGGCTGGGTCACGGGGCCGGACGGAAGGGGCCGCGCGCCGTTGGCGCGGCTCGGGCGCTGCTACCTGCGGCGGACGCCCGCGTCCTCGTAGTCACCGAGCACGGCGACGCTGAAGGCGGTGGAGGCGAAGACCTTCACGGCACGGAACGCGGTCCCGAGCGGGCGGCGGGCGCGCGGCGTGGAGGCGGTCGCGCAGTGTGCGGCCGGCTGCGCTGCGGACCCGGGGGAGGTGCCGAAGCTGCTGGTCGTGAGGGCGGTCGGGCTGGCGGTGACGGTCGCGGTGGTCATGTGTTCCATCGTCGTCCCCGCACCCGGCCCGGGCATCGGCCGCGCGGCGTAAATGACGGTCGGCGCCCCTCCGCCCCCAGGCCCATGGCGTCCCCTACGGGAGGCGGAGCGCGACCCTGAGACCCCCTACCCCCGGGAGGAGCCGCCCCTGAGCCAACCCTGATCTCTACCCCGAGGCGGAACCATCCCGTCCCCGTCGCCGCCGGACCGGCCCCGCACCCGGGCCCACTCCGGGCCCACCGGCGGTCACGCAGCGCGACGCCCCCACGTCACCCCACACCCCCGCGCGGCGCCGTCCCGTACCGCCCGGGCATCGCGCCTGAACCCCTGCGCATCGCGCCCGTACCGGCCCCGTCGGCTCCCACCCGCGCCGCCGGCCACCCGCCCCCCGTACGGTCCACGCACCCCGCCCGCGCCCCCGACGTCCCGCGGCCCGTCCCCGCGAGGGGATATTCGCTCGCGCCCAGCCGCCCCCGTGGTTAAACTCTCGCTCTTCCCCGGGGCGACCGGGGCTTCCCGCCTCCCTCTCCGCAAGGGAGCGCTGCCGACCGGACGGAAACCGGTCGGTCAACCGCTCACAGCCGCGCGTAGGTGTCGACCACCGACGTGCGCCCACGCGCGCCGTCGGGCGGTTCGTCCACCCCGCTCCGTCCACCCCGCTCCACCGCCGGAGGCAACACCGTGCCCTCGCACGCCAAGGAACCGTCCGCAGCCCACCGCCCCACCGCCGATGTACCCGCCCCACCCGCCCCGGCGGTGGACGGCCCCCGCGGCGCTGGCGGTCCCAACGACGCAGCCAGCGCCGACGGCGCCGACGGCGCAGACGACGGCGGGCCGCTCGGTCGGGAGCGGGCGCACCTGGCCGCGTCCCGGGCCGCGTTGCGCGCCATGCGGGTGGACGTGGAGTCGCTGGACACCAGCGACACGGCAGGCAACTGGGTGAGCGCGGAGTCCCTGCGGCGCACCATCGACGACCGGATCAAGGCGCTCGCCGACCTCTCCGACACTCCGCTGTTCTTCGGCCGCCTCACCTACGGGCACGCCCACCACACCACCGAGGCGCCCGCCGCCACCCCGGCCGCGGCGGGACCGCCCCCGGACCAGCCGGCCGCCGGCAGCACCGCGGACGAGGTCGGCGACCAGTTCTACATCGGCCGCCGACACGTCCACGACGCGGGCGGCGAACCCATGGTCATCGACTGGCGCGCGCCCATCTCGCAACCCTTCTACCAGGCGTCCCCGAAGCAGCCGATGGACGTCGTACTGCGGCGCCGGTTCGGCTACACCGGCGGCGAGTTGACCGCGTACGAGGACGAGCCGCTGAGCGGCCCCGGCGCGGACGGCGGCGAGCAGACCAGCCGGCTCCTCCAGACGGAGATCGAACGCCCGCGCGTCGGCCCGATGCGCGACATCGTGGCGACGATCCAGCCGGAACAGGACGAGATCGTGCGCGCCGGCATCGGCGGCACGGTGTGCGTCCAGGGCGCGCCCGGCACCGGGAAGACCGCGGTGGGCCTGCACCGGGTGGCGTACCTGCTGTACGCGCACCGCGAGCGGCTGGCCCGCACCGGCACCCTGGTCATCGGCCCCAACGAGTCCTTCCTCAGCTACATCGAGCAGGTGCTGCCCGCGCTGGGCGAACTCCAGGTCAAGCAGGCGACGGTGGCGGGCCTGGTGGCCCACGTGGAGGTGCGCGGCACCGACGGTGCGGACCGGGCCCGGATCAAGGGCGACGCGCGGATGGCCGAGGTGCTGCGGCGCGCGCTGCGCTCGGGGGTGCGGATGCCGCAGGAGCCGGTGGTCGTGGTGCGCGGCTCGCGGCGCTGGCGGGTGCCGGCGTACGAAGTGGAGGAGATCGTCAGGGAGTTGCTGGCCCGTGACATCAGGTACGGGGCGGCCAGGGCGGCGCTGCCGCAGCGCATCGCGCACGCGGTGCTGGTGCGGATGGAACAGGCCGGGGAGGCGCCGGACGACCGGGTGCAGGACGCGGTGGCCCGCAACGCGGCGGTCAAGGCGGCGGTCAAGGAGATCTGGCCGCCGGTCGACCCGGTGAAGCTGGTGCTGCGGCTGCTGTCGGACGCCGAGGCGCTCGCCGAGCACGCGGAAGGCATCCTCAGCGAGGCCGAACAGCGCACCCTGCTGTGGGAGAAGCCGGCGCGCGGCCCGAAGTCGGCCAAGTGGTCGGCGGCGGACGCGGTGCTCATCGACGAGGCGGCCGACCTGATCGAACGCACCCCCTCGCTCGGGCACGTGGTCCTGGACGAGGCGCAGGACCTGTCGCCGATGCAGTACCGGGCGGTGGGCCGGCGCTGCACGACCGGCTCGGCGACCATCCTCGGCGACATCGCGCAGGGCACCACGCCGTGGGCGACCGGAAGTTGGGCCGAGGCCCTGCACCACCTGGGCAAGCCGGAGGCGCGGGTGGAGGAGCTGACCCGCGGCTTCCGCGTACCGCGCGAGGTCATCGCGTACGCCTCCCGGCTACTCCCCTCCATCGCCCCCGACCTGGCGGAAGCGACGTCGGTCCGGGAGTCGCCGGGCTCGTTGGAGTTCCGGCGGGTGCGTGTGGCCGGGGCTGCGGAGGAGGGTGCCGGGGCCGAGGAGGGTACGGGTGGTGGGGACTCGGACAGCGGGTCCGCGGCCCTGGACGCGGAGGTGGTGGCGGCCTGCCGGGACGCGCTCACCCAGGAGGGCTCCATCGGCCTGATCGCCGCGGACGCCCGCATCCCCGCCCTGGCCACCGCCCTGACCGCGGCCGGCCTCAGCCACCTCGCCCCCGGCGACGAGACCACCGCCGCATCGCGCCTGACCCTGGTCCCGGCCTCGCTGGCCAAGGGCCTTGAGTACGACTACGTGGTCCTGGACGAACCGGCCGCGGTGGTGGCGGGCGAACCACTGCTGACCGGCCCCACGGTCCAGCCGCCCACGACATCCGCCGACGAGACCGCGCACGGGACCACCACCGCGACCACCCCGACCACGACCGAGCACCCCCCACAGATCCCCGCCCACCGCACGGGCCTGCGCCGCCTCTACGTCGCCCTCACCCGAGCCGTCTCGGGCCTGACCATCGTCCACGCCCAGCCCCTACCGGCGGAACTCGCGGGGAGGGCGGGGGGTTGGGAGGGGAGTTAGGGCGGTGCGGGGCGGTGGTGGTGCAGGGGGTGGCTCCGCGGGCGCTGGCGGGGCTACTCCCCGATGGAGTACGGGCGTTGGGGGCCCGTCGGGTGAACGTCCACTCGCCACGGCCCTGATCGGCATCCGGCACATTCCGACGTGCCGTCATTCGGCTACTGCTACGACCGATCGGTACGCGAGCCCTGACCCGCTGGGGCTGGAACGCGTGCCTCACCGTAAGGACCCCCGTGCGCTACGCAATCGCCGAAGCGGTGACCACCTACTTATCCGAGACCGGCACGGACATCGGGGCGGATTCCGGCGCGGGCCCCGGAATGGGCCACCTCCCCCGGTACTCGTTGAGCGGCGGGTACGTAGCCGCGGGCCCGTATGGCAACGCCCAGGAGCGCGAGAAGCACGCGCGTGCGACGTCCGGGAGTTGCGACTGGCCGTGGTTCGACGGTGACGAGATGCGGTTCGACGCGCGAAGTGGGCTGTTGACGAGCCTCTTGCTCGCCGTGCCGGAAGAACCGCCGGCGGATGCCCAGGACAGTGCGGCATGGCTGTCGGTGCCGGCGCGGCCGGGAGGGCTCGCGATCACGCCGGGTACGAATTTCGATCTGAACCGTGCGGAGAGCCGATGGTGGGACGATGCGGTGACTGTGCTCGTGTGCCTCTACCCGGGGCGCCCCGCTCGCCCGCAGCGGCGGGTACGGCTCGCCGTTGCGCCGGGTCTTTCACTGCTGTGGGGAGACGAAAGGTTGGCCGGCTGGATGCTGGAGGACCCGGCGCGGCACCTCGTCCACGACTGGGAACCGGCCGTCACGGCCGAGACCACACCACGTACGCGTGCGCTGTTGGGCGACTACCTCTCCCTCCTCTCACCACCGTGGATCGAGGCAATGGAGGAAGGTGACCCGGGTGTACTAGCGCGGCTTGAGGGATTGCGCCAGGCCATCTCCGACAGCGGCTCGGACGCCCAGCGCACAGACGTATTGGGCCGGGCCGTAGGCGACCTGATGGAGCATTGGTACGACCTTTAGACGTCTTGCGGAGCCGACACAGGAGGGGGCCCGCGTACCCGCCGCCTCCTCAACGGCCAACGCCTCACCTGGGATTACGCCCCCCACCCACCGTCCACTCACCCAAACCGATCACGCGCCGGCCCAACCCGACTCACCCAGCCGAGTCCTCACCCAGGCCGACACCCGCTTCCACGCCATCGTCACCGACCCGATCGGCACCCCACAAGAACTGGTCACCCCGACCGGCACCCTGGCCTGGACCCCACGCACCACCCTGTGGGGCACTCCCCTACCAACCCCGCCCAACCCTCAGAGCCTCGACTGCCCCCTCCGCTTCCCGGGCCAGTACGCCGACCCGGAAACGGGCCTGCACTACAACTACTTCCGCCACTACGACCCGGAGACCGGTCGGTACGCGAGCCCTGATCCGCTGGGGTTGGCGGCGGGGTGGAATGCGCAGGGGTATGTCGTTAATTGTCTGACGTGGAGCGACGTGCTCGGCTTGGCGTGCACGCCAGAAACGCCAAGCCTTACGATCAATGAGAAACAATTTGGCAAAAAATGGGGGAGACACGCGCAAGATTATGGCCTCGACCCGAGCGATGCCAGCGCGCGAACATGGTTCCGCACCCACCTGGCCAACGTGCGCAACGAACCAGACGAGATACGGCGAGGGCCTTATAATCCGCAAGGCGGCGGCGGAGAAGACTATTTCTTCTACCGACAAGGGAAAGATCTCGTCATCACAAAACCTACTGGTGAATTCGTTACGATGTTCCCCCAAGATCGCCCCAACCAATGGCTCACCGGCGCGACCACCCTTTACGAGAAAGAGGAATAAAGTGCACATCGAAAGTCTTCGCGGAAAAGAGGTGAAGAGGCTACTCGGCATCTACTACACCCCGGAGAATGAACCCGAAGACGCGACACTTGAGGCCGTGGAGATGATCCTCACCGATTCGAAATCCATCGTCCTGTACGCGGGTACGGACTGGTCGCTGCGAATTGACCAGGGTAGCTGGCCAAGCCTACCGACCTGGTGCCACCCACCTCAATGCTGGGCTTTCTCGGACATCATTAACTCGACCGCGAAACTCGGAAGCATCCGCGATGTGCTGCCCCTGCGCAACCGGTACTCCGAATTGACTGGGGCCCACATTTCATTCGATGGACACACGTCCTTGTCTGTGACCGCGGGCGAGCAGTTCACCCTGGAGGTGAAAGACGACTCGTCGGGCGGTGGCACCTGACCCCTCCTTCGGACATCGCGCGCCAATATGCGGCCTTATAGGAACGCCTAGGAACGCATGAACTCGGACCAGTGTCGTGTTGCGGCCCTTGACATCTGCACGGGTGATGAATCGACACCCTGACGCGCAGGAATCCGTATCACGGCGACGCGAGACAAGGCGGCCCTCATGCAGGTGTCAGTGCTATGAGAGACAGCCTGGTCCAGAAAGCGTCACCACTCCCAGGTTGGAGATCGTGAACAGAGAAGGAGTTCAGAAACTGGGCAATCTTGTGCGCTTCGAAGGGGAGACATCGCTTTTCTCGTCGAGTGAGCCCGCGCCGGCAGCGCTGGCCTCATCGATGAGATCGTCTACCTGACCCGCGCCGAGGCGGCAGACATTCTCGTTAGATTTCTCGCCGACGAGTCCAGGAGTACGGGAGCATCGGCCCGCGGCAATAGCTGACGAGTCGCCGAGAGCGGACCGGCGGGCCCCGGGCCCAAGGCGTTGCCGCCAAGGCCGGGGCCCGTACAACGGATAGTGCTCGTACGACGGACAGCACTCGCACAACGAGCAGCGCCCGTACAGGCTCACGCCCAGGTCGAGTGCCGGCGTCCAGGGTGACGCCAACGGCGCCCTCCCCCTCAGCCCACCCTCACCGACGCATCCAACGCCGCCCGCCACCCCGCGACCGCCTCCGCCTCCACCGGGCCGGACCAGCCCTGGGGGCGGGCCGCGCCGCCGATGTGGAAGGCGTTGATGCCTGCGGCGCGGAGCTCGGGGAGGTGGTCCAGGTGGAGGCCGCCGCCTACCAGGATGGTCGGCTCGTAGCCGGGTTCGGCCGCCGCGCCGCGGGCCGCTTCGGCCACCAGTACGGGGAGGCCGGCGGTGACGCCGTCGGCCGCGCCCGCGGTCAGGTACGTGTCCAGGCCGGGCAGGTCCAGCAGGCGCTTGCGGGCCAGGTCGCGGTCGGCGGCCCGGTCGATGGCGCGGTGGAAGGTCCACGGGGCGCCCTCGACCGCTTCGGCCAGGGCGCGCACGGTCGCCAGGTCGGGCTGGCCCGCGTCGTTCAGGAAGCCGAAGACGAACTGGTCGGCGCCGGCCGCGCGCAGTTCGCGGGCGCTCGCGCACAGCGCGGCCACCTGCTCGGCGGTGCCGGCCGCGAAGCCGTCCGTGGCGCGCAGCATGACGCGTAGCGGAATGTCGACGGCGGACCGGATCGCGGTGAAGCCGTCGAGCGTGGGGGTGAGGCCGTCGGCCGCCATGTCGGTGACCAGTTCGAGGCGGTCCGCCCCTCCGGCCTGGGCCGCGATCGCGTCGGCCACGTCGAGCGCGATCACCTCAAGAATTGGTCTAGACATGTAACACAGCCTGCCACACCCCGGGCCGCAACCGGAAGACGCGCCCCACAATTGGCCTATGCCAATCCCCAGTGCCCACCCCGACCAGCCGTCCGGCCCGCACCCCAGGCCGGCGTCCGCCGCGCACACGCCGCTCCCACCGGCGGCGGACCCGCCCGCCGCATCGGCAGCGGATGCCGCGGACCCGGCCGGGGAAGGGCCACATCCCGCCACCGACGCCCTGCTCGCCCGCTGGTCCCACACGCTCGTCCGGGCCCGCGGCGCCGCGCCGGGGCCCGACCCGCTCCCGTACGGCGCGAACCTGCTGGCCCGCTGGGCCGAGCCGCAGCGCCGCTACCACACCACCGAGCACCTGCTGGCCGTGCTCGACCACGTCGACACGCTGGCGGGACACGCGGACGACCCGGACGCGGTGCGGCTCGCCGCCTGGTTCCACGACGCCGTCTACCTCCCGGACCGCTCGACCAACGAGGAGCGCAGCGCCCGGCTGGCCGAGCGCGCCCTGACCGAGGCGGGCGTGCCGGCGGCCACCACCGCCGAGGTGGCCCGGCTGGTCCGGCTCACCACCGGGCACGCCCCGGGCGCGGGCGACCGCAACGGGCAGGTGCTGTGCGACGCCGACCTGGCGGTGCTGGCCGGCGCCCCCGCGGCGTACGCGGCCTACGCGGCGGCCGTGCGCGAGGAGTACGCGTTCGTCCCCGAGGCCGCGTTCCGCGCCGGCCGGGCCGACGTGCTGCGCCAACTCCTCGCGCTGGAGCGGCTGTTCACCACGCCGACCGGCCACGACCGCTGGGAGCGCCCGGCCCGCCACAACCTCGCCACCGAACTGGAGCTCCTCGGCGGGTGAAGCGGCCACCCACCGAGCCGCACATCCCCTGCCCGGCCGCGCGTTCCGCGTCTGGCCGCACCTGACCGCACCCGCGCGCCCGGGTGGGGGCGCCTGCCCGCCGCCGGCCGCCCCCGCCCACCGGACGACCCCCGTCCGTACGAGACGACTGCCCGCGCGAGGCGTCTTCCGCACGCACCGGCTCCCGTACGCACCAACCCCCATGCGCGCCGGCTCCCGTACGCGCCGACTTCCCGTACGAAACGCCCCCGTACCAGACGACTCCCGCATGGCCAGCCGCAGGCGACCAGGTAACCGCAGGTCGCCAGGGGCGGTGGCGGGAATGGTGGGTGGTGGGTGGCTGTTTATGGTGGTCATGCCCGTCCCCAGTGAACGCGCCGCGGAACCCGCCCCCGCGCCCCCCGCCGCCGCCCTCGTCGAGCCGCCCGCCAGCAACCGGATGCCGATCGCGGTGTACGTGCTCGGGCTCTCCGTCTTCGCCCTCGGCACCTCCGAGTTCATGCTCTCCGGGCTGCTCCAGCCGCTCGCCCGGGACATGGGCGTCTCCATCCCCCAGGCCGGCCTGCTCGTCTCCGCGTTCGCGGTCGGCATGGTGGTCGGCGCGCCGGTGCTGGCCGCCGCGACGCTGCGGCTGCCGCGCCGTACGACCCTGATCGCGCTGCTGACCGTCTTCGGCCTCGGACAGATAGCCGGCGCCGTCGCGCCCTCGTACGGACTCCTCTTCGCCTCCCGCGTGATCAGCGCGCTGGCCTGCGCCGGGTTCTGGGCGGTGGGCGCATCGGTCGCCGTGTCGCTGGTGCCGGTGACCGCGCGGGCCAGGGCGATGGCCGTCATGGTCGGTGGGTTGAGCATCGCCAACATCGCCGGCGTCCCGGCCGGCGCCTTCCTCGGCCAGCACGCAGGTTGGCGGGCCGCGTTCTGGGCGGTCGCCGCGCTCTCCGCGGTCGGGCTCGTCGGCGTGATCGCGCTGGTGCCGCGCACCGCGCCGGCCACCGGGGCCGACGCCCCCTCGCTCCGCCGCGAACTGCTCATCTACCGCGACCGCCAGGTGTGGCTCGCCCTGGTCACGACGGCGCTCAACGGCGGCGCCGTCTTCGCGCTCTTCTCCTACCTCGGGCCGCTGCTCACCGAGACCTCGGGGATGGCCGAGAGCTGGGTGCCGACGGTGCTCGGGCTGTTCGGCGTCGGCGCGCTGATCGGCACCGCCGTCGGCGGGCGGATCGCCGACGCCCACCTGTTCGGCACCATCTCCGGCGGCATCACCGCGTCCACCGTGGTGCTCGCGCTGCTGGCGCTCACCGCCCAGTGGCCGGTCGCCGCCGTGACGCTGTCGCTGCTGCTCGGCGTCACGTCCTTCGCCACCGCGCCCGCGCTCAACGCCCGGATGTTCAACGTCGCCGGCGCGGCGCCCACACTGGCCGGCGCGACCACGACCTCCGCGTTCAACATCGGCAACACGCTCGGCCCCTGGCTCGGCGGCCTCGTCATCGGCGCCGGCTGGGGCTACCCGGCGGTCGCCTGGACCGGCGCCGCGCTGGCCGCCCTCGCGGTCGGCACCACGGTGGTGGCCGTCCGCATCCACCGGCAGACCGCGCCAGCGGCCCCGACCGCCCAGGTCAGCCGCATCGTCGCCAGCTCGGACGACTCCGGTTCGGATGCCGCCGGCCCAGCGCCGGAGGCCGCAGCCGCAGCCGGCGCCGTCCCCGCGGCCGACACTGAGGCCGCGCCGAAGGCGGGCTGCGCGACCGGCTGAGGGCCGGCGCCGGGGCGACCGTCGCACCGCGGGCGGGGCCGTACGGGCATACGGCCCGCCGGCCCGCCACGGCGCCCCACCACCGCTCGCCGCCGCCACGTCCCACCGACCGCCGCCCGCCGACTGCCGCCCGCCGCAACGCCCGCTACGGCAGCGCCCCGCCCGCCGAACCCGGGTCGCCCAGGCTGTCGTCGCGGAGTACGGCCGTGCCGTCCGGGCCCCGGCGGGGGCGGCGCAGGCCGGCGGCGGAGAGCAGGCGGACCAGTTCCTTGCTGGTCACCTCGACCGCGCCCAGGTCGACGGCGGTCGCATAGCTGGTGGACGGCACGTCGTAGTGGTCCCGGTCGAAGCCGCGGCGCGGGGCACCGATCCGCTCCGCGAAGGCGTGCAACTCCTCGTACGACACGTCACTGACCAGGTGCGACCACATGCGGCCGTGGCCCGGCCAGATGGGCGGGTCGATGTACACGGCCATCAGTGGTCGCCCTTGCCGCCGGATCTGGAGCCCCGGCCGCCCGAGATCACGGCCTCAAGCGCGCCCAGCCTGGCCACCTCGACGGTGGTCTTGGTGCACACCCAACGCGGGTCGGGGCCGAGCTCCGGCTCGACCTCCAGGGCGTGCGGGTCGCCGCCGCCCACGCAGACCGGGCACAGCGGCCACCGCCCGTACCGCTCAAGCAGCGCGTCCTGGACGTCCTGCGCCACCAGGCCGGCCACGAACTGCGCCCCGTCCGGCCACTGCTCGACCCACCACCGCCGGTGCGTCACCGCGTCCTCGACGAGCGAGACCACGTCCGCCCGCGCCACGTCTCCCGCCGACAGGTCAGCCAGTACGAGCGCCCGCGCCCTGTGCAGTGTCTGTTCGAGCTCCATGGCTCCATTGTCAGGCTCCGTCACTCTTGACGCCCGCCATGACCGAAAATACCTTTCAAAGGTGAGCAGCAAGCTGAAGGAAACTTTCATCGGCGTCCAGGGCGCCGCCCCTCCGGCCCCGGCTGCCCTGATGGCCACGTTGCGGGCCGTCGGGCCGTCCATGACCCGTTCGATGCAGCGGGTCGCCGAGACGGTCGCCGCCGACCCGGCGGGTTGTGCCGCGCTCACCGTCACCGGCCTCGCGGAGCGCACCGGCACCAGCGAGGCCACCGTGGTGCGCACCGCCCGGCTGCTCGGCTATCCGGGCTACCGCGATCTGCGGCTCGCCCTCGCCGCGCTCGCCGCCCAGCAGGCCGCGGGCCGGGCGCCGGCCGTCACCGCCGACATCGCGGTGGACGACCCGATCGCCACCGTGGTCGCCAAGCTCGCCCAGGAAGAGCAGCAGTGCCTGGCGGACACCGCCGCAGCGCTCGACACCAGCCAGTTGGACGCGGCCGTGGCGGCGCTGGTCTCGGCCCGCCGCATCGACGTGTACGGGATCGCCGCCTCGGGCCTGGTCGGCCAGGACCTGGTGCAGAAGCTGCTGCGGATCGGGCTCATCGCGCACGCGCACACCGATCTGCACCTCGCGGTGACCGGCGCCGTGCAGCTGCGGCCGGGCGACGTGGCCATCGCCATCACGCACTCCGGGCGCACCGCCGACGTCATCGAACCGCTGCACACCGCCTTCGCGCACGGCGCCACGACGGTCGCGATCACCGGCAACCCGGCCGCCGAGGTCGCACAGTACGCGGACCTGGTGCTCACCACGTCCTCCGCCCGGGAGAGCGAGTTGCGGCCGGCCGCCATGTCCAGCCGGACCAGTCAACTCCTGGTCGTGGACTGCCTGTTCATCGGCGTCGCGCAGCGCACCTACGCCACCGCTGCGCCCGCGCTCTCGGACTCCTACGAGGCACTGGCGCACCGCCGCACCCCCCGTACCAGCCGCTGACCCGACCCCCGGTCGGCCGGGGCGACACCCACCCGACCGCCTTCCCCTCCCCCTCACTCACCCCTCATATCCCTCACCCGCCCCACCCCTCCCTCGCCCCTCCGCCTCGTTCCCCTCACTCCCCTCGCTCAGCTCCCGCTCCGTCTCCTCCCGTACCGAGAAAGAGCCATCGCCGCCATGAACACCAGCGCCGACGGTGTCCGGCCCGGGCCGCTCCGGGCCCAGCTCGACACCCTGACGACCGAGGCGTACCGCCCGGAACTAGCCGAGATCGACCGGCTCGACACGCTCGCCATCGCCCGGCTGATGAACGCCGAAGACAGCGCCGTACCCACCGCGGTCGCCGCACAGTTGCCCCAGGTGGCGGCGGCGATCGACGCGGTGGCCGACCGGATGGCCGGCGGCGGCCGGCTGATCTACGCGGGCGCCGGCACCGCGGGCCGCCTCGGCGTGCTCGACGCCAGCGAGTGCCCGCCGACCTTCAACACCGCGCCCGAGCAGGTCATCGGGCTGATCGCGGGCGGCACGCCGGCCCTGGTCACCTCGGCCGAGGACGCCGAGGACAGCAAGGAGCTGGCCGCCGCCGACCTGGCCGCGCTGCGCCTGACCGAGCGCGACAGCGTCGTCGGCGTCTCGGCGTCGGGTCGCACGCCGTACGCGGTCGGGGCCGTCGAGTACGCGAGGGCGCACGGCGCGCTGACCGTCGGGCTGGCCTGCAACGCGGGCTCGGCACTGGCCGGCGCGGCCGAGCACGGCATCGAAGTGGTGGTCGGCCCGGAACTGCTCACCGGCTCCACCCGGTTGAAGGCGGGCACGGCGCAGAAGCTGG
Source organism: Streptomyces sp. 796.1 (assembly GCF_047525675.1). Lineage (NCBI taxonomy): Bacteria > Bacillati > Actinomycetota > Actinomycetes > Kitasatosporales > Streptomycetaceae > Streptomyces > Streptomyces sp. 796.1. The sequence goes on along the minus strand of NZ_JBLIWA010000031.1, from coordinate 82,451 downwards.
TGCTCAACATGATCTCGACGCTCACGATGATCCGGCTGGGCAAGACGTACGGGAACCTGATGGTGGACGTGCGGGCCTCCAACGACAAGCTGCGGGCCCGCTCCCGGCGCATCGTGCAGTTGGCCACCGGCGCGTCGGACGAGGCGACCGAGGCGGCGCTCGCGGCCACCGGCGGCGAGGTGAAGCCCGCCATCCTCACGCTGCTCGCCGACGTGGACGCGCCGACCGCGGACCGGCTGCTGACGGATGCGAACGGCCACCTCCGCGCGGCCCTGGACACGGCCCGTACGACCTGAGCGGCGCGGGGAACGGGCCCCGGCCCCGGCCGCCGGGCCGTCCCCGAGAACGCCCGAGGGCGGCACCCGCAGTGGGTGCCGCCCTCGTTCGTACGGAACAAGCTGATCCGCTGGGGATCAGAAGTCCATGTCACCGCCCGGCATGCCGCCCGGGGCGCCCGCAGCAGCGGCCTTCTCCGGCTTGTCGGCGATGACGGCCTCGGTGGTGAGGAACAGCGCGGCGATCGACGCGGCGTTCTGGAGCGCGGAGCGCGTCACCTTGGCCGGGTCGATGATGCCCTCGGCAACCAGGTCGACGTAGTCGCCGGTCGCGGCGTTCAGACCGTGGCCGGGGGTCAGGTTGCGCACCTTCTCCACGACGACGCCACCCTCAAGGCCGGCGTTGACGGCGATCTGCTTGAGCGGGGCCTCCAGGGCCAGGCGCACGGCCTGCGCACCGGTGGCCTCGTCGCCTTCGAGCTCCAGCTTCTCGAAGACCGCGGAGGCCTGGAGCAGGGCCACGCCACCGCCGGCGACGATGCCCTCTTCGACGGCCGCCTTCGCGTTGCGAACGGCGTCCTCGATGCGGTGCTTGCGCTCCTTGAGCTCGACCTCGGTGGCGGCACCGGCCTTGATGACGGCCACGCCGCCGGCCAGCTTCGCCAGGCGCTCCTGGAGCTTCTCGCGGTCGTAGTCGCTGTCCGAGTTCTCGATCTCGGCGCGGATCTGGTTGACGCGGCCCTGGACCTGCTCGCTGTCACCAGCACCGTCGACGATGGTGGTCTCGTCCTTGGTGATGACGACCTTGCGGGCGCGGCCCAGCAGGTCGAGACCGGCGTTCTCCAGCTTGAGGCCGACCTCCTCGGAGATGACGGTGCCACCGGTGAGGATGGCGATGTCGCCGAGCATGGCCTTGCGGCGGTCACCGAAGCCCGGGGCCTTGACGGCGACGGACTTGAAGGTGCCCCGGATCTTGTTGACGACCAGGGTGGAGAGGGCCTCGCCCTCCACGTCCTCGGCGATGATCAGCAGCGGCTTGCCCGACTGCATGACCTTCTCCAGGAGCGGGAGCAGGTCCTTCACCGCGGAGATCTTGGAGTTGACGATCAGGATGTACGGGTCGTCCAGGGACGCCTCCATACGCTCCATGTCCGTCGCGAAGTACGCGGAGATGTAGCCCTTGTCGAAGCGCATGCCCTCGGTGAGCTCCAGCTCAAGCCCGAAGGTCTGCGACTCCTCGACGGTGATGACGCCTTCCTTGCCGACCTTGTCCATCGCCTCGGCGATGAGCTCGCCGATCTGGGTGTCGGCGGCGGAGATGGAGGCGGTGGAGGCGATCTGCTCCTTGGTCTCCACGTCCTTGGCCTGCTCAAGGAGCTGCGCGGAGACGGCCTCGACGGCGCGCTCGATGCCGCGCTTGAGGGCCATCGGGTTGGCGCCCGCGGCGACGTTCCGCAGGCCCTCCTTCACCAGCGCCTGGGCCAGGACGGTCGCGGTCGTCGTGCCGTCACCGGCGACGTCGTCCGTCTTCTTCGCGACCTCCTTGACCAGCTCGGCGCCGATCTTCTCGTACGGGTCTTCGAGCTCGATCTCCTTGGCGATGGACACACCATCGTTGGTGATCGTGGGGGCGCCCCACTTCTTCTCAAGGACGACGTTGCGGCCCTTGGGGCCGAGGGTGACCCGGACGGCGTCAGCGAGCTGGTTCATCCCACGCTCAAGACCGCGCCGTGCCTCCTCGTCGAACGCGATGATCTTGGCCATGTGAAGTGGTCCTCCCAGGACTGGGGGCCCCCGGCCAGTGGCTGGGGGAGGGTGAATACTCCGGACCGCGTGGCGCCCGCGACGGACGGCCTGCCTGCCCCGCGGTTCCTTGCCCCGCTTGGCCTGCGGGCCTCACCGACCCGATCCTTCTGTCACTCTCGACAGCAGAGTGCTAACGCCAATGATTAGCACTCGGCACCTTAGAGTGCAAGGCCGCTCCGCTAGGAGCGTCGATGGGGGGTGGTGGTCGGGGACGCGGCGGGCGCAAGGTCGCTCCGTCAGGAGCGTCGTTGAGGGGTGGTGGCCGGGGACGCGGCGGGCGCAAGGTCGCTCCGCTAGGAGCGTCAGTGGGGGGCGGCGGTCGGGCCCGCCTCCGGTGCGAGTCGGGTTACCCCGCGATGCGGGGCCCCGTGTCGGCGGGCGGGGCGCCGGCCGTGCCGTACGCCCGCCACCTGCCCCGTACGCATCCGCCGCCCACCGCACACCGCCCGCCTTCGCCGTACGCATTCGCAACGCGCGGGAACGTCTGACGGCCGCATCACCGCCCCGCCCCGCCGTCTGGCCGCCCCACCGCGCCGCCCAGAGGGCCGCTGGGGGCGCCGGGCCCGCGGGTGGCCCCGGGGGTTCCGGGCCCGCAGAACCCGCTGCGGACATGCGAAGGGCCCGCACCCCCCTGCCGAGGGTGCGGGCCCTTGTTTCGCGCAGTCGGTCGGCGCTCAGCCGGCCACGCGGACCATGTCCGCCTGCGGCCCTTTCTGACCCTGCGAGATCTCGAACTCGACCCGCTGGCCTTCCTCAAGGGTGCGGTAGCCGTCCATCTGGATCGCGCTGTAGTGGACGAACACGTCCGCACCACCGTCGACCGCGATGAAGCCGTACCCCTTCTCCGCGTTGAACCACTTGACGGTGCCCTGAGCCATTCCAAACTCCCCTATTGCTGGCCCTTGCGCAGGACCGCACTCCGCGGACCCGGGTCAGACCTCACCCCTGAGAAACCCCTCGCCATCGGCCAAGGGAGCCCCGGGGGCGTGCGCCGGAACGCGTCGACCGCCGCTGAATGTATCTGCCCAGATGCCCAGAGCAACAGGTCAATCGGACGAGAATTCTGGGCGCGCGTCATCGGCTATACGGGGTTAACTCCGGTGAATACCGGTCAAGTCGGGCCGGACATGGCGGCACTAACCCGGCAAATCATGTCCACATTTCACGCACATTTTGACGGGTTCTCATATGCGCTCAACGCACGGGCCCGTGAAGGGTGCGGGGGAAGCGGGGAGTTGCGGGTGGGGCGGAACCGCGAGTGCGGGGCGGAGCTGGGGCTAAACGGAGAGAGCCACACCAACTCTATCGCGGTTCTGAGCACGGAATTGCCCCGTCCGCTTTCTTGTGGACGGGGCAATTCCGGCAGTTCGTGGCAGGTGACGGGCGATCAGCCGCCGGCGACGGCCGGGATGATCGAGATGCCCGCGCCGTCCGGGGTCGCCGTCTGGAGGCCCTCGGCGAAGCGCACGTCGTCGTCGTTGACGTACACGTTCACGAAGCGGCGCAGCTTGCCGTCCTCGTCGAGCACCCGGGCGGCGATGCCCTGGTGGTTCTTGTCCAGGTCGGCCAGCACCTCGCTGAGGGTCGTGCCCTCGGCGCTGACCTCGGCCTTGCCGCCGGTGTAGGTGCGCAGGATGGTCGGGATGCGGACGTTGACGCTCATGGGGTCACCTTCGTGGGAGATGCGGGGAAGTGTGCTGTCGCGGCGGGCCGGCGCGGGCCCGCCAGTCCACGGCCGACGTCCGGCCGGCGGCCGGGGCGCGCCGGCCAGGACCGGCGCGCGGGCCTCAGCCCGCCAGGCCGGCCGCGCGGAACGCGTCGAGGTTCGGCTTGATCGTCGCCGTCGGACCGGTGGTGGGCGCCACGGCGTCCAGCGTCTTGAGGCCGTCACCGGTGTTGAGCACGACGGTCGTCAGCGCCGGGTCGAGCTGCCCGGTCTCGATGAGCTTCTGGGTGACGCCGACGGTCACGCCGCCCGCGGTCTCCGCGAAGATGCCCTCGGTGCGCGCCAGCAGCTTGATCGCGTCGACCACCTGCTGGTCGTTGACGTCCTCGACCGCTCCCCCGGTGCGCCGGGTGATGTCCAGGACGTACGGGCCGTCGGCCGGGTTGCCGATCGCCAGCGACTTGGCGATCGTGTTCGGCTTCACCGGGCGCACCACGTCGTGCCCGTCCTTGAAGGCGCGGGAGACCGGCGAGCAGCCCTCGGCCTGGGCGCCGAAGATCTTGTACGGCTTGTCCGCGACCAGGCCGAGCTTGATCAGCTCCTTGAGCCCCTTGTCGATCTTGGTGAGCTGGGAGCCGGAGGCGATCGGGATGACGATCTGGTCCGGGATCTCCCAGCCGAGCTGCTCGCAGATCTCGTACGCGAGCGTCTTGGAGCCCTCGCCGTAGTACGGGCGCAGGTTGACGTTGACGAAGCCCCAGCCCTCGCCGAGCGGGTCGCCGATCAGCTCGCTACAGAACCGGTTGACGTCGTCGTACGTGCCCTCGATGCCGACCAGCTCGCCACCGTAGACCGCGGCCATGACGACCTTGCCGGCCTCCAGGTCGTGCGGGATGAACACGCAGGAGCGGAAGCCCGCGCGGGCGGCGGCGGCGCCGACCGCGCCGGCCAGGTTGCCGGTGGAGGAGCAGGAGAGCGTGGTGAAGCCGAAGGCGCGGGCCGCCTCGACGGCGATGGCCACCACCCGGTCCTTGAAGGAGTGGGTGGGGTTGCCCGAGTCGTCCTTGACGTACAGGCCGCCGGTGACGCCGAGCGCGTCGGCCAGCCGGTCGGCCTTGACCAGCGGGGTCAGGCCCGGGTTCAGGTTGGGCTTGGCGGCGACGTTCGCGGGGACCGGGAGCAGCGGGGCGTAGCGCCAGATGCTGTTCGGGCCGGCCTCGATGCGCTGCCGCAGCGCCTGCGGGTCACCGGTCGGCAGGTCGTACGCCACTTCGAGGGGGCCGAAACAGAGCTGGCAGGCGAAGATCGGGCCGAGCTCGAAGCGCTCGCCGCACTCGCGACAGGACAGCGCGGCGGCGGGGCCGAGGTCCACTGGGGCGGAGGCGTCCGACGTGGCGGGAGCGGTGGGAGTTGCGGTGACTTGCACAGCCATGATGGCGAGGCCCTTTCTCCTCATCTTCCTCGCGGCGCACTTCGCCACGAGACGGAATTGGCACCTTCCCCACCGGGAGCCTCGCGGTACGAGTTTCCGGCTGGAGGGTTGCCGGGGCTTCAACGGGCCGTATCCCTCTGCCCCTCTGGATGAGCGGTATGGCACTGGGCTCCTTGGAGCCAGGCGTTTGTGGGCGAGATGACCCCGGCATGCGACGGTCATCCGCGTTGTTCAAGACTGTAACCGAAGGTTGGAACAGTACGGACAGTCGTCCGAACCACGAGATGAACGTAACATCGAGCGCTGCTCGCCGCGCATAAGGAGTCACGCAGGTGCTGGAAGAGGTGGAGCGCTGGCTGAGCCGCCGGTCCTGGTCCGCTGCCGACCGTCAGCTCGACCGGCTCCTGGCGGCGAAAAGGGCTGGTGGGGCCACGGTCAGCGTGGTGTTGCCGGCGCTGAACGAGGAGGCGACGGTCGGCACGATCGTCGCCACGATCCGCCGCGACCTGATGCGCGACGCGCCGCTGGTGGACGAGCTCGTGGTGGTCGACTCGGGCTCGACGGACCGCACCGCGGCCGTCGCGCGCGAGGCCGGGGCGCAGGTGGTGCACCGGGACGACCTGCTGCCGCGGCTGCCGACGGTGCCCGGCAAGGGCGAGGTGCTGTGGCGCTCGCTGCTGGCCACCCGCGGCGACATCGTCTGCTTCGTCGACGCCGACCTGCGCGACTTCTCCTCCACCTTCGTCTCCGGCATCGTCGGACCGCTGCTCACCGACCCCGAGGTGCAGTTCGTGAAGGCGATGTACGACCGGCCGCTGGGGCAGGTCGGCGACGTGGGCGGGCCGGCCGCGGCCGACGCGCCCGGGCCCGGTTCCGGTTCCGGTTCCGCCGGGCAGGGCGGCCGGGTGACGGAGCTGGTGGCCAGACCGCTGTTGAACCTGCACTGGCCACAGCTCGCGGGGTTCGTCCAGCCGCTGGGCGGCGAGTACGCGGCGCGCCGCTCGCTCCTTGAGCGGCTGCCGTTCCCGGTCGGGTACGGCGTGGAGCTCGGGCTGCTGGTGGACGCGTTGCACACGGTCGGGCTCGATGCGCTGGCCCAGGTCGACGTGGGCGTGCGCCGCCACCGCCACCAGGACGGCCAGGCCCTCGGCCGGATGGCGGCGGCGATCTACCGCACGGCCCAACTCCGGCTGGCTCGCGGCTACTTGGTGCGTCCCCGACTGACCCAGTTCCAGCGCGGCGCGGACGGCGGCTTCGAGCCGCACACCCATCCGGTGGACACCGAGGAGCGCCCGCCGATGATCGAGGTCCCGGAGTACGCGGAGCGCTGGGCGGCGTAGCCACGGCGGGCCGCGACCCGACCACGACACGGCCACGCGCGACCACGGCGCGACCGCGACAGGGAGCCGGCGACAGGCACGGGCACGACCGGGACAGCCCGCCATCACCGACGGTGACGGTGCGTGCGCGTCGTGGTACGCGGGGTGGGTCCCCTGGTGCGTACGGGGCGGGGTGGGGGCTGCGCGGGGTGGCTCGGCGGGGATGGCCGGGGACGCGGAGAGGTAACGGAATCCGCCGCACCGGCGCGTACCGGAGTCGGCGTAGCGCGGGCGGTCCGGTCGGGTGGCGCGCGGAGACGGCGGGTGGGAGCGCGGCGGGGGCGACGGCGTACGTACGTTTGAGCGGTTCCGGTCCTGGCTAGGCTCGCGGCATGGTCTCCGTCCATGGCGAGCAGGAAGCCGTCGACTCCGTGCCGGCCACCGGTCCTGGACCGGGCGCCCGGGTGCTGGTCGCCTCGAACCGCGGGCCCGTCGCGTACGCGCTGACGCCCCCGCCGACCCATTCGCCCTCGCGAACGCCGCCCCCGGGCGAGGCGGGCGCGGCGGACGCACCCGCGGAACCGCCCGCCACACCGGAACCACCCACGACATCGGCGACGCCGGCAGCACCAGCCGCGCCGGCGGTGGCTCCGGCCGCGGCCGGGCTGACCGCCAAGCGCGGCGGTGGCGGCCTGGTCTCCGGGCTCTCCGCGATCGGCGCGGACGCCGACTCCGTGTGGGTGTGCGCCGCGCTCGGCGACGGCGACCGGGAGGCGGTGCGGCGGGCCGCGGCCGGCGACCCGACGGCCGGCGGCCGGCGCGGTGCGCCGCTCGACCCGGCGGACACCGGCGGCCAGCGGGTGCGGATGCTGGACATCGAGCCCGAGGTCTTCACCGCGGCGTACAACGGGGTGGCCAACTCCGTGCTCTGGTTCGTGCACCACCTGCTCTACCAGACCCCGTTGGAGCCGGTCTTCGACGAGGAGTTCCGGCGCCAGTGGGAGGCGTACGAGGCCTACAACGCCGCGTTCGCGGACGCGCTCGCGCGCGAGGCGGGTCCCGGGGCCGCCGTCCTGGTGCAGGACTACCACCTGGCGCTGGTTCCCGCGCTGCTCCGGCAGCGCCGCCCCGACCTGCGCGTCGGCCACTTCTCGCACACCCCGTGGGCCCCGCCGGACTACTTCCGGCTGCTGCCCGACGACGTCGCAGCCGCCGTGCTGCACGGCATCCTGGGCGGCGACCGGGCGGCCTTCCTCACCACGCGCTGGGCCGAGGCGTTCGCCGACTGCTGCGCCCGGGTGCTCGGCGCCCGGATCGGCCGGGACGCGGCGACCGGCGAACTCACCGTGGAGTCGGCCGGGCGGACGACCCGGCTCGGGGTGCACGGCCTGGGCGCGGACGCGGAGTTCCTGCGCAGCCGCTCGCGCGCCGCCGACGTGACGGAGCGACTGGCCGCGCTGCGGGCCCAGATCGAGGGCCCGGGCGCCACCGACGGGCCAGCCGGCTCGGAGCACCGCGCGCCGGCCCGGAAGGTGATCGTCCGGGTGGACCGCACCGAGCTGTCCAAGAACATCGTGCGCGGGCTGCACGCGTACCGGCTGCTGCTCACGGACCATCCCGAGTGGCGCGAACGGGTGGTGCACGTCGCCTTCGCCTACCCCTCGCGGCAGGACCTCGCGGTCTACCGGGCGTACACGGCCGAGGTGCAGCGGGTCGCCGACGCGATCAACGAGGAGTTCGGCACGGCGACCTGGCAGCCGGTCGCGCTGCACGTGAAGGACGACTTCGCGCGCTCGCTCGCCGCGTACCGGATCGCCGACGTGGCGCTGGTGAACCCGATCAGGGACGGCATGAACCTGGTCGCCAAGGAGGTCCCGGTGGTCTCGGACGCCGGCTGCGCGCTGGTGCTCTCCCGGGAGGCCGGGGCGCACGCCGAGTTGGCCGACGACGCGCTGCCGGTCAACCCGTACGACGTGCAGGAGACGGCCAGGGCGCTGCACGAGGCGCTCCGCATGGACCCGGCCGAGCGCGCCGAGCGGACCAAGCGGCTGGCCGCTGCGGCCACGGCGCTGCCCCCGCAGGAGTGGTTCCTGGCCCAGTTGCGGGCGCTCGGGGCGGCGTAGCGGGCGCGCCTCCCGCGCGGAGTGGCGGGTCCTGCCTCACGGGGTGGCCCGTCTCCCCCGTCGCGGGGCGGCGCGTCCTCCCGCGCGGAGGCGATGAGCTTCCCGCGCGGGGCGGCGGGGCCCACCTGGAGGCGGCGCGCCTCCCGCGCGGGGCCGGTGAGCTTCCTGCGCGGCCTCAGCCCAGTTCGTGGGCGAGTGCCCTCAGCAGGGCGACCACGCCCGCCGGGCCGGCCACGACGAGGTCGGCCCGGTCGGCGAGTTCGGTGACCTCGTTGCTGCCGCTGCACACCAGGAGGCCGGGCGTGCCGTCCGCGCGGCGGCGTGCCACCGCGTCGAAGGCCGCGAGGTCGCCCAGGTCGTCGCCCGCGTACAGCACGGTCTCCGCGTCCACGCCGCGCACGAACTCGGTGAGCGCCGCGCCCTTGTCCACGCCCGGCGGGCGCAGCTCGATGACCAGGCGGCCCGGTTCGACGGCCAGGCCGTGACGGGCGGCGAGCTCACCGAGCGGGGCGCGCAGTGCGTCGAAGGCGGCCTGTGGTGCCGCGGCCCTGCGGGTGTGGACGGCGACGGCCCGGCCCTTGTCCTCGATCCACGCGCCGGCCGCCGCGGTGGTCCCGTCGAGCACGCCGGGCAGTTCGGCGCGGACGGCGGCCACCCCGGGGTGCGGCTCGGGGGCCCGGAGTTCGCCGGTCGCCGCGTCCCAGCGCTCGGCGCCGTAGTGGCCGAGTACGACGAGGTGTTCGAGTCCCGGGACGCCGGCGAAGCCGCCGTAGCGCACCGCGACGTCGGCCGGGCGGCCGGTGAGCACCAGCACGGTGCCCACCAGCGGGGCGAGCGCGGCCAGGGCCGGGACGGCCGCCGGGTGGGCGCGGGCCTGCTCCGGGTCGGGGACGATCTCGGCCAGCGTGCCGTCGAAGTCGAGTGCGACGACGGCCCGTCGGGGCCGTGCCAACAGCGCGGCGAGCCCGGCTCGGCCCGCGTCGGTTGAGGGGACGGGAATGCCCATGCGGCCGACCCTACCGGCGCCACCCACCACCGCCACCAGTGCCGGATCGGCCAACGCGGGGGTGGTGGTGCGGGCGGGCCCGCACGGGTTCAGCGGGCCGCGGATCGGCGCGCGTCCGGCCTGTCCGGCCAACCCACAGCGGGTCCGGCGGGCCGCGGGGCGGCGTTCGTCCTACGCGGCCGGCCGGTCAGCGGCGGTCGCGGCGGGCCTGGCGGACCCGGCGCAGCCGGTTGACGGTGACCGCGTCGTGGCGCAGGGCGCGCGGGTCGTCCAGGAGGGCGTTGAGGAGTTGGTAGTAGTGGGTGGGCGAGATGCCGAGCCGTTCCCGGATGGCCCGCTCCTTCGCGCCGGGGCCCGACCAACCGCGGCGCTCCAGCGCCAGCACGGCCAGGTCCCGCTCGGAGAGCCCGGGGCCCGCCGCGTCGGATTCCTCGGCGCCTGGGCCCTCTGCTCCGGGGCCGCCTGTGCCGGGGCCCGCTGCGTCGGGGCCGTCCGGACTGCTGGTGCCGTTCGGGCCGTCTGTGCCGTACGAGCCGTCGGGGCCGGTGGCGGCGCCGGACTCGGACCCCGAGACGGGTTCGGCCGCGGACGCGGGCTCGACCCCAGACGCAGGCTCAGCCCCAGGACCGGGCTCAGCTCCAGGCAGGTGCTCGGGCCCGGGCTCGGGTGCTGGCCGGTCGGGAGTGGCGGGGGGAGTCACGCCCGTCAACCTAACGTTCCTCGTTCTCCTTGGCGTCGGCCTTGCGCTGGATCTCACCGAGCACCGTGGCCGGGTCGCCGCCGCTGGCGACCATCGTGCCGACCGAGTCCCGCAGCGACTGGTTGACCTTGGTCCAGGAGACCTTGTCGAACGGGTAGAACTGCGCGGTGTCCAGGCCGTCGAGGAACTGCCACAGGCTCTTGTACTCGTCGTCGCGGCGCATGACCGTGGACGCGTCCGTGGTCACCGGCAGCAGCCGGTACTTGCCGGAGAAGCCGACCACGTTGTCCGACTCGTAGACGAAGTTGAGGAACTGGCCTATCTGCTTGCGGTGGCCGTTCTTCTTGAACGCCATCATCCAGTCGGCCACGCCCATCGTGGTGGGCGAGGGGCCCTTGCGGCCGGGCAGCGGTGCGACGTCGTAGTCGATGCGGTGGCCGACGGCCTGCTGCATCAGCGTCGGGTGGCCGTTCAGCATGCCGACCTCGCCGCGCGTGAAGGCGTTGAACGCCTCCTGCCGGTTGAGCTGGCCCGGCGGGCGGGAGCCGGTCAGGCCCTTGCCGACGAACTCGTCGCGCAGCCACTCCAGCGTCTCGACGTTCTCCGGCGAGTCGAGCATGTAGCTGCCGTACCCGTCGGTGTAGCCGCCACCGCCGCTGAGCAGCCAGATCAGCGTCTCGGCCTGGGCCTCCTCGCGGCCGAGCGGCAGCGCGTACGGGTACTTCACGTCGATCGCCTTGAGCTTTTCGGCCGCGGCCTGGAGCTCGTCCCAGTCCTTCGGGGGCGCGGTGATGCCCGCCTGCTCGAAGAGGGCCTTGTTGTAGAAGAGCAGTCGGGTGCTGGCGCCGAACGGCATCGCGTACTGCACCCGGTTGACCTCGCCCGCCTGGGCGATGGAGGAGACGAAGGAGGCCATCGTGCGGATGGAGAGGATCTGGTCGGCGCGGTAGAGCATGCCCTGGTCGACGAAGTCCGCGTACGTGCCGAACTGGACCATGTCCGGCGTGTCGCCGGACTCGATCATCTCGGCGACCTTCTTGTCGATGTCCGTCCAGCTATAGACGTTGACGTCGACCTTGACGTTGCTGTTCTTGGTCTCGAACGCGCGGACCAGGTCGCCCCAGTAGTTGAGCGTGCTGTTGCTACTGCTGTCGCCGTAGTCGGCCGCGACCAGCTTCAGGCGCACGTCGTCCGTGCCCGAGTCACTGCCGCAGGCGGTGAGTGTCGGCGCCAACGCCGCCGTCGCGGCACCCGCCGCCGTCAGACCCAAGAACCGCCGCCGCTGCACGACCAGTACCCACCCTCGCGCTCTCGTTGTTTCCCGGAATCAGCCGGAGTGTCACTCTCCGGCACGAGTTGCGAGTCTCCCCGCTAACCCCTCCTGAGGTCTACACCACACCCGGTCTCGCTTCGGTATCACCTCTGGTCACACCGGCTTCACCTGTATCGGGTATGGCGGCAGCCGGAACGCACCGCTCCCCGCGGGCGCACCGAACCCGCTCAGGGTAAGCACGACTTCCCGCACCGTCCCGGCACAACCGTGCGCGAAGCCGACTACTCCCCCACGTCAAACGGGGTGATTACCGCCCCATTCCGGCACTTTGCCCGGGCACCGTGTGCGGAGTCACAGATCGTTTGCGCGTCGCCGGCCAGCAGCCCTCCCGTCGGCCGACGGGCACCGCCGGGCCACCCGCCCCCCGCCCCACCGGGCCGCCCACCGGGCGCCCCACCATCCGCACCACCGCACGTCACGCGGCGGTCCCGGGAACGCCCACACTGCCCCGGTGGCCGCACATTCGGGGCCAAATCACCACCCCGGCGCCGCCCGGGCGCTGCCCGAGCACCGTCGAACACGCTGCCCGATGGGGCATCTACCGGGGCCCTGACCACACCCCGGGACCGGTACCGGAGCGGCCCGTCGCGGCCCCGGCGATCACACCGCGTCGGGGGGCGCGACACTCCGCGAGCGTGAAGTGGCCTAGACCTCTAGTGGGGAATCGCGCGAGACTGTCCCGCGTGAAACACGTCATCGCCCTTGATGTGGGCGGCACCGGAATGAAGGCCGCCCTGGTCGGGGCGGACGGCGAACTGCTGCACACGGCCCGGCGGCGCACCGAGCGCGAGCGCGGTCCCGACGCCGTGATAGCCGGCATCCTCGACTTCGCGGCCGAACTGCGCGCGCTCGGCATCGAGCGGTACGGGGTACCCGCCGCGGCGGCCGGGGTCGCCGTACCGGGCATCGTCGACGAGGCAGCGGGCGTCGCCGTGTACGCGGCCAACCTGGGCTGGCGCGACGTCCCCATGCGGGCGCGGCTTTCGGAGCGGCTCGCCGGCGCGCCGGTGGCGCTCGGCCATGACGTGCGCACCGGTGGCCTGGCCGAGGGCCGCATCGGTGCCGGTGAGGGCACCGACCGCTTCCTGTTCGTACCGCTGGGCACCGGGATCGCCGGCGCCATCGGCATCGACGGACGGGTGGAGGCCGGCGCGCACGGCTGCGCCGGCGAGATCGGGCACGTGGTGGTCCGCCCCGGCGGTCCCGAGTGCGGCTGCGGGCAGCGCGGCTGTCTGGAGACGCTCGCCTCGGCCGCCGCGGTCAGCCGGGCGTGGGCCGCCGCCGTCGGCGACCCGCAGGCGGACGCCGCCGACTGCGCGAAGGCCGTCGCCTCCGGCGATCCGCGGGCCGTCGCCGTCTGGCAGGAGGCCGTGGACGCGCTCGCCGACGGCCTCGTCGTCGCCCTCACCCTGCTCGACCCGCGCCGGCTGATCATCGGCGGCGGACTCGCCGAGGCCCGGGACACGTTGTTCGTACCGCTGCGTGCGGCGGTGGCCGAGCGGGTCACGTTCCAACAGCTCCCCGACATCGTCCCGGCGGCCCTCGGGGACACCGCCGGTTGCCTGGGCGCCGGTCTGCTCGCCTGGGATCTTCTCGCTACGGAGGTATCCGCCTGATGGCCGAACGAACATCTCTCGCGGGCGCCCGCGTCGCCCTACCCACCGGAGTCGTCGAGTCCGGTCAGGTCACGGTCGCGGACGGACGCATCGTCAGCGCCGGCCCGGACGACGCCGCTGCGGGGGCCGGGGCAGCCGGCACCGACCGCATCGACCTCGCCGGGCACCTGATCGTCCCCGGCTTCGTGGACGTGCACGTGCACGGTGGCGGCGGCGCCTCGTTCTCGGCGGGCAAGACCGAGGAGGCGCTGCGGGTCATCGACACCCACCGCCGGCACGGCAGCACCACCATGCTCGCCTCCACCGTCACCGGTGACCTGGACGAGGTGGCCCAGCAGGCGCACGTGCTCTCCGAACTGGTCCAGCAGGGCGAGTTGGCCGGCGTGCACTTCGAGGGCCCGTTCATCTCGCCGCACCGCTGCGGGGCGCACGAGCCGACCCTGCTGCGCGACCCGGACCCGGCCGACGTCCGCAAGCTGATCGACGCGGCCCGCGGCACGGCGAAGATGATGACGCTGGCGCCCGAACTGCCCGGCGGCCTGGACTCGGTGCGGCTCCTGGTGGACGCCGGCGTGATCGCCGCGGTGGGCCACACGGACTCCACGTACGACGCGACGCGCGAGGCCATCGACGCCGGCGCGAGCGTGGCGACGCACCTGTTCAACGCGATGCCCTCGCTGCTGCACCGCGCGCCTGGCCCGGTGGCGGCGCTGCTTGAGGACGAGCGGATCACCGTCGAGCTGATCAACGACGGCACGCACCTGCACCCGGCGACGCTGGAGTTGGCGTTCCGCAGCGCGGGCGCGGACCGGGTCGCGTTCATCACGGACGCGATGGGCGCGGCCGGCATGGAGGACGGCATCTTCCCGCTGGGTCCGATGCAGGTGGAGGTCAAGGACGGGGTGGCGCGCATCAGCGACGGCCCGACCGCGGGCTCCATCGCCGGCTCCACGCTCACCCTGGACCAGGTCTTCCGGCGCGCGGTCAGCGTCGACCGGCTCTCGATCGACCAGACCGTGCGCGCCCTGTCCAGCACCCCGGCCCGGGTGCTGGGCCTGGAGGACCGCATCGGCTCCATCGAGCCGGGCAAGGACGCCGACCTGGTGGTGCTCGACTCCGACTACGCGCTGGTCGGCGTCATGCGTCGGGGTGCGTGGGTGGTACGGCCGACGGCGGGCTGAGCCCGCGGCGCACGCCCCGACCGACCACCCCCCGGCCGAGGACGCGCAGCCCCCACCCCCGCACCACCCCGCCGCGCGGGCCCAGGCCGAAGCGCCCGGCCCGCGCGGCACCGGCCGCCCCACCCTCGGGTGCGGGCGCCGGCCGCCCGCTCCCCGCGCCGGCGGACCCGTACCCGCTACGGGCCCCCGGCGCGGGGCGCCGGCACCCCACCGGCACGGCCCACGGCGGGCCGCGGCAGGACGATCGACACGGCGCCTGTGTGTTCCTGTTGCTTCGTTGGGTGGCTCTGCTGCCTCGTTGTGCGGGCCTGTTGCTCCGTGAGTCTTTCTGCTCTGTGGCTGGCCTGTTTCGCACCCGGGTTGCCTTACGGCCGTGTCACCCTCCGCGTGGGTCGCCGTACGCCTGGTCCCGTACGCCTGGTCCCGTACGCCTGTGGCCCCGTACGCCTGGGTTGCTCCACTGCTGGGTCACACCCAACCCTGCGGCGATGGCGCCCACCCACACGAGCCACCCCGCGCACCCGCACGCACACCCACCCCACGCGCCGGTCACACCCACCACCCCACCACACCGGGCGGAATCCACCGCCAACGGCACACAAATCGACAGAGCCGCGCGGTTGGACTACAGGGGTGGGCCAACCGCTTCGGCTTTGGCATGATCGCTGCCAGTAAGCCAACCGCTCCGAGCGCCGTGCCGCGCAGCAGGGACCGGCGCCCCGAGACCACGCCTCGGAACCGCGCCGCCCGGCCGCCACCACCGCTCGGCGGCCACACCACGTCCACCAGCAACGGGGAGGGGGAGCCCGCCGTGATCCTGACCGTGACGCTCAACGCCGCCCTCGACATCACCTACCGCGTGCCGCGCCTGCGCGCCCACCACAGCCACCGGGTGTCCGAGGTCATCGAGCGCCCTGGCGGCAAGGGCCTGAACGTCGCACGGGTGCTCGCCGCGCTCGGCCACCCGTCGATCGCCACCGGCCTGGTCGGCGGCGCGACCGGGGCGGCGGTGCGCGACCAACTCGGCGCCTACCCGGGGGTGAGCGACGCGTTCGTCACCGTCGCCGGCACCACCCGGCGCACGGTCGGCGTGGTGGACGCCTCCAGCGGCGACACCACCCAGCTCAACGAGCCCGGGCCACAGGTCACACCGGCCGAGTGGGCGGCGTTCGCGGCCCGCTACACCGAACTGGTCGACGGCGTGACGGCGGTCGCGCTGTGCGGCAGCCTGCCGCCCGGGGTGCCGGTCGGCGCCTACGCCCAGTTGATACGCACCGCGCGCACCGCCGGGGTCCCCGTCCTGCTGGACACCAGCGGCGAGCCGCTGCGCCGCGGCATCGCCGCCAGGCCCGACGTCGTCAAGCCGAACGCGGAGGAGCTCGCCGCACTGACCGGCTCCACCGAGCCGGTGCGGGCCGCCCGGGACGCCAGGCGCCGGGGCGCGCACGCCGTCGCCGCTTCGCTCGGCCCGGACGGGCTGCTGGCCGTGACCGCCGACGGCGCCTGGCGGGCCGGACCGCCCGGCCGGATCGCGGGCAACCCGACGGGCGCCGGCGACTCGGCCGTCGCCGGCCTGCTCTCCGGCCTCGCCGAGGGGCTGCCCTGGCCGGAGCGGCTGGCCCGGGCGGTGGCGCTGTCGGCGGCGACGGTGCGGGCGCCGGTGGCCGGCGAGTTCGACGAGGCGACGTACGCGGAGTTGCTGCCCCAGGTCCGCGTCGAGAGCCACCCGGCAGCGGCATGAGCGAGCGCGCCCGGCCCGGCCGACCCCGGCCGCGCCGGGCGCTCCTGCGACCACGTCCCGCACACGCCGGACCACGCTGCGCGCCGCCCACCGGGCCGGCAGCCGCCCCCCACACGCGTGCGGGCCGCCCCTTCGCGGGCCGGCCCCGCACCTCCGCGACCGGCAAGGGTGCCGGCCCGCGGGCCACCGGCGGCGGGCTGCGGCCCGGCGCGTGTACGACCGCCGCGGCGGGGCCCGGGGCGTGCGCGCAGTGCGCCGCGCGCCCGGCGTCGCCCGGCGCGAACGAGGGGCCGTCCAAGGCCCGGGACAGAGGAAAGTCATGCCACTGGTCAGCACTGGTGAACTCGTCGGGCAGGCGCGGTCCGCGGGCCGCGCGCTCGCCGCGTTCAACGTCATCTCGCTGGAGCACGCCGAGGCGATCGCCGCCGGCGCGGACACCGTGATGCTGGGCAGCCTGCTCGCCGGCGATCCTCCAGGTGTCGGAGAACGCGGTGCGCTTCCACGGCGGCCGACTGGCCCCGATCGCCGCCGCCGCTGCCGCGGTCGCCCGCGCGTCCAGCGCCCCGCTCTCGCTCCACCTCGACCACGTGGTCAGCGTCGACCTGCTGCACGCCGCGCACGACAACGGCTTCAGCTCGGTGATGTTCGACGCGTCCAAGCTCGGCTACGCGGCGAACGTGCGGGCCACCGCGGACGCCGTCGCCTGGGGCCACCAGCGGGGCGTCTGGGTGGAGGCCGAACTCGGCGAGGTCGGCGGCAAGGAGGGCGAGGCACCGCTGGACGCCCACGCCCCCGGGGTGCGGACCGACCCGGACCAGGCGGCGGCGTACGTCGCGGACACCGGCGTGGACGCGCTGGCCGTGGCCGTCGGCAGCTCGCACGCGATGACCGAGCGCACCGCGGCCCTCGACCACGAACTGATCGGCAGGCTGCGGGACGCGGTGCCGGTGCCGCTGGTGCTGCACGGCTCGTCCGGCGTGCCGGACGCGGAGATCCGGCAGGCGGTCGCCGCCGGCATGGCCAAGATCAACGTGGGCACGGCCCTGAACACCGCCTTCACCGCCGCCGTCCGCGCGGAGCTCGCGGCCCGCCCCGACCTGGTGGACCCGCGCAAGTACGTGGGCCCCGGCCGCGATGCGATGGCCGCGACGGTGGCCGCGTTCCTCGCCGTGGTCGGCGGCTGAGCGCCGCGAGGGGGGCGGCGACGGGGTGAGCCCGCCATGAGGGTGCCGGTCCCGGCCCGACCGACCCGGGACCGGCCGGCCCGTACGCGTTCCCCGGGCCGGCCCCCGGCCCGGGGCCGATTGGGCCGCACGGGCGGGAGGCGTACGGGCCGGGGCGTCGGCGTGCGGGCCGAGGCGTCCTCGTACGGGCCGGGGCGAGCGGGGCCGGAGCCGCGCGGCCGGGGAGAGCGGGCCTGGAGCACGGGCCGGGAGGGAACAGGCCCGGTGCGGGCCGAGGAAGCAGGTCCAGCGCGCGGCATCGGAGCAGCAGCTCCGGTGCCGCGGGTGGGCCGGAGGGGAGCAGGTGCCGCGGGGTGGGTGTCAGCCCTTCGTCAGCCACACCCGGTCGAGGTTGACGTCACACTTGTTGCCGCTCTCGCAGGAGAGCCGGACCGTGTTGGTGCCCTTGTTGAGGTTGACGATGGCCCAGGTGTTGGTCCAGCCGGCTTCCCAGTCACCCTTCTTCGCTAGTGCGAAGTTCTTCATGCTGACGGCGCGGGGGTCCCGCTTGCTGTTCACCGTCAGGCTCAGGTTCTGGTCCTCGCCGGGGACGCCGTACCCCACGTACAGCCGGTACTGGCCGGACTCTTCGACGTCGACGGTCCAGGTGGCCGCCGCACCGGGCTTGTTGATGCCCGCCACGTACTTGCCGCCGTCGGCCTTCGCACCGGGCACGTCGGAGGCGAGGGTCGTGCCGCCCTCCAGCTTCATCGCCGACGCGTCCTCGGTGGGCAGCGGCGCCGGGCCCTTGGTGGCCTTCGGGGTGTTGCTCGGCTCGACGGTCTCGGAGGCGGTCGGCTGGGCGTCCTTGGTCGGCTCGGCCTTGTCGTCCTTCTTGCCGCCCGTGTTGTTGGAGATCATCGCCACGGAGATGGCGACGATCACGACGGCGACCACGGCTATCGCCCCGATGAGCAGCCCCTTGCTGTTGGGCCCGCGGCCTCCGCCGCCGCGCCCCGCGGGGGCGCCGTGGCCGGGACCGCCGGGCGCCTGCTGCCGCGGCGGCACGCCGCCGGGCGGCGGGCCCTGCACCCGGTTCCAGGTCTGCGTCGGCAGCGCCTCGGGCGCCGTGTAGTGCCCGTGCTGCTGCTGTTGCTGTGGTGACTGCTGCTGCCCGTAGCCGTAGCCGCCGGGCGCGGCCTGCTGGTGGTGCTGCTGATGCTGTTGCTGCTGCCCGTACTGCCGCTCACCCACCGCGCGGACGTGGTTGTACGAGGTGCGGGGGACGCCGGGCTGCGGCGGTCCTGGATAGCCGTAACCGCCCGTGCGCGGCGTGCCCTGGGCGCCCTGGTCCGCGCCCGCCTCGCCGCCCTCCTGGCGGTACAGGTAGGCGAACGGGTCGTCGTCCTGCGGCACCCCCGAGCCGTTATTGCCGGCCGTCATCCCCTGGTCACTCCCACTTCGTCCCTGATGGTCATCCGCGCTGCGGCACTCAGGTGCCAGAACAGCTCATATCAGGGCCGGGGCGGCCGTCATAGCCGTGCGCTGTCCGGATGGCCAATGTTCATGATCGATTCATTCTCGGCAGCCGTGCCGACCGGCGCAGCCTACCCCGCCGAGCAACGGCCGTGCGGCTGCTCCGCGTTCCCGCCCCGGGCACCCGCTCGGGACCGGCCACGCGGCAGCGGGCGGCCGGCGGTCAGCCGGCGCGCCGGTTCGCCTTCGAGCGCGACCGCTTTTCCACGTACATGCGCTGGTCAGCGGATTGCAGCACCTCTTCGGCCGACATTCCGCAGGCCGCCCAGCCGATGCCGAAGCTGGCGCCGACCCGTACCGCGCGGCCCTCGAAACGAATGGGCGGGATGATCGCGTTCCGCAGCCGCACGGCGAGGTCCTGGGCGTCGGCCCGGCCGAGGCCGTCCGCCAGCACCACGAACTCGTCGCCGCCGAGCCTGGCCACCGTGTCCCCGTCCCGCACCCCGTGCGAGAGCCGCCGGGCGACCTCGATGAGCACGGCGTCGCCGGTGTGGTGGCCGAACCTGTCGTTGATCGACTTGAAGCCGTCGAGGTCGCAGAAGAGCACCGCGAGCCCCTTGGTGCCGTCGTCCTCCTCGCCCTCGGCCGGCGCATAGGTGTGCACGTGGTGGTCGAAGGGGCCGGCGTCCGCGCCGCCCGGCAGGCCCTCCAGCACGTCGGCGGCGAGCCCGCCGAGGTCACCGGGGTCGCCGAGGTCCACCGCGGCGCCGCCGAACGCGTCGAGCCCGAAGCCCTGCACGTACGCGTCCTGCTCGATGCTGCCGACCAGCGCCGCCTCGCGCACCGCCGCGGGCTGGGCGCCGTCGACGGCCGGACCCGCGGCGTCCGCGCCCGCGTAGACCGGCTGCGGGGGACGGCCGCAGAGCCGGGCGCCGAGCCGGCTGCGCAACTCGGCGCTGTTGGGCAGCCCGGTCAGCGAATCGTGGCTGGCCCGGTGGGCGAGTTGCAGTTCGTGGCGCTTGCGCTCCTCGATGTCCTCGACGTGGGTGAGCAGGAAGCGGGGGCCGTCGGCGGCGTCGGCGACCACGCTGTTGCGCAGCGAGACCCACATGTACGTGCCGTCGCGGCGGGCGAGGCGCAGTTCGGCCCGGCCGCCCTCGGCCGAGGTGCGCAGCAGCGTCCCGATGTCCTCGGGGTGGACGAGGTCGGAGAAGGAGTAGCGGCGCAGCACGGTGGCGGAGCGGCCGAGCAGCCGGCACAGCGCGTCGTTGGTGCGCAGCAGTCGCCCGTGCTGGTCGCCGCCCATCTCGGCGATGGCCATGCCGCTGGGCGCGTACTCGAACGCCTGCCGGAAGCTCTCCTCGCTGGCCCGCAGCGCCTGCTGGTCACGGCCGAGCCGGCGCAGCGCGCGCTGCATGTTGGCGCGCAGCCGGGCGTTGCCGATCGCGATGGCGGCGTGGAAGGCGTACATCTGGAGGGCCTCCTGGCCCCAGGCGCCGGGGCGGCGGCCGTTGCGCGGCTTGTCGACGGAGATCACGCCGAGCAGCTCGCCCTCCGAGGTGCCCGCCGAGCGCATCGGCGCGAACAGCCGGTCCATCGGGTGCCACTCGTCGGGGAACCGCGGCGCGGGCCCGGCGACGTGCCACTGCGGCACGTCGTCGTCGTCGAGCACCCAGCCCTCGGTGTACGGGATGAACCGCAGGTCGCCCCAGCGGTCACCCATCGACAGGCGGCGCTCCCAGGACGCCCGCGAGCCGATCCGGCCCGCCATCAGCGCCTCGGCACCCGGGCTGCCGCTGACCGCGGCCACCACCAGGTCCCCGTCGGGTCGGACCAGATTGACTGCCGACAGCTCATAGCCCAGGCCCTGGGTCACGCCGTCGGCGACGGTTTGCAGGGTGTCCGCAAGACTGCGCCCCGTGTTCAGTTCGGCGACCACGTGATGTAGCTGCCGCAGGGTCGCAAGACGGATGTACGGCTCCGACTCGGTCTCCATCGATCGCTCTCCCCCGAGACCTCGACAGCAACTCCAGAATTTCTCGTCGACTCTCCACTGCCACGGCCACTGAATCACAGCGAGCTGTCCAGTCGGTACACAGGGTCAACAATTACTGCCCGTTGTGACTTATGTCACAACGTACATCCGTTGCAGGGATATGGCCGTTACTCGGGCTCAGACCCCCCGCACGATATTTCCTGAAAGCAAATCCGGAATGCGATTACGTTTACCGGGGGTGGCCGTATCGAATATCGGTACGGATTTGCGCGGACCCCGCCCAAGGTCCTAGGGCGTTCTCCGTCGGGAGCCCGATGTGGGTCGGCGGGGCGGCCGGATAGCGTCGCTGACGTGTTGCGAACCTCGTCCTCCCCAGCCCCGCACGTCCCCGGCTCCACCACGGCCACACCGGGCACACCACCGGCCGCGCCGACCCGCGAGACGCCCCGGCGGTCGGAGTCCGGCCGCGCCGTCCCGCATCCTGGAGGGGTGAGCGAGGACGAGTTCCGGGCCGCGCTGTCGCGGCTGGCGGCCGGGGTGGTGCTGGTGACGGCGCACGACCCGGAGGACGGCCCGCGCGGCGAGGACGTCGGCATGACGGCGACCGCCTTCCTCTCGGTGTCGCTCGATCCGCCGCTGGTGATGGTGAGCGTGCGCACCGAGTCGCGGATGGACGACGTGCTGGAGCGGCAGCCGCTGTGGGCGGTGTCGCTGCTCGCCGAGGGCCAGCGGCAGGTCGCGGGCCGCTTCGCGATGAAGGGCCGGATCAGCGACCGACTGCTCTTCGCCGACCTCCCGCACGTCCGCGGCGAGGCGTCCGGCGCCCCGCTGGTCAGCGGCGCCCTCGCCACCCTGGAGTGCCGCACGGAGCAGCGCATCCCGGCGGGCGACCACACCCTTGTGGTGGCCCGCGTACTGACCGCCGCGGCCTCGGGCACGGAGGGCGACCCGCTGACCTACTTCCGGGGTCGATACCGGCACCTGGGCTGAGGCGTTTCTGGGGCCAGTGCCGGCACCCCGGGCTGACGTAGGGGGCGCGCCTCGCGCACGTACGGGCGGGTTGGCGGGACCCGGCGCCTTCGTCTTCGCCTTCGCTTCGGCGTGCCTTCGCGCGCGTACGCGTGGGTTGGGGCGCGCGGATTGTCGCGCGCGAGTCGTGGGCTCCGTCGGCGGCGGGCTTGCCGCTTCGCGCCCGCGCGTACGGGGTGGGTGGGGCGGCGTACCGGTGGTGCGGGGTGTCCGCACCCTGGACCGGTGCGGGGGCGTCGGGGGCCCGCGCGCCGTTGCGCCGCCGTGCGCCCGGCCGTACGCCGCGGGGCTCGGTCCGCACCCCGTCGGCGTCGGGGCGCGGCGACGGGTGCGCAGCGCAGCGCGGGTGTTCGGCCCACCGGACGCCGCGGGGTGCGCCGGCGCACCGGGCGGGCGGTGCGGTGGCCGGGGCGGGCCCGTGCGGGTGGCCGGAGCGACGCCAGGGGCCGACGGGACAGGATGAGCTGATTGACCGTCAACTAATGAGTTTCTAAACGCCGTTGGGTCGTTGACAATGGATTGCCCACAGTGGATCGGGGGGCAACGATGGGGAGACCAGGACGTCGACAGGGCGCGCCGCGGGGTCGCACCGCGCAGGCCAATGAGCTGGCCGCGTTCGTCTGTACGCTCACGCACGGGCGTACGGTGCGGGAGCTGGCCGACCGCTATCCGGCAGGCAAGACGAGTTGGGGCGAGTACCGCACCGGGGCCAAGATCATTCCGCTGGTGCTGTTACGGACGCTGGCCGCGGACGGGGCGCCGGACGCCTGGGGCCGCGCCAAGCTGCTGACCAGGGCCGAACTCCTGCACGCGCGGGCGGAGGCGGCCCGCCAGGCCACCGGCCGCCCACCGACCGCCGGCGGGCGCACCGCGGCGGGCGCCCGCACCGGCAGGCAGCGCGCGGCCGGGCCCGGCCCGGCGGCCGGACAGGGCCAGGCCCTTGGCGCCGGGGCGCGACGGGGCACCGGCGCGGCGACCGCGGCCACGGCGGAACGCGGGGCGAGAGCACGGCCCGGGGCGGCTGCACGGGCAGTTGCCGGCGCGGCGGAGGCGACCGCAGGTGCGGTGGGTTCGACCGCCGCCGGGTCGGAGGCCGGGGCCGGGGCCGGGGCGAGTGCCCGAGCCGCTGCCGCCAGGGCGGGTGCGGGTGATGCGGGCTCACGCCGCGCCGGCGCGGTCGGTACGGGCGCAGGCGATACGGGCTCGCGCCGGACAGGCTCGGGCGAGAGGGACTCACGCGGTACGGGCTCACGCAGTACGGGCGCGCGGGCGGGCGCCGGCGGCGCCCGGGCGGAGGTGGCCGGGAAACTGGCCGGAGCCGTCGGAGCAGCCGTGGCGCAGGCGGCACCCGCGCCGGGGGCGGTAACGGTGGTGGGGAAGTCGCCCACGGCGAGGAGTCGTGGTGCGGCGCGGAGTCGGGCCGCGACCGAGGGGGCGGGCGGGGACGTCGACACCGGGCGGACGGGCGCGGGCCACGGGTCCGTCGCCGGGCCGCACGACGACGGACCCGCCCAGCAGACCGAGGCCGAAAGGGGCGCCTCATAACGAGCGCACGCCCCCTACGGCCCGGGGCGAGCCTTATGCCGCTGCGGGCCGCCGGTAAGGGGCGGAGTGGTACGACACCCGGCGTGCGCACGGCTGTTCGCATGCGAGAAGCCGTGGGCCGTGGAATGGCGCGCGAATAGCCGTGTACGAGGCCCTGCGGCCTATTACCAGTTCGGCCATCCGCGATATCGCTAAATGCTGCCCAAGCGGGCAGTTCGTTTTCCCGTAATGCCGGGCGGGGGCGGGTTCTCGGGGCGGCGGGCCTTCCGCGAACGCCTCCGGAGCCGCCGGCTCCGCCGCGCCGCGTGCCGTCGCCCCCGCCCCGGCGTCAGCACGTAGCGTCACCGGCGGGAGCGTGCTGGGGGTGGACAGTTGCTCCGCCCCTGCGGGCCGCGGCGTACGACCATCAGCGACGCACCCGGAATCCGGCAACTGGCGACCGGCAACCACGGAGCCGGGCCGGTACGCATGAGGAACCCCGGCACACCTGAGAAGCCACGGAGCCGGGCCGGCGCGCATCAGGTCCCACCGGGCCACGCACGCGCGCGCTCGCGCGAGGTGCCCGGCCCGGGGCGGGCCTCACGGCCGCTGGGCCGAGGCTGCCCTCAGTGCCAATCGCGGCCGGAGCGGCCCCGCTTGGTGTCGCCGCGCTGCTTCTTCTCGCGCAGGCGGCGTTCGTTGATGCCGCGCGGGATGCGGGTGGGGCGGCGGGGCTTGGGCGGCGGGGCGGTGGCCTCGGCCAGCAGGGCGGCGAGGCGGACGGCCGCGGTCTCCCGGTTGCGCCACTGGGAGCGGTGGTCCGACGCGCGGACCGCCACCACGCCGTTGACCAGCCGGTCGGCCAGTCGCTTGAGCGCGCGTTCCTTCCACACCGGCGGCAGGGACTCGGTCGCGGCCAGGTCGAAGCGCAACTCCACCTGGCTGTCGCTGGTGTTCACGTGCTGCCCGCCGGGCCCCGACGACCGGGAGAAACGCCACATCAGCTCGGCCTCCGGCAGGGAGACCGAGCCGCGGATGACATAGGGCCCGGACATGCCCCCATGATCCCCCCTTTGACGCGCCCCCGTCACCCACATTTCCCGCCCCACGCGCCCGGGCCCACGCGGGACGCACCCCGATCCCTCCCCGGCCCCGCCCTCGGGTCGACGGCGGGCCGGCAGGGGCCCCGGCCGCTCCGCGCGGGCGCGAGGCGCCCAAAAGAAGCGGAATGACATCGTCCGTACCGCCAGGGTTTGGCAAAGAAAGTAAAGGGTGCTGGAACCCAGTGGTCCCCTCGGGGCGTTGTGAGGGGTGACGGTAGCTTCGTGGTCGTCACGAAGCCCGACTCTCGACCAGTACAGGAAAGGGACACCCCATGGCTGTAAGCCTGTCCAAGGGCGGCAACGTCTCGCTCACCAAGGAGGCACCGGGCCTGACCGCCGTTACGGTCGGCCTCGGCTGGGACGTCCGCACCACCACCGGCCAGGACTTCGACCTGGACGCCAGCGCCATCGCCGTGAACCCGAGCGGCAAGGTCTACTCGGACCAGCACTTCGTCTTCTTCAACAACAAGGCGACGCCGGACCAGTCGATCGTGCACACCGGTGACAACCTCACCGGCCAGGGCGAGGGCGACGACGAGCAGATCAACGTCAACCTGGCGGGTCTGCCGGCCGACGTCGAGAAGATCGTCTTCCCGGTTTCGATCTACGACGCCGAGACCCGCAGCCAGAACTTCGGCCAGGTCCGCAACGCGTACATCCGCATCCTCAACCAGGCCGGCGGCGCCGAGATCGCCCGCTACGACCTGAGCGAGGACGCCGCCACCGAGACCGCCATGGTCTTCGGTGAGCTGTACCGCAACGGTGCCGAGTGGAAGTTCCGCGCCGTCGGCCAGGGGTACGCCTCGGGCCTGTCGGGCATCGCGCAGGACTTCGGCGTCAACGTCTGATCGACGCGGTCCGATCGACCTGATCGACGCGACGCGATCTGATCGACGCACACCGTTCCGCACGGCGCCCGCGCGGCGTTCCGCACGGCGCCCGCACGGTGTCGACGCGGCGCCCCTGTCGGCCGACCCGTCGGCCGGTGCGGCCGGTCGTCGTTGAGTCGTCGAGTCGTCGAGTCGCAGCCCGGCGCGTTCCGGGCCAGCACGCGGCCCCCTCCCTTCCCCACGGGTGCACCACCTGCGGGCGGGAGGGGGCCGCGTGCGTCGTACGGCAGCACGCCGGGCCGCGGCGACGAGACGGCGAGGCGGCCTAGACGGCAGGGCGTCAGGGCCGCGAGCGGCGCGCGCAGGCCCGCGCGGGGACGCGAGTGGTGCGCGAGGGGCAACAGCGCGCGGGGCTCCGCGCACGGCGGCGCCGGCCCCTTCCCCCGTCGCGCACCGCCCCCGACCGGCCGCCGCTCGGGCACCACCGCACGCGGTCACCCACCGTCACACACCGTCCCACCAGCAAAAACTCCTGGACCACGCGGACCGCGGATGCCATAGTGCCCGCCATGAACGACTCCCCCGCAGCCGCCCGCCCGGAGAACCCGCCCGCCGCGGAAGGCTCCGCTCCGCCCCGTACGTTGCCCGGCGGGCTGGTGCTGCGTACGGCGGGGCCGGCGGACCTGGAGCAGATCGGGGAGTTGCTCGCCCGGCGCGGGGACGCGGTGGACGCGCTCGATCACCGGCTGGTGGTGGAGGACCCCGAGGCCGGCTGGGAGTCCTGTGCGGTGGTCGTGGACGGGGACCGGGTGGTCTCCACGGCGACCCTGTTGGACGAGGTCGTCCGCATCGGTGACGTACGCCTGCCGGCCGGACAGGTCGAGCTGGTCGCCACCGACCGCGCCTACGAGGGCCGCGGCCTGGTGCGGGCCCTGATGGAGTGGGCGCACGAGCGCTCAGCGGCCCGCGGACACGTCGTCCAGGTCATGATCGGCATCCCGTACTTCTACCGGCTCTTCGGCTACGAGTACGCCATCGACATCCCGCCCGCGCGCACCGTGTGCATCCCGCGGCCGGCCGCTGCCCACGGCGGGCCCGTGCTGCGCGCCGCGCTGCCGGCCGACGTGCCCGCGCTGGCCGGCCTCCAGGCGGCGGCGCAGAGCGGGTTCGACGTGGCGATCGGGCACCCCGCGGCGCGCTGGCGCTGGCTGCTCGGCCACGAGGCGAGCAGCCTGTGGGTGGTGGAGCGGGACGGCGCGGTCGTCGCATCGGGGCGGATCACGCCGCCCGACGACGGCGGGGTGCTGGTCGCGGAGGCGACGGCGGTGGACGCGGCGGCGGCCCACGCGCTGCTGCGCGGCGTCGCGGCCCGCCGGCCCGGCGCGGAGATCAGCGTGGTGCACCGGGCCGGTACGGTGCCGGCCGACGCCTGGCAGGAGTGGGCGGACGCGACGCCGCAGGGGCGCGCCGAGCAGTACTACGTACGGATTCCGGACCCGGCCGCGCTGCTCGACCGGCTCCGCCCGGTGCTGGCGGGGCGGTTGGCCGCGGCCGGCATCGACCGCCCCGAACGGGACGTCGTCGTCTCCACCTTCGGCGCCCACTACCGGCTGCCGGTCACGGCCGACGGCCTCGGCCCGGTCGTCACCGGCGGCACGATGCAGAGCCCGGGCGCCGTGCGCGGCGCGGCGGTCGCCCCCGACCAACTGCCGGCGCTGCTCTTCGGCCCGCACGGCATGGCGGGCCTGACCAAGCTCCGCCCCGACGTCTACGCCGGCGACCGCCCCCTGTTCGACGCGCTGTTCCCACCGCTGCGAGCCGACGTGCTCAGCTACTACCTGCCGTACTAGGCGGATCACGGTCCGAGCCGTACGGGGCCCGGACCCGTGCGGCTCGGCGTCCCGTTCACTCCCGTCGTGTCGGGCCCTCCCCGGTCGTGGCGATCAGGGGGAAGAGCCTGGCCACCGCGGCGACCGGGGCGGTGCCTTCGGGGCGGGCGGCCGGGGCGCGGTCGCGGTAGTCGGCGAGCAGGCCGCGGATCGCGGTGGCGAGGTCGGTCAGCTCCGCCGGGGTCAGGTGCAGCACGGCGCTGAAGGACTCGTCCCGCTGCCAGGCGGCCGGCGCCAGGTCCCGGTGGGCCAGCCACTGCTGGTAGCTCTCGTCTTCGAGCCCGCGGGCCAGCGCCGTGAACTCGTCCTGGCCCGCCGCCCCCTGGCCCGCCGGCTCGGATCCGTCGGCCGACGCCCAGCGCAGCCGCCACGGGCGGGCCCTGCCGCCGTGGTGCGGGGCCTCCTCGATCAGCCCGTACCGGGCGAGTTGCCGCAGGTGGAAGGAGCACAGCCCGGAGCTGTGGCCGAGCCGGGCCGCGGCCTCGGTCGAGGTGAGTGTGCCGACCTCGGCCAGCAGGTCGAGCAGCGCGACGCGGACCGGATGGTCCGGCAGCGGCTGGTGGGGGCGGCCCGGCAGGGCGGGGGCGGCGTGCGGGGCGGTGGGGTGCCGGTGTTCAGTGCTCACTTTGCAAAGAGTGCTACTTTGCAAAGGACTTGGCAACCACGACCCGCCACCCACCCGGGCCCCGCAGGCCCGGCGTCCGGGTGGGCGGGGGAACCGGAAGGGTGGGAACGGCGCATGGCAGGGGAGTTCGGTGACGCGGCGCAGGACCGTCGGGTACGGGTACAGGGCGAGCCCGTGGCGTCCTTCCCGTCGCTGCCGCCCGAGGTGACACGGGGCACCGCGCGGCGGATCACCGAGGTCGGCGAGCCCGTACTGCACCGGCGGTGCCGGGAGGTGACGGAGTTCGGCACGCCGGAGCTCGCCGCGCTGGTGGACGACATGTTCGCCACCAACGCGGTGGCCAGGGGCGCCGGGCTCGCGGCCAACCAGGTGGGCGTGGACCTCCAGTTGTTCATTTGGGACATCACGGACGACTGGGGCGTACGGCACGTCGGGCACATCGCCAACCCGGTCCTGGACGAGGTGCCGGCCGCTGACCGGCGGCTGGTGGAGGAGTCCGAGGGCTGCCTCTCGGTGCCGGGCCCGTACCGGATGGTGCCGCGGCTGGACCTGGCCACCGTGCGGGGCCTGGACCAGGACGGCCGGCCGCTGGTCATCGAGGGCCGCGGCTACTTCGCCCGCTGCCTCCAGCACGAGACCGACCACCTGCACGGCCGGCTCTACCTGGATCGGCTCGGCCAGCGGGACCGGAAGACCGCACTGCGCGAGATGGCGCGCAGCAGGGACGAGGTGCTGGCCCGCCGCGCCGCCACGGCCGAGCGGCTCGGCAAGTAGCGGCCGGGGGCGGGCCCGGCGGGCCGTCGGCCCCGCCCCCTCGGCGCCCCCTCGCCCACGCCACCCGCACCCCGCGCAGTCGCGCGCCCAACCGCGTCCCCGCGCCCACCCGCACCCCACTGGCCCGCGCACCCTCCCCGACGTCCGCGCCCGTCCCCACACCCGGCCCCGCGCCGCCCCGGCGCACCCACCCGCGCCCCACCCGTCCCGCATTCGCCCCGCCCCGCCCGCTCTCGTACCGCCCCGGGCCCGCGGGCTCGCCCGTTCGACCCGCGTGCCTCGCCGTACGCCCCCCGTACGCCCCCGACGCCCGTTCCCCCGTGCCGTGGCCGGGGCGGGGGCGGTCCGGTGCGCGGTCGTGCAACCGCTCCCACCGGTGGCGTTCGGCCCCGGTCGGGCCGAAGCGGGCACACGGACGACGTCGGGCCCCCTGGTGGCGGGCGCCACCCAGTGCAAGAGTGGCGGCGCTCATAGTCACCGCGCTGACCTGAGCCTGGGCCGGTGCCCTGAGGTGCGCGGACGTCCCCACCCGAGAAGGGAACACGGCAGGTGAGCCAGGAACGCGAGTGGAATCAGGGCGTGGCGGCCCTGTTGCGGTACACCGCGTGGCAGCACCCGAAGCGGTACGTAGGCCCGCACGGCGACTCGTGCTACGTGGCCAGTGACGATCTGGACAGCCCGCTCTCGCACCTGATGCAGAGCATGGAGGACGGGGCGCTCGACCACGTGGCGTCGGTCACCGAGCACGCCAGGGCGACGCTGCGCGGCACGCCGTCCGCCGACCAACTCCGCGGCGCCCTCAGTGAACTCGTGCAGTGCTCCGACCGGGCGTTGCGGATCGCCGCCTGTCGCGGCGAACGGCTGACCGCGGACGCCAAGGAGCACCCCGTCGACGACGAGGACGACACGTCGGCGCACTGACCCTGGCGCGCCGAACCGGCGCACTGCCCCGCCCCGTACCGCCGCCGCGCCCGCCCGTTCCCGCCGTCCCCCCTCCGCCACTCGCGCCTCGCCGCTCCCCCACTCCATCGCCGCGCCCGCCCCCACTCCCCATCCTCGTCCCGCACCCCGGCCCCCACCTGCGATGATCCGGTCGGAGCCGGGGGCGCGCCGCGCCGGTTGGACGGTGGCGGCGTGGCACAGGAGAGTGGAGGCCGCGCGGTGCGCGGGGGTGGATCCGCGGGGCGCGAAACGGAGAGGAAGGTAGCGCGCATGGCACAGCAGGTGCGGGGCGTGGTGGCCCCGGGCAAGGGCCAGCCGGTTCGGGTGGAGACCATCGTGGTGCCCGACCCGGGCCCTGGCGAGGCGGTCGTACGGGTCCAGGCGTGCGGCGTGTGCCACACCGACCTGCACTACCGCGAGGGCGGCATCAACGACGACTTCCCGTTCCTGCTCGGGCACGAGGCGGCGGGCGTCGTGGAGTCGGTGGGCGCCGGGGTGAGCGAGGTGGCGCCGGGCGACTTCGTGATCCTCAACTGGCGTGCGGTGTGCGGTCAGTGTCGGGCGTGCCAGCGGGGCCGCCCGTGGTACTGCTTCGCCACCCACAACGCGACCCAGAAGATGACCATCGCCGAGGGCCCGGCGGCCGGTACGGAGCTGACGCCGGCGCTCGGCATCGGGGCGTTCGCCGAGAAGACGCTGGTCGCCGCCGGCCAGTGCACCAAGGTGGACCCGGCGGCCTCGCCGGCCGCCGCCGGGCTGCTCGGCTGCGGCGTGATGGCGGGCCTCGGCGCCGCCCTGAACACCGGCAACGTGGGCCGCGGCGACTCGGTCGCCGTCATCGGCTGCGGCGGCGTGGGCATCGCGGCGGTCGCCGGCGCCCAGTTGGCCGGCGCCAGCAAGATCATCGCGGTGGACCTGGACGACCGGAAGCTGACCCAGGCGCGCGGCCTGGGCGCCACGCACACCGTCAACGGCCGCACCGCCGACGTGGTCGAGGCGGTGCGCGAACTGACCGGCGGCAACGGCGCCGACGTCGTCATCGAGGCGGTCGGCCGCCCCGAGACGTACCAGCAGGCGTTCTACGCCCGCGACCTGGCCGGCACCGTCGTCCTGGTGGGCGTGCCGACGCCGGAGATGAAGCTGGAGCTGCCGCTGCTGGACGTGTTCGGCCGCGGCGGCGCGCTGAAGTCGTCCTGGTACGGCGACTGCCTGCCGTCCCGCGACTTCCCGATGCTGATCGACCTGTACTTGCAGGGCCGGCTCGACCTGGACGCGTTCGTCAGCGAGACGATCGCGCTGGACGACATCGAGGAGGCGTTCGCCAAGATGCACCGCGGCGACGTGCTGCGTTCGGTGGTGGAGCTGTGAGCAACGGCGCGCGCCTGGACCACCTCGTCACCTCGGGCACGTTCTCGCTGGACGGCGGCGTGTGGGAGGTGGACAACAACGTCTGGCTGGTCGGCGACGACCACGAGGCGTACGTCATCGACGCCGCGCACGACGCGGCGTCGATCCTGGCCGCGGTCGGCGACCGGCGGCTGCTCGGCATCCTGTGCACGCACGGCCACGACGACCACATCGACGCGGCCCCCGAGGTCGCCGACGCGACGGGCGCGCCGATCCTGCTGCACCGGGACGACGAGGCGCTGTGGCGGATGCGGCACCCGGACCGGGCCCCGGACGGGCAGCTCGCCGACGGCGACGTGCTCACGGTCGCCGGCACCGACCTGCGCGTGCTGCACACGCCGGGCCACTCGCCGGGCGCGGTCTGCCTGTACGCGCCGACGCTGACCGCCGGGGCACCGGGCGAAGGCGGGGTGTCCGGGGTGGGGACGCTGTTCTCGGGCGACACCCTGTTCCAGGGCGGTCCTGGCGCCACCGGCCGGTCGTACTCCTCGTTCCCGACGATCATCGACTCGATCCGGGACCGGCTGCTGACGCTGCCGCCGGAGACGGTGGTGCGCACCGGGCACGGCGCCACCACCACGATCGGCGCCGAGGCGCCGCACCTGGCGGAGTGGATCGCCCGCGGGCACTGAGGCGTTGCGCGCTGCGCATCGGGCGCTGCGTACCGTCGCGGGCCGGCGCCCGAGGGTTTCCCGGGGCCGGCCCGCGCGCCTGTCGTTCTCGATCGCACTCGATCCCGTGGAGAAAAATTAGAAAAAATCAGGACATAGCCGAACCCTTCGCCCGGAGTGCCGCGTCCTCGCTTATGTAGTCCCGACTCTCGCTCCCGGCGCAGACCGGGGGCGACGACGCAAGGAGATGAGTGACATGGCAGCAACGACGCGCCGCGCTCGCGCAACCGCCGTGGCCCTGGCCCTCGGCGTAGCCGCGGGTGGTGCCGCGCTCGGCCTGGGCACGGCCTCCGCCCAGGCGGCCGACACCGCCCGGGCCGCGGCCCCGGCCAAGCCGTACGTCACGGTCAATACGGGCAGTAGCGCAGAGCTCTTCATCCGCCACTACCCGAGCACCGACTCCACGATCCGGGGCTCCCTGCACAACGGGGACCAGCGGGGCGTGGACTGTAAGGTGCGGGCGCAGAACATCGCCGGCGAGACCGTCTGGTACAAGCTCCGCGGAAAGGAGCAGTGGGTCAGCGGCAAGTGGGCCAAGCCCACCGGCACGGTCAAGTACTGCAACGAGTTCTACCCGAGCGACCACCGCGTCGCCGCCACCAACGGAGTGGGCTAACCCACCCCGGGCCCGATAGGGCACCCGGCGCGGGCCAGCGGCCCCGGCACGCGCGCGGGTCAGCGAACCGGTCGCCCGCGGGCGCCGGTGAGCCGGCCGAACGCCCCGCCGGACGCGGAAGTTCCAGCGTCCGACGGGGCGTTCGGCTGCCCGCGGCCGGGCCCCCCGCCCTCGGCCGTGGGCGACGGTCCGCCGCGGGTCGTCGAGCGACCGCGCGTCAGCGGACCCTGTTCGGCAGCGCCCCCGCCTCGATCGCTCAGCGGTTGGCCCCCGCTCAGCGGGTCGTCAGCAGCGACCTCCACTCGGCCGTCAGACCGGCGCCGGCCTCGATCGCCGCACAGGTCGTGTTCGCCCGGCAGGAGCGCTCCGGGTCGGTCGCCGACAGCTTGGTGTTGCCGGAGATCTCCACCTCCTTGGCCTCGCCCCACCACACGACCTGGGTGTCGTCCCAGAAGTTGCCGGTGAAGCGCACCCGGCGGGGCGCCACGCCGCCCAGCGAGCGCTGGTTCTGGTAGACGACGTTGCGGGTGACGGTGATGTGGTCGCCGCCGTCGTCGGTGTAGATCGCGTACGGCGGGTACTCGGGCTGGCCGGCGGCCGGGTTGGTCACCCCGTGCACCACGTTCCCCGCCACCCGCGCGCCGTCCGCGAACGAGGGGCCCTGCGGGCCGTTGGAGTAGATCCCGCCGCCGTCGATGAGCGCGGTGTTGGTGCGGAAGACGCGGTTGTCGAGCACCTGGGTGCGGCGTGCGGTGGTGGCGTCGCCGCCCGCGTTCAGGAACACGATCCCGGAGTACGGAACGTCGTTGACCTGGTTGTGCGCGATCAAGGCGCCCTTCGGCTGGTCGAGCAGGATGCCCCAGGAGCCCCGGTAGTCCACGCCCACGTGATGCACCCAGTTGTTCTCCACCCGGCTGCCGCGCGCGTCCGCCGGCTCCTCGCCGCCCGGCTCGATGTGGATGCCGCCGGCCGACACGTCGTCGATCACGTTGCCGCGTACGGTGCTGTCGTACGTGCCCTCCGTCAGCGCCAGCGCCTGCGTGCCGAGGCGGGTGAACCGGCTGCCCTCGACGGTGACGCCGGCCGCGCCGCGGAAGGTGACGCCGCCCGGAACGGCCCGCGCCTCCTGCTCTACGGGGTCGTCGCCCACGTAGTACCAGTCGCCGATGATGTGCGGGAAGCCCTCGGGCCGGTCCGGGCCGAGCCAGGTGGTGTGGCTGAAGGTCAGCCCGCGCAACGACACGTCGCGCAGCGGCTGTTGGGCCGTGCCCGTGCCGTCGATCAGTTGCTCAAGGACCGGTGCGACGACGTCGCTCGGCGCCCCGCGCTCGCCGGCGCGCGGCAGGTAGGAGAGCACGTGGTGGCCGGGGTTCGACCGGTCCAGGTACCAACTGCCGGGCTTCCGCAGGAAGCTGGCGCTGTTCTCCACGCCGGTGGGATCGATCATCCCGGGGCCTTCCTCGGCGATCGAGTCGTAGAGCTCGTTCGCCCGCCGGAAGCACGGCTGGTCCATGGTGATGGTGGTCCGCCGGGCGTCGCCCGCGATGCCGGCGACGCCGCACCGGCCCTCGGAGTACGCGGTGTCGAAGGTGTACACGAACTCCACGTCCTGCGGGCGCTGCCAGGACTGCGGGGCCGTGCTGTCGGTGACGTAACCGGTCGCGGTCCGGGTCACCTTGCCGGGCAGCCCGGCGCCGAGCGCGGCCCGCGCGGCGCGCTTGCCGCCCACGAACAACTGCCGCGTCTCCAGGTCCCCCACGTCCGCCCGCCACACCCCGCCGGCCGCCGGCCGCCAGCCGGTGACCGACCGGCCGCCGCTGAGCGTGACCTGCTCGCGGTCGGCGCCGCCGTAGCCGTACGCCTGGTAGACCACCCGGTGCCCGTCCCGGCCCCCGTCGCCCGCCGCGCCGGAGAGGGCCAGCGGCCGGTCGAGCCGGTACGTCCCGGCCCGCAGGTTCACCACGACGTCCGAGGTCATCCGCCCGGTCAGGGCCCGCACCGCCTGCTGTGCCCGCGCCGGGGTGGCGAACGGCTTGGCGAGGCTGCCGGGCCAGGAGTCGTCGCCCCAGGGCGCGACGTAGAGCTGGGTGGCGTCGCGGGGGGTGGGTGTGGTGGCTGTCGTTGGGGTGGTGGGTGTGGTCGCGGTTGGGGTGGTGGGTGTGGGTGTGGGGTTCGTGGGGGCGGCCTGGGTTGCGGCGGCCGGGGCGATGGCCAGCGGCACGGCCAGGGCCAGCGCCCCGACCCATCGACCGGCCCGGCCGGTGCGGGCCCGTCGGCCGCCCGGGCCCTCGGCCGCGTCGGCCGTACTGGTGTGGCGCGAGTACGGGCCCGGGCCAGGGCTCGTGGCCGAGCCGGCGCCCGGGGCGGGCGGGGGGTTCTGCGACATGCTCATGTCCTCCTGGGGAACGTCTGGCTGACCGCCGGGCGCCCGTACGCCGTACGTGCCCGGCCCCGCCCTGGCGTCGTACTCGTACGGGCCGCGTGTTCTTCGGCGCGCATTTCCTGTGTGCCGCTACGTCACTTCGGCGCTGCGGCGCGGCGCTTCGCCATGGCGTTTCGGCACGTCACGGCCTTGTCGTGGGGGTGGGAGCGGGGCGTGGGGGCCGGGGTTCCGGGGCGGGTTCGGCGGTCGATGACGACGCTACGCAAGGTGCGGTGGGCCGGGCGTCGGGCGCAGGGCGGGGAGCCCCCTTCGACCGACGGTCAAGCCCGGCCCACCGCCCTACGACCCGAGTCGAAGATCGCCCTCCGCAACCTCCTCCTCACGGATGAGGCGAACCGACGCCGAACGCCCCGGCGGGGCGGGGGGAGAGGGGGCGGCTGAGGGAGCGACGAGGCGTCTGCGGTACGGGCCCGGGGGGGGCGGGGCGTCCTGCCGTACGGGCCCGGTCCTGGGTCAGTTCTGGCGCGGTCTGACCAGCCCGAGGTCGTACGCGAGGACGACCGCCTGGACCCGGTCGCGCAGCTTCAACTTCCGCAGGACAGCGGAGACATGGGCCTTGACGGTGGCCTCGGTGAGCCCCAGTCGGTCGGCGATCTCGGCGTTGTTGAGGGCGAGCGCGATCAGCCGCAGCACCTCGTACTCGCGCTGGGTGAGCGCCGCGACCTCGTCCGGTGTGGCCTCCGACGGCGCGGGCAGCACCTGGACGAAGCGGTCGAGCAGCCGGCGCGTCACGGTCGGCGCGAGGAGTGCGTCCCCGCCGGCGACCACCCGGATGCCCTCCACCAGTTCGGCCGGCCGCACGTCCTTGAGCATGAACGCGCAGGCTCCGGCGCGCAGCGCGGCGAACACCGCGTCGTCCACGTCGTACGTGGTGAGCACGATGATCCGGGCCGGATTGCCGGACGCCACGATCCGCTCGATGGCCGCGATGCCGTCGACGTGCGGCATCCGTACGTCCATCAGGATCACGTCGGGGCGCAGCCCGGCGGCCAGCACCGCGGCCTCTTCCCCGTCGGCGGCCTCGCCCACCACCTCCAGGTCCGGCTTCCCGTCGATGATCATGCGGAACCCGCTCCTGACCAGGGCCTGGTCGTCGGCGAGGAGGACCTTGATGGGCCCAGGTTCGGAGCCGTCGGGCGGGGGCGCGGTCATGGGCATCAGGGTAGGCGGCGGACGGCGGACCGACCGCGTCCGGGCGGCGCGGAGGGCTGGCTTCGGCCTGGTGGCGCGGGGCGGGCCGGGTTCGCGGGTGCGGGGTGGCTTCGGCTCGGCGGCGCGGGGCGGGGCTCGGTGGCCTGGGCCGGCTTCGGCTCGGTGGCGCGGGGTGGCTTCGGTCCCGTTCCGGCGGGTGGGCCCGTGTCAGCGCCCCGTGTCCAACGGCAGCCGCGCCCAGACGCGGAAGCCGCCTTCCGGGAGCGGCCCCGCCTCCAGGGTGCCGCCGAGCATCGTGGCCCGCTCGCGCATGCCGACCAGCCCGAAGCCGCCGCCGGGCGAGGTGCGGGGCCGAGGTTGGGACTGGGGCTGGGGCTGAGGGGCGGGGGCACTTTTGCTACCGGTGGCTGCGGTTTCGGCGGGGCCCGGTGCACCGGGGCTCGGCGCGCCTGGCCGGGGGCGCGTGGGCGAGGCGTCGGCGGGCGGGGCGTCGGTGGTTGGGGTGCCGGTGGGAGCCGTGAGGTGGGCGGGTTGTGTGGTGCGGCCGTCGTCGCGTACCTCCAACTCCAGCGTGCCGGCGGTGATCCGCACGGTCACCACCACCTCGCTCGCGCCGGAGTGGCGCAACGTGTTGGTCAGCGCCTCCTGCACGATCCGGTACGCGGACAGTTCCACGCCGGCGGGCAGCGGCCGGCCCCGGCCCGGCGCCCCCGGAGCGGCAGCCGCACCACCCGCCACACCCGCGTCCCCCGCGGCGTCCTCGCGGCGCAGGGTCACGCGCAGGCCGGCGGCGCGTAGCGGCTCGGCGAGTTCAGCCAGCCGGTCGAGGCCGGGCTGCGGGCGGCGGGGCTCCTCGGTCTCGCCCGGGCGGACGGCGGCCAGCAGCCGGCGCAGTTCGCCGAGGGCGATCCGGCCCGCGGACTCGATCGACTGCAAGGCCGCGCGCGCCTGGTCGGGCCGGTCGTCGAAGACGTCGTCGGCCGCCGCCGCCTGGACGACGATGACCGACACGCTGTGCGCGATCACGTCGTGCAACTCCCGCGCGATACGGGCCTGTTCCTCGCCGATGGCGCGCCGGGTGGCCTCCGCGATGGCCGTCCTGCGGTGCCGTACCGCCTCGCCGAGCGCCCACGGCACGACGGCGACGGCCATGGCGAACTGGGCGTCGGCGCTGGGCCCGGTACGGAAGTTGAGCGCGGTGACGCCGAGCAGGCCCGCGAGCCCGCACAGCGAGATCAGCGGCGGCCGGGCGGCGGCCAGCGAACCGACGGCGACCAACCCCGCGTACGGGAAGACCCCTTCCGGCGCGACCAGGTGCACCACCACGCCGCCGGCCAGCGCCACCACCATCACCTGCACCGGGCGCGAGCGCCGCCACCACAGCGCCCCGCCCTGCGCAAAGCCGGCGAGCAGCCACAGCGGCGCCAGCGGCCACGCGCCGTCGAAGCTCGCCGCCATCAAGGTGGCCAAGAAGCAACCGAGAAGCAGCGGCAACGCCAGGTCGATGAGGCGCCGGGGCCAGCCGTTGCGCACCCCGAGCACCCGCCGCACGCGGACCCGCGCCCGCGCCGTCACCCCCGCGGCCGAGGCCGTACCCGCTCCCGTTCCCGTGTTCGTCCCCGTACCTGCACCCGTACCAGACACCACCGGATTATGACCCGGGGCGGGTACCCGGCGGCCCGGGTGCGCGGCGGGCCGCGGGTCGGGGCCAGGCTTCTGCGGGTCGGTCCGCCGCGGGCCGGGTCAGGGCCGGTCGGGGTGCCAGGCGGCGACGAGGTCGAGCAGGCCGGGGAAGCGGGCGTTGAGGTCGTCGATCCGGACCTGGCTGCGCCGCTCCAGGCCGTACTGGCGCTGGCGCGTGACGCCCGCCTCGCGCAGCGCCTTGAAGTGGTGGGTGAGGGTGGACTTCGGGCGGTCGAGGCCGAGCCAGCTACACGGGTGGTCGAACTGCTCCGACTCCAACAGCAACTTGCGCACGATCGTCAGCCGCAGCGGGTCGCTCAGCGCCCCGAGCACCACTTCGAGGCGCAGGTCGGCGACGTCCGGTTCGGGCAGCCTCGGCGGGAGGTCAACCGGCTCCGGCAGCCGCCTGAAGACCGGCCGCACGGCCCCGGCCGCCGGCTCCGACACCTCCGACGCCCGGTGCTCCCCCGGCGTTTCTGACGTTTCTGACGTTTCTGGTGTTTCGGATGGTCCTGGCGTGGTGGACGGTCCTGACGCCTTCGGCGTTCGCGACGACACGGGCCCCACTCCCCTCTCGCCCCCGGCACCGCATGGCGCGGCAGACGCGGCACGACTCAGCACACGAACCTTCAGTACGAGTTGAATCGTACTGCATGTTAGGTTCGAAAAAACTCGTACTGGCAGCGGTGGAGGGATCGGTCGTGCCCAAATCAGTCATGCCCGAAAGGGGTTCGGAGGCGTTGCTGACGGACCGCGGGCCGGGTTCAGGACGGCGGCGCGGGTCGGCGCCCGCCCCGGGGCGCGGGTCGGCGCCCGGCGCCGGGCCCGGATCGGAGGCCGGCGCGGGGCCCGGATCGGGCCCGGGGCCGGGCCACGGGCCGGGTGGCGCCCCGCTGCGCGGGGAGGCGCCGCTGTGGTGGGTGTGGTTGGCCACGTGGCCCGTCGTCGCCGTGTTCGTCCTTTCCAACGCGGCCACCCCGCTCTACCTGCTCTGGCAGCGTGACCTGGGCTTTTCCCGGGGGACGCTCACCGTGGTGTTCGCCTGCTACATCGTCGGGCTACTGAGTTCGCTGCTGGTGTGCGGCGTCGCGTCCGACCGGTGGGGCCGCAAGCCCGTCCTGCTGCCGGCGCTGGGGCTGGCGTTCGTCGGCTGCGTGCTCTTCGCGACCGCGGGCAGCGTGGCCGCGCTGGTCGCCGGCCGACTGCTGACCGGCATCGCGGTCGGCGCCGCGGTCTCCGCGGGCATGGCCGCCGTCACCGACGTGGCCGGCCCGGGCCGCAAACGGCTCGGCGCCCTGCTGGCCTCCTGCGCCATGGTCTTCGGCGCCGGCCTCGGCCCCCTCCTGGCCGGCATCGTGTCCGAGACCCTGCCCGGACCGACGGTCACCGTCTTCCTGCTGGAAATGGTCCTGCTGGCCTCGGCCGCCGGCACGGTCTGGCGCATGCCGCTGCACCACCCGTCCGCGGGGGCCGTACCGCCCGGCGCGGCGACGGGCACGACGGCAAGCGCGACGACGGGCACAGCGGCAAGCCCGGCAAGCCCGGCAAGCCCGGCGACGAACGCCGCGGCAGGCACCGCGGTCGGCGCCGCGCAAGGCGCAGCGAAAGGTGCCGCGGCGAGCGCGCGAGCGGGCTCGTGGGTGCGGGTGCCGCGCGTACCGCGCGGTCGGGGGCGCCAACTGGGCCTCGGCATAGCGGTGTTCGCACCCGGTCTCACCGCCACCTCCTTCGTGCTGTCGCTCGGCCCCTCGCTCCTGGCCGACCTGCTCGACTCCGACAGTCGGGTGCTCGCCGGCGCGATGGCCTTCGTGATGTTCCTCGCCTCGACCGCCGTGCAGTTCGGCGTGCAGCGGCTGTCCCGCCGTACGATCCTGGCCGCCGGGGCGGCCGGCACCCTGCTCGGCATGGGCTCACTGGTCGCCGCGGTGCACACCTCGGCCGTACCGGTCCTGGTCGCCGCCGCGCTGCTGGCCGGAGCCGGCCAGGGGATGGGGCAGCTCGGCGGCCTCTCGCTGCTCAACGCGAGCGTGCCGCCGGAGCGACTGGCCGAGGCCAACGCCGCCCTGAACGTCGGCGGGTACGCCCCGGCCGGCCTGCTCGCGGTCTCCGTCGGCTTCCTCGGCGACGGCTTCGGCCTCACCACCGCGGTCACCCTCTTCGCCACCGCCCTCGCCGCGTGCGCCGTGGCCGCCGCCACGATCGTCCTCACCAGCGACCGGAGCGCCATGGAACTCGCGTGAGCGGTGCCGCGGGGGCGGCGGGGTGGTGGGGCCGGTGGGCGGCACGGCCGCGGGCGCGGCGGCATCGCGACGGCGTCGGCACCGCGCGGCCCGGAGCGCGGGCGGGGTTACGGGACGCCGGCGGGGCGGCGAGATCACGGAGCACTGAGGCGAGCGCGGACGCGGGCCGCTGGCGGTGCGGGTGTGGCGTACGAGGTCGTCAGCGGGTGAGTACGGGGCCGGCGCGGGTTCGGCCGCGTACGCACCCCGTGCCGGCCAGCCAGCCTGACCCGCGCAACCAGAGGACCGCCCGCCCCGCCGGACCACCCGTCCCGCCGGCGGGACGGACGACGCCGCCTCGGGGCCCGCCCCCCGGGGCCCCGGGGGCCGCCCCTGGCCCGCCCCCGCGCAGCCCCGTACGGACGGTGGCGGGCCGTGATCGCAGCCCCGGCCGTGACACCATCGGCCGTGTGATCGACCTCGGCTACTCCCTCTCCCACCGCTTCCCGGACCCGCCGCAGACGGACTACCGGACCGCTGACGTGCACGCACTGCGGCACGACCTGTTCTGCGGCGACGTCTACCTGGCCGACACCAAGGCCGACCGGGAGGTGTCCACGGCCTGGGGGTGGGTGCCCGTCCTGGACTTCGCCTGGGCGCTGTGCGACATCGTGGAGCAGCTCGACACCGATCCGCGCGGCAACCGGTCGGCCACCCCGATCCACGCCGAACTCGACTTCACCGAGTCCAGCGACTGCATGCTCTTCGAGCGCCGCTTCGGCTGGGTGGACGTCACCGCCGACTGGGTGCCGCTCGAAGAGCCGCCGCTGACGTTCAACCACCGGGCCCTGCGCCGGGAGGCCCGCGACTTCCTGCACGACCTGGTCGCCGACCTCGCCGACCTGCACGAGGGCCTGGCCGACAACCCCGCGGTCTGGGACCTCCAGGCCCGCTTCCCGCGCGTCTGACACCACGCCCGCGCCCCGCCGGCTCCTCTCCCCCGCGCCCTCCCCTCCTACCTGCTCCCGCCCCGGCGGGAGGCCCGCCCTCACGACCACCGCCGCCTCTCGCCCCTCCCCCGCCCCCACTCCCCTCCACCTGGGCTCACCCCCCGCCCGCACTCTCCCCCTCCGTCTCGCTCTGCTCGACGCGGATGCCCAGTTGGGCGGCGAACGCCGGGGCCAGGTCCAGGAGTTGGGACGGACTGATGGTCGCTCCGGAGAGCGCGTCGAGGCCGCGGGCGACGTCGAGTTCGGCCACGTTCCGCAGGTCGACGTCGGCCAGCCGGGCCGCGGTGAAGTCCACCCGGCGCACGGTGCAGCCGGCGAAGGAGACCCGCTCCAGCTCGGCGCCCCCGAAGTCCGCCTCGACCAGCACGCAGTCCTCGAAGGTGACGTCCTTGAGCGTGGCCCGGCGCAGATTCAGGTAGTCGATCTTGCCGCCGCGCACCACCACCCGCTCCCACGCCCCGCCGTGCGCCTGCGCCCCGCCGAGCCGGGCGTCCGTCAGCTCCACGTCCCGCAGCCCGGCGCCCGCCAGGTCCGTCCCCACGCCGTGCACCCCGTCCAGGACGCTGTCGATGAACCGGGCGTTGCCGAGCACCGTCTCGTCCAGCGCGCAGCGGCGCAGCGCGCAGTCCAGGAACCGGGCGCCGGCCCCGTCCTGGTCCCGCAGGTCGAGATCGGCGAACTCCACCCCGTCGTAGTCCCCTTCGACCTCAAGGCCGCCCGCCCCGTGCGGCACCAGGGGCGGCAGCGACAGCGCCGGCCGCCGCGGCGGACGCACCCCACCACGCGCCCCGCCCCGTCCGGCGCTCCCCGCACTCCCCGTGCTCCCTCCGCGTCCCGCACCAGCACGGTCCGACCCGCCCGCGCCGCCACCGGTTCGCCGCTGCACCCGCTCCGCCACCCGGACCGCCTCCGTTTCCCTGCCGTCACCCGCATCGATCGCGCGGTCACGCCGCGCCGCCCCACACCGCACACGCCCACCGGCCCCGCCCGCTGGCCCCACCCACGGGGTCCCGACCGTCCCCATCGTGAACCATGGGTCTGACAATGCCCCTGAACGCCGGCGAGCCCCCAGGTCAGCGGCGCACTGCCGGGACCGGGCCGCGTCGCGGCCGGCCACGGCCACCCGCCCCCGGCACTCCCGATCTCCCACGCCCCTTGACTTCAACAATGGTTGAAGTTGGACGCTCATCGCAGGACGCGGCCCCGCAGGGCCGCGCAGCACCACCGGCATCACCAGCACCAGCACCACCCGCATCGACACCGACGGAGATCGCCATGCACGCCATTCGTCTGCACGCCTTCGGACCGGCCGAGAACCTCACGTACGAGCAGACCGTGGACCCGCGGCCCGGACCCGGCGAGGTGCGGATCAAGGTGGCGGCTGCCGGGGTGCACGTCATCGACACCTACTTCAGGGCCGGCTCCGACGAACTCCCCTACGCACTGCCCGAACTGCCCACCGTCCCCGGGCGCGAGGTCGCCGGCACCATCGACGAGCTGGGCGAAGGCGTGGGCGACGAGTGGCTGGGGCGCCGGGTGGTGGCGCACCTGGGGATGGCGCCCGGCGGGTACGCCGAACTCGCCGTGGTGGCCGTCGAGAAGGTGCACGTACTCCCGGACGGGCTGACCGCCGCGCAGGCCGTGGCCATGATCGGCACCGGCCGCACCACCGTGGGCATCCTGCTCTTCGCCGACCTCACCGCCGATGACCTGGTGATCGTCACCGGGGCCGCCGGCGGCATCGGTTCGCTGCTCGTGCAGTACGCGCGCTCGGTCGGCGCCACCGTGGTGGGCCTGGCCGGCGGCCCGACCAAGGTCGCCCGGGTCGCCGAACTCGGCGCCGACGTGGCCGTCGACTACGAGTCCGCGGGCTGGGTCGAGCAGGTCGGGCAGGCCGTCGGCGACCGGCGGGCCACCGTCGTCTTCGACGCGGTGGCCGGCGCGCAGGGGCTGGCCGCCGTCGATCTGCTCGGCCCCGGCGGCCGGCACCTGGTGTACGGCTGGATCGGCGGCCCG
The DNA here is from genome assembly GCF_047525675.1 of Streptomyces sp. 796.1. Taxonomy (NCBI): domain Bacteria; kingdom Bacillati; phylum Actinomycetota; class Actinomycetes; order Kitasatosporales; family Streptomycetaceae; genus Streptomyces; species Streptomyces sp. 796.1. The sequence continues at coordinate 39,685 of NZ_JBLIWA010000031.1, read as the reverse complement.
CTCCAGTTCACCGACGCCGAACTGGAGCGCCGCGGCATCACCTCGCAGCAGGTCATCGGCAAGCCGCTGATGGACCGGATCGGCGGCCCGGCGGGGATGCGGAAGCTGGAGGAGGACGCGATGGCGCTGGCCGCCTCCGGCACGGTGGTCCCGCCGGTGCACCCGTTCCCGCTGGCGGACGCGGCTGCCGCGCACCGGGCGATCGAGACCCGCGGCACGATCGGCAAGGTCGTCCTCGTCCCGTGAGCCCCGTGGGGCGGGTCCG
>NZ_JBLIWA010000031.1:0-39370 GCF_047525675.1 Streptomyces sp. 796.1 | reverse complement strand
CCCCCCCCCCCCCCCCCCCCCCCCCCCGCCCCGGCCCGGCTCAGCCCACGACGCCCAGCCCCGCCCAGGGCACCCGGCTCACCTCAGCTCACCACGCGCAGCTCGCGCGAGGTGTTGTTCAGCCGCCGGCCGCCGGTCTCCGTGCAGGTCACGATGTCCTCGATGCGGACGCCGAACCGGCCGCGCAGATAGATGCCGGGCTCGATCGAGAAGCACATGCCGGGCACCAGCGGCAGGTGTTCGCCCTCCACCATGTACGGCGGCTCGTGCGTGGTGACGCCGATGCCGTGCCCCACCCGGTGGATGAAGTACTCGCCGTAGCCGGCCTCGCTGATCACCCGGCGCGCCACCCGGTCGATCTCCTGGCAGGCCACCCCGGGCCGGACCGCCTCGAACGCCGCCTGCTGCGCCGCCCGCACCGTGTCGTGGACCTTGCGCTCCTCCGCCGTCGGCTCCCCGACGTGCACGGTGCGGGTGGTGTCGGAGCCGTAGCCGTCCTTGAGGCCGCCGAAGTCCATCACGACCATGTCGCCGTCCTCGATGACCCGCTCGCCGGCCGAGTGGTGCGGGCTCGCGCCGTTGGGCCCCGAGCCGACGATCGCGAAGTCCACCTGGCTGTGGCCGTGTTCGTGCAACAGCGCGGTCAGGTCGGCGGCGATGTCGCACTCGCGCCGCCCGGCGAAGCGCACCGTACAGATCGCCTCGTACGTGGCGTCCGCCGCCGCCCCGGCCGCCGCGAGGCGCTGCACCTCGTGCGCGTCCTTGACCGCGCGCAGCATCGGCAGCACCGCGGTGAGCGAGGCGTACGAGGTGTCCGGCAGGGTGCGCTGGAGGGCGAGCAGGTGCAGCGCCCAGGCGGAGTCGGCGATTCCGTAACGTCCCGTGGACGGCAGGAGTCTCGCCGCCGCCTCGTACGGATCGTCCCCGTCGGTCCAGCTCACCAGCTCGACCGCGCCGGCGCCGACGGCCGCCGCCGCGTCGGGCCGCTCAAGGGCGGGCACCAGCAGGCGCGGCTGTTGGTCGGGCGTGATGACGAGGGCGGTCAGCCGCTCGGTGACGGCGGTCACGTGGTAACCGCACAGATGGACCAGGTCGGGCCCCGGCGTGACGATCAGTCCGGCCAGGCCGGCGTCCAACGCGGTACGGCCGGCCCGGGCCATTCGGGCGGCGTAGTCCTCGCGGGTGATGGGCGCGGGCTGGTCAGCGGTGACGGCCATGGCTCTCCTCGGTGCGCGGGTGCAGGAAGTGACGGCAGGTGGCGAACGCCCTCAGCATCGCGCAGCCCGCCCCGTCCCGCGAGGTGGTTTACGCGCCCGCGTCGCCCCGCCCCACCCGGGCCGGACGGCCCTACGGAACCCCGCACCCGACCTCCCGCGGAAGACCGGGCCAACCTCCTACGGAAGACCGGCCCGAACCCTTGCGGAAGACCGCACCGGCTCCTCGTACGAATGGACCGAAGCACCGGCCCTGACCTCGCGCCGGACCCCGCTCCCCGTCACCACGGCCGGGCGCGCGCGGTCTCACGCGCCGTCACCACCGGCCGCTGGCCCAAGCGTCCGCCGCCGCGCCCCGCGCGGCGGCCCCGCCCCCCGACCCGCCGCACGCGCTGCGCACCACCACAGCGCCATGCGGTCCGGGCACCCCGGCACGGGCGCCCGTCGGGCCTACCCCGTCGAGCGGGGTCGGGTCCTCACTCGGGGAAGCCGCGCCCGATCCGTACCGCGGCGTCCACCAGTTCGTTCACGTGCATCCGGCCCGGGCTGCTCGGCATCCGGTTGCCCGGCCAGTACGCGGAGAGCGCGGCGACCACCCGGCCGCCCGGCCCGTACACCGGCGCGGCCACCTCAGCGCCCTCGCGCTTGCGGACGTCGATGCTCTGCGCCCAGCCCTGCCGGCGCACGCTGGAGAGCGTGGCGGCGGTGAACCGGGAGCCGCGCAACATCTCGTGCAGCACCTCGGGCTCCTCCCAGGCGAGCAACACCTGAGAGGTGGGGCCCGCGTTCATCGGGAAGGCCGCGCCGACGGGCACCGAGTCGTACGGTCCCGACGTGTCGTAGGAAGGGGCGGGTGCGGCGGCCACACAGATCCGCAGATTGCCCCGACGGCGGTAGAGCCTGGCGTTGGCCCCGGTCTGGTCGCGCAGTTCGGCCAGGACCGGATTGGCCACCGTCAACAGCCGGTCCTGGCACGCCTGGACGGCCATCAACCCCAGTCGCGGTCCCAGGATGAACCGCCCGTGCTTGTCTCTGGCCAGCAGGCGCAACCGTTCCAGCGCGAGCACCAGCCGGTGGGCCGTCGGGCGCTTGAGACCGGTGTCCGCCACCAACCTCGTTAACGAGGCAGGGCCGGCTTCCAGGACCCCCAGCAGCAGTGAGGCCTTGTCGAGGACACCGACCCCACTCAGCGGCTGCTCGGGGGCCAGTGTCTTCTCAGGACTTGTTGTCGTCATGCGTGTTTCTCCTCATCGGACCGGCCCCGCGGTGTGCCGGGACCGTCCACAACCACGGCTTCGTTGCGGATGTCGAGCGTAAACGGGCGGAGGTTCGACGGGACTGGGGGAAGACTGCCGAACCTCCGCCACCGCTGGCGCTCCGGGAGGAGTGGCCACCGGTGGGATTCATCATCCTTAGTTGGCGCGGATTCCAATTCCCACGGACATGTCTATCCGTCCGGCTCGAACACCCGCAATGACCACTACAGGAAGCTGCCAGCCGCACGTGGCACCCAGCAATTTTTTGTCTTTCGAATTTTTGACATGCGCTCAACCTTGGCGGGTGTTATCGGCAACGGGCGCTCTCCCCCACACTGCACCCGACCGCCTCCCCCACCGCAGCGGATCGTGTCATCCGCCGTCCCGCGCTACCCCCCTAATTCACCGCGCCCACCCCCATGCGGCGGGCCGCCGGCACCCCTGTGGCCCCGGCCCCTGCCCCCTGCGGCGCCGGCTGCGTGCCCGTATCCGCAGGCCCTCGCACCCGGCCGGCCCGCGGCCCGGAGCGCGCCGCCCCTATCACGGCGGGCGGCCGGACGCCTGGGAGTCGGCCAAGCCCGAGGGGGCGTCGGCCCGCCGGTTCCCGCGGTGCGGCCGGCCCTGATGCGGATCGCGCGGGGCCGGTCGCCGGCGGACGCCCGCGGCAACTGCGCACCGCGCGGGCCCGGGTGCGGGGCGCGGCCGACGCTGCCGGAGGTGCGGTTCGCGGCGTTCCTGTGGGAACTGTACGAGGCGGCGCCCGGTGCCCTCGCACCGGCCGGGCCTGACGGCCGGTCATCGGCCGTCGACCGGGGCCGCGGGCAGCAGGCCGAGTTCGGCGGCCCGCACCCCGGCCTGGAACCGGGAGTCCGCGCCGAGCAGCGACATCATCTCGGCGACGTAGCGCCGGTAGGTGCGGACCGAGACGGACAGTTCGCGGGCGGCCACCTCGTCCGTCACGCCGAGCCGCATCCACTCCAGGATCTGCCGGAGCATCTCCTTCCGGCCCTGGTCGCTGCTGTCCGGGCGCTCGCCGGCGGCCAGCGACTTGCGCCAGATGCCGACGAACAGGGTGCGCAGCGTCGCGATCACGCCCGGATCGCGGATGGTCGAGGCCCGGCGGCCGGCCGCGGCGTCCGCGCAGACCAGCGCCGCCCTGCCGTCCACCACCACGGCCGCGAGCAGCGGCATCCTTGCCACCCTCACCTCCAGCGGGACCGGCCCCCCGCAGTGCCGCTGCACGAACTGCCGGTCGAGCGCACCCTGCGCGCACAACAGACGGGTGCGTACGGGCCGTTGTGCTGCGCCGTGCGCTGCGTTGTGTCCGGCGCCGTGGCCTGCTCCGTGTCCGGTGCCATGCCCTGCGCCGTGGCCCGCGCCGCGTGCGGGTGCGGCGGGCGCGTCCGGCGCGGGCTGCGTCTGCGGGTACGGAGTCCCTGCGTACGGGGCTGCCGCCGGCTGTGTCTGCGCGTACGGGTCCTGCGCGTAGGGAGCCGCTCCGGACGGGGCATCGGATTCGGCCACGGCCTGCGGGGCGGTGGTGCCGCCCGGCGCGTCGTCCCCGGCGCCCTCCGCCGTGCCGTCCTGCGCTCCGTCCGGGCGGGACGCAGCCGCCCTGGCCGCGCCGCCGGTGGCCCGTACGGCCTGCTCCGAGAGCCAGTCGTCCAGTGCCGAATAGAGCACCTGGGCAGGTCCGGAATCGGCGGCGAGGACCACGTCGACGCTCTCCCGCGCCTCGCCGAACAGCTTCTTCGCGGTCGCCAGAATGTCATTCTCCTGGCAGCCGATCGTCGCCACCCAGGAATTGCGGGACTGCCGGTCCCGATGCTTCATGACGGTGGATTCCACCAGTGCCCGCACCGCGAGCAGTTCCTGCGCTATATCGTCCCCGGCCGGCTGGTGACCAGCGCCGACCTTAGCGGGTACGAATTCTCTCAACTCATTCACCCCCGTGAATTTCACCCAATGACCGCCATCCGTCGCATGCGGCCACGACGCGCGTCGCGGCGACCGTCAACAGATTTCGGCCCGGGCATTTCTCCTGCCTATCCCGGTGCCGGCGCCCAAGCGGGCCGGCAGCGCCGGGCGGGCGGCGCGGGCCCGTGCTCCGGCGGCCGGACGCCGCGCGCCGGCCGCGCCCCGTGGATCGGCCGCGCCCCACAGGTCGACCGCGCGCCGCGCGCCCACCGCACGCCGCCGGTCGGCCGGCCGCCCCCGCCGCGTCTCATGCCGGGCCGAGCAGGCCGAGTTCGTAGGCCCGGACGCCCGCCTGGAAGCGGGAGTTGGCGCCCACCTCCCGCATGATCGCGGCGACGTGCCGGCGGTAGGTGCGCAGCGAGACCTGGATCTCGCGGGCCGCCACGTCGTCGGTGCGGCCGGCCCGCAGCCGGTCCAGGATCTTGCGTACGGAGTCGGTGCGCAGCCGGTCGGCGAGGCGCAGGTGCTCCCCGATGGGCATCGCGGTGCGCCACGCGGCGGCGAACATCAGGTCGAGGACGCGCACCGAAGCGGGGTCCTCCACCACCGACGCGTACCGCCCCGGGTGGCCGGGTCCCGCGTGTACGAAGGCGGTCTGACCGTCCACGATCACCCCGCCCTGGAGGTCACCGGTCTCCACCCGCACCTCGTGCCCGGCCAGCCCGCGGCGCACCGCGGTGGCCAGCCCCGGCGTCTCCAGGGCCTGGGCCGCACAGAGCACGCGGACGGCGACGCCCCGGTTGCCGGCGGCGGCGAGCTGCTCCAGGAGCGGGGCCAGCGACTGCGCCTGCTCGGGCACGCCGGAGACGATGACGCTCACGCCGTGCCTGGCCTGCGCGATCAACTGGTGCACGGTGCGCCGGGCGGCCGGGCCGTCGTCGGCGACCACGACGGCGGCCGGCTGCTCGGCGGTGCGCCGGTGCAGCGTGACGGCCGACTCGATCAACTCGCACACCTGCCGCAGCGCGTGCTCCACCGCGTCCGGGTCACCGCAGGTGGCGGCGGTCTCGTCGCCGCCCGGCTCCGGTCCGGCGTACGCGCCACCGGCCGGCGTCGGCCCGGGGTACGCACCGGCCGCGCCGCCCCGCAGCGCCCCGCTCATCCCGTCGAAGCCGCGCGCGGCCCCGCGCCCACCGGCCCGCCGGGCATCGCCGTGGTAGCGGGCGCCGGGGGAGGATCGGACTGAGTACGGGTTGGCGGGGTAGGGGTCGGCGGCGTACGGGTCGGCGCCCCGGGGCGCACCTGCCTCCCCCGCGCGCGGGTCGTACGAGCGCGGGCCCGCCGGGCGCGGCTCCACCGAACGGATCTCGGGGCCGCGCGGATCGGCCCAGGCCAGGCCCGCCCAGGCGCCGTCGGCCTGCCCCGTCACGCCCCGGGCAGCGGGCGCCGACCGGTCGACGAACTCCAGCGGTGCCGCCTCCGTCCGCCGCGGCAGGTCGGCCGGGTGCGCGTACGCGGCCCCGGCGGCCTCCCGCTGCGCGGCGCTCGCCGCGCGCCGGCCGTCGGTCCGACCCTCCGGTCGGGCGCCCGTCCGGCCGCGCGCCCCGCGCCCGGGCTGTGCGGGAGCCCCGGTACCGGCGGACCGGGGAGCTGCGGTGCCGGCGGATCGAGGAGCCGCGGGCCCGGCGGGCGTCGCCGCCGCACCCGGCCCGGGCGCGGCGGGCACCCGCGGGCCGCCCCCCGTGGCGGTCCGCGCGTCCCACCGCGCCGCCGTCCCCCGTCCCCCGGCCAGGCTGGCCCGCCCGTCGCCCAGGCGGCTCAGCCCATCGGCCGCAGGACCGTCAGGCCGGCCATTCGACACGGTCTTCTCCGGGCCGTCAGATGCGGCACCGCGCAGGTCATCCGGCGCACCGGCCGTTACGGTCACTGCGCCACCGGAAGGGGAATCCACGGAATCACATCGGGTATTGCGCGCGGAATACGACCCGGGCGCCGGCCGCTTATCCGCGATATCTGCGTTATCCACGGACGAATACGAGCGGTCTTCCCGCCCGGGCGCCGCGGCCCCGTCCCGCGCCGGGCCCGCCGCGCCGCCGGACCGGTGCGGGCGAGCGCCGGTCAGCACCGCGCGCATCGGCCCGCCGAGCGGGTCGGGCACCGGCTGCGCCGGCGGCTTCGCGGCCAACGGGGCGGTTATGTCTGAGTTCGAGTGGGTTGGTGGACTCGTCGGTGGGCTCGTATCCGTGCTCTGTGCCATCGTCGCCAGTTCTGCCATGACTCCCCCATGCGATGCGCGGCGCAGCCCTCCCGAACACGTCGAGAACGCTTCGAACACACAGTTGGATCACATCAGTCGCGGTGTCAGAAGATTGGGATGATTGAAAATGCAATTACGGGCTGGACGATCTCGATCCGACACCACGTCCATCTGCGCGCCACTCGTTCTTCACCCATGAACTCCGCCATGAGTCGGCTTCCTATTGCGGCCCGAAAACCCGACCACTTCATCGCGAGATTAGTTCGCTGGCTGCGACCCAGTCAACGCGCACCAAAAGGCAAAGAAAAAGCAAAGGCGCCGCTGTGTACCGGGTCCGTCACGAGGTTGCTCCGGCGGCGCAACGCGCATGTCAGGAAGCTGCCCCGTACGTCCGAAACGTGCGCCCACCGACCCCGCTCCGTCGACTCAGCGCACGCGACCGACCACGCCCCGCGAACCATGCCGGGAGAACTGTCCGCTTGTGGACAGCCGCACCGCTGGATTGGCAAGTGTGTGTCAGTTACGGAATCCCTACACGCCCTCGTCCGACACGCCCTGGTGCCGATGGCTCAGATCCGCCGGTACGGCCCGCAACGACGGGCCCGCGCACCGTCCACCACCTGCGGCGCGACCCCACCCGCCGGAACGCCGGCGGCCAGCACACTTGCCACCCCGTCCGCACGGCCCGACGAGTCCGCGCAGGCCAAGACGCCCACGGCAGGCCGGCAGATGTTCGCCCGCCCGCCACCCCCGGGTCACCCCGGCCCGCGCCCCACGGCACCGCATCACCCGCCCCACCGCCCTCCCCACCCGGCGAACCCCCGCCCGGAACCGCCCTCCCGTACGCCACCGGACGGCCCCTGCCTGCGCCACCCCCGGGCCGGCCCGGGGTCCGTCCCCCGTACGACCGATACGCCCCCGCGCCGACGCGCCCGTACGCCGCCCCGTCCGTACGCCACTACGCCAACCGCGCCACGCACACCCACCACGCACGCCCGCGGGCCTGCCGAGCACCCGCCACGGGCCCGCCGCCGCGCGGCGCCCCGGGCGCTGCGGCCCACTCCGGCGACACCGCCCCAGCCGGCCACAAGCCACACCCGGCCGCGCCCGGCCCGCACCCGCGGCCCGGCCCGCACCCGCGGCCCGCCCCGCCGACGCCGCTCCCGACACCCGCCCCGCCGGAGCACCCCGGCACCCCACCGCTCCGGCCGACCAGGCAACCTAGCCGAATCGAGCGGGGCCGCCGGCCGGCCCCGCAGTGCCAAGACCGACGCGTAGGAGAGGCCCGTGCCCGCCCCCGAACCCGCCGGCCCCGCACCGGGCCCGCCACCCCACGACAACCAACCGACACCCCAGTCACCCCAGCCACCCCCGCCGCCCCAAGCCACCCCCACCCCGCACGGTGCGCAGTCGGCCACCGAGCCGCCCCCGCTGCCCCCCTTCCTACGGCGTCCGCGGCGCGGCACGAAGGGTGAGGTGCTAGCGGTGGTCGCCGCCGGCGGGGCGCTCGGGGCCAGTGCCCGGTACGGGGCGGGGTTGCTGTGGCCCACCGAGCCGGACGCCTTCCCGTGGACCACGTTCGGCATCAACGTCATCGGTTGCGCGCTGATCGGCGTCTTCCTCGTCGTGCTCCAGGCTGCGCGGCAGGCGCCGCCGCTGGTCAGACCGTTCGTCGCCACCGGCGTGCTCGGCGGCTTCACCACCTTCTCCACGTACGCGGTGGACGTCGAACGCCTCGTCCACGACGGCCGGGCCGGCACCGCCGTCGGCTACCTCCTGCTCACCCCGCTGACCGCGCTGACCGCCGTCTGGGGCGCGGTGGCCGCCACCGATCGAGTGCTGGCCGGACGGCGGGCCGCGACATGACCTGGCTGCTCGTGATCATCGGCGCCGCGGTGGGCGCCCCGCTGCGCTACCTGACCGACCAACAACTGCGGGCCCGCTACGACACGGCCATCCCCTGGGGAACGTTCCTGGTCAACGTGGTGGGCAGCCTGCTGCTCGGGCTGCTCGCCGGCGCCTCGCTGGCCGGCGCGGACGGCTCCCGCGTACAGGCGCTGCTCGGCACCGGCCTGTGCGGCGCGCTCACCACGTACTCCACCTTCTCCTACGAGACGCTGCGGCTCGCCGAGACCAGGCACCGGTGGTTCGCCGCCGGCTACGTCGCGAGCACGCTGCTGGCCGGCCTCGGCGCGGCCTTCGCCGGCGCGGCACTGGGGCGCGCGCTATGGGGCTGAGCACCGCCGCACGCACCGCCCCGCCCCGGCGTGCGGCGGCACGGAGGCGGGGGCGGGGCAGTGCGGTTCGCGCGGACCGCGCAGGTCACGCGGGTCATACGGGCTCCGGAGGCCACACGGGCCAGGTACGCCCCGAAGGTCACCCGGGCCATCCGAGCCCCGAAGGCCACTCGGGCCCCGCGGGCATCACGGGCACTACGGGCCTCACCATCCACACGGTTCGCGCGGCCCCCTGGACCGGGCCCTAGCTGGGCGAGGCGCCGCCCTCCCCCACGAAGTCCGCCAGCGGGAAGGCCGCCACGTGCGCGGCGGGCCGCGACACGTACAACTGCGCGTGGTAGTAGCCCGCCTCTTCCTTGCCTCGCGGATCGGCGCCGGCCGCCGTCACCGCGGCGAGCGCGTGCCGGCGCTCGGCGTCGTTGGCGAAGCGCCGCTGGACGAAGGTGCGTTCAGGGCCAGCCGTCTCGGTGACGAGACCGAGCCCGCGCAGGGCCGCCGCGATCGGCTCGTACGCCACCCCGCGCAGCGCGAACGCCGCCAGCCACACCGCACCACCCGCGGCCCCGACCAACTGGGCCACGGTGCGGCTGGTCACGTAGCCGATGCCGCCGGTGACCGTGATCAGCCCGGCCCCCGCGACGGCCCGGCGCAGCTCCGGGCTGGGGTCGGCGAGCTCCAGGTTCTCGCTGAACGCCGCATCGAGCAGCCCCACCCGCTCGGCGTACGAGACCGCGCGCCCCGCCGCGTCGAGACCCACCACCGTCACCGCTTCCGGAAGTCTCCGCTCCGCGTAGAACTCCCGGTCGCTGTCGATCAGTTGCTCCGCGCTCAGCCGCTCGACCCGCGGGTCGGTGTAGCGCTCGTACAGCTCGTCGAGGGTCACCTTGTGGTTGAGCAGCGCGGCGTTGATCCCGTACGAGCAGCACACGTCGACCACGGTCGGCGGGCGCTCGGCGGGCTGCCCCGCGGGCCGCTCGCCGGAGGCTCCGGCCAGCGCCCGGGCGGCCAGCAGTTGCCGAAAGACCTCTTGTGCGTGCTGGGGAATCTGGTACGCGAGTGGCCGCAGCGTACGGAAGTACCCACGGGGATCAGGCAGGTCATAGATGTCGTCAAACCGGGCCTTGCCGTGCAGTCCGTGATCGGTATTCGCTCGTGTACGGGGCATGGCACCTCATCTCTCACCCTCGGCAGGCAGCTCCCACCCGCTTCATGGCTAGTGCCTGACGCCAGGCGTGGGAACAGCGCCTTGAGGGTTTCGGCCAGCCGCGTCCCTTGCCCGTACGCAAAGAACGCCACACCCACGCCCCTCACACCCCCGCGCCCCCGCCGCACTCCCACCCACCACCGCCACCGCCGACGACCAGCACGGACGACACACCCTCCGCGACCCCCCACGCCCTCCCCACCCCAGCGGCCCCCCACCCTTCACCCGACACCACCCCACCCTGAGCGAAACGACGTGACTTCGCCCCTCGGACGGGGGTAGGAATGCCCCTCCAAGGCCCTTCAAGAGCCTGGAATATGAAGGGCTTTGCCTGAGATAAGCATGGATTCTCGGGTTGCGTACGAGGATTTCCCTTTACGTCGCGACACACCCACCCCTCCCGCGCCACCGGCCGACCGCCCCGTTGCCCCAGCAACCGGCGTCCCGACACCCCGCGACACCCGACAACCGGCCCGCCCATCAACCGAGCAACCCTACGGTCGGACGCCCCCCACGAGCCGACCACTCAACCCACCCGACCCACCCAACCCACCCCGTTCACTCAGTCCACCACCGCGGCCACGGCCTCGATCTCCACCAACTGATCGTCATAGCCGAGCACAGTGACCCCGAACAGCGTGCTCGGCACGTCGTGCGCGCCGAACCCGTCCCTGACCACCTGCCAGGCGGCCACCAGGTCGGCCTGCTGCTGCGAGGCGACGAGCACCCGGGTGCTGATCACGTCCGTCAGCGTCGCCCCCGCATCCGCCAGCGCGGTCCGCAGGTTCGCCAGCGCCTGCGCGGCCTGCCCCGCGTAGTCGCCCACGGCCGCCGTACTGCCGTCGGCGAGCAGCGGGCACGCCCCGGCCAGGAAGATCAACCGCGCCTCGGCGGGCGCGGTGGCGGCGTACGCGTACTCGGCGACGCCGGACAGGGAAGCGGAACGGATGAGCGTAACGGCACGGGCCACGACGTACTCCTGATCAAACGGTACGGGGCACGCCGGTCGAGAGCCGAAGCGGAACGGGCCGGCCGACACGGAAGGGGCCCGCAAGCGCGGAGGGGTGCCCGACACGGAAGGGGCGCCCGTCCACAAGCCCCGCGCGCGGGCGCCGCCCACGGTACGTCCGAGCGCGCCGGGCAGGAAGGGGTTCCCGGCGCGCCCCACCACGAGGTCCACCCGGGGCGGACGCGGCGGCCCGTCCCGACGGGCCCCGCAACACGGGCCGGCCGGACGGCGAGTGGCGTTGCGGTGCGCCACCAGCGCGCTCGACGCGGCGCACGGACAGCGGGCACGACACGACGTACGAACGGAAGGACAACTGCCGGCAGCCTGCCACGCCCACCCACGCCGAAGCGAACGAGTTTTCCCACCCGCTCCCCCGCTGCCTCCGCACCACACGCCGCATCCTCAATACCCTTATGCAGCAAGCCCGTTGATGGCGCCCGGCGCTTCCTCATCCCCCTTCCGGCGCGGCCTCCCCCAGGACGGGCACGGCGGTCTCCCTGACCCGGGCGCGGAACCAGCGGTGCGCATGGTCGGCCGCGTTCCTCGGGTGCCAGGCCATCCCGATCTCCACCGGCGGCAGGTCGAGCGGCAGCGGAAACGTCCGCAACCCCAGCGCCGCGGTGGTCTCGGGGAGCCAGCCGGCGAGCGTGATCGACACCAGGTCGCTGTTCCGGACCAGCATCATGGCGCTGGTGTGGCTGGGTACGACGACGGCCACCCGGCGCCGCAGGCCCTGCCGGGCGAGCGCAGCGTCGATCGGCCCGTGCCGCTTGCCCAGCCGGGAGACCCCGATGTGGTCGACCGCGGCGAACCGACGCGCGTCGATCGGCCCGTCGAACAGCGGATGCCCCGCCCGCGCCACAGCCAGCACCGAAGCCCGCCCGAGCGCCTCGGTCCTGGTCTCCGGATCGAGGTGCCCCAGCACGCCGAGCTCCAGATCGGCCACCCCCTGCCGCAGCGCCGGCCCACCCTCCAGCGCCTCCGCCAGGAACACCACGTCCACCTGCGGCGCCTCGGCCTGCACCCGGTCGGACAACGGCCCGGCGAGCCCGGTCAGCAACAGGTCCCCGGTCTGCACGGTGAACGTCCGCTGCAAGCCCGCCACGTCGAACCCGGCCGACGCCCGGAACAGCGCGTCCGACCGGCGCACCAGCGCACTCACCTCGTCCCGCAACTCCAGCGCCCGAGGCGTGGGAACCATCGCCTGACCTGCTCGTACGAGCAGCGGATCGCCGGCGGCCCGACGCAGCTTGGCGAGCATCCGGCTGGCAGCGGCCGGCGAGGTGCCGAGCCGCTCGGCGGCCCGGGTCACGCTGTTCTCCTGCAACAGCACGTCCAGCGCCCGCAACAGGTTCAGGTCCACGCCGACCCCTCCGCTCCCTCTCGGCCCGGCCGTTGCACCGGCCGGTACGCACACCGCTGCCACACCAGCGGGACGCCCACATCCCCATCGGCGCGATTCCACTCAGCGCAACAATACGATGCCCATCTTTGCATTGCTGACAACTGGGCCCGCCGCCGAGAGTGGAGGCGTCCGCAACCGGGCGGCAGACCACCTCATGGGAGTTCTTCGTGCAACACCAGTCCCCGCGCGCCGAGTTGGCCGGCGACGTGCTGGCCGTCGTCAGCCAGAGCGGCCCCACCGTGTCCTTCTTCGACGCCGCAACCGACCGCCTCCTGGACACCGTGGAGGTGCTGGCCGAGCCGCACGAGCTGTGCTTCGACCCCACCCAGCGCCTGCTGTGGTGCAGCAGCGCGTACCACTCGGGCTACTACCACGCACACAGCGGCCAGCGCACCGAACTCACCGTCATCGACGCCGACACCCGACGCGTGGTGGAGGTCATCGACCTCGCCCCCGAACACGGCCCGCACGGCCTCGCGTTGGACGCCGCACGCGGCCGGCTCTACGTCAGCGTCGAGGGCTCGGCCGACCGCCCCGGCGGCGTGGTGGTGATCGACACCGCGACGCGCCGCCCCATCGGCCGCATCGACACCGAGGCCCCCGGACCGCACTGGTTCATCATCGACCCCACCGGCACGAAGGGTTACGCCAGCAACAAGGAAGCGCCCTACGTCTCCGTGGTCGACCTCGAACGCGGCGTCCTGACCAGCAAGGTGGAGGTCCCCGGCAGCGAGGGCATCGCCTGCGCGGCCGACGGCTCCCAGGTCTTCGTCGCCGCCCCCTACGCGGCCTTCACCACCCAGGCCACACCCCCCGAGTCCCGCCCCGCAACCGGCATCCGCGTCATCGACACCCACACGGACACCATCACCGCCACCCTCCCCACCGACCACGTCGTCCTCCCGGTCCACACGACGGGTACGGCGGGCACGAGGGCGGGCGCGAGCGCGGGTACGGGTACGGGTACGGGTACGGGTACGGGTAACGGCGCCGGTGCGAGCACGGGCGCCGGCGTGGGCACGGACACGGGCGCTGCCACCACCTCCGCAGGAAAACTCCTGGTAGGAGAGCTGCGCATGGCCCCCGACCCGAATTCCCCGCTGGGCCGCCACGCCCCGGGCCGACTCACCGTCTTCGCGACCGACACCCACGAACGCCTCGGCAGCATCGAGGTCGGCGCGGCCCCGCTGACCATCACGTCCTCACCCGACGGCCGCATCGGCTACGTGTCCTGCGTGTCCTCGTCCACCGTCGAGATCGTGGACCTGGACACCCTGCGCCACCTGGCCACCCTCCAGATCCCGAAGCGCAGCGACCCGGGCGCCCACGGCCTGGCCTACCTCCCCGCCAGGCCGTAACCCCCGGCCAGCCACCCCCAGCCAACGCCACGAAACATCGCAAACGAGGGCGCGTGCGGCACCCACCGGGTCCCGCACGCGCCCTCGCACTCACACACTCCCCCGCCCCCTCACGGCACCCGGCCCACCGCACCCACCCGGCACGGCCGACACCGCAAGAAACGCGAGGAATCCTTCAACGTCAGCAGGTGGCGGCCGGCGTCTCGAACGTCTGCTGCCCCTCGACCTTGATCAGCCCGACGTACTTACGACCGCACGGGTAGCTCATGTTCCAGGTGCTGTTGGCCCGCTCGCCCTTGCTGATGGTCTTCGTGGGCCCGTACGTGGTGCTGCTGGACCGGAACCCGAGCTTCGCCTTGATCGTGGAGCCACCCTTCTTGGTGTAGAACACCTCGATCCGCTGCGGGCTCGTGTTCAGCGAGATGCAGAGCTGCCCGTTGCTCATGCTGGTGCACTTCACCCGGTCACTACCGGAAGCCACGGACGGCGCGGACTCCACCGACCCACTCTTGTCGGCCGCGATGGCCGGCCCGGCGAGCAGCGAACCGCCGGCAGCGAGACAAGCAGCGATGGACAGCGTGATACGACGACGCATGAGGTCGTTCCCCCAGATCAATATCAGCCAAGATCAACGCCGAGAGGCTACCCACATCCAAAAGAGATTTCCACCTTGTAAACACGCTTGACGTGCATCTTCCCCCTCCCCACCCACCCCCAAGCCCCCCACGCCACCACCCCAACCCACCCCAATTCCAGCCGCCCAAAAGCCCGTTACCCCCCTCTCCAACCCCACACCCACCCCCACCTCCGCCCAACTCCCGCCCGCCGCAACCCACATCCCCACAACAGGACATCCCACCCACCTCCCACCCAGCCGCCCCACCCACACCTTCCGGACGAACACCGCAGAGCTCGCGTACACCTGCGGAACTCATGCGAAATCACAGGGCCCCACGAAAACGGCGAAGCGAAAGCGGACCTCATGCGAGCCGGACCGACCCACCTCGCGACCTCAACCCGGCCCTCCGCACGATGTGACGTCGACTGCTGCGCCACCACCCGCCACACATCCGCCCCGGGCGAGCAAGCATCCACGACAGCGCCCAAAGCACCGACGCCGACCGAGAGGCCGCGGCCGACGGAACACATCCACACCGCCACGCCCAGGGGCCACCGCCCAACACCAAACGCCCCGGGCCACCTCAGGGTCCGGGGCGTTCGTGCAGCTCATCGACATGGCCACACACAGAGCCGACTGTCGGGTTCGAACCGACGACCTTCGCTTTACAAGTTCAATCCGGGCCCGGCACGGTGGGGCATCGCCTCGCGCACTGGCGCCGTACCTGGCCGCTGGGTGTCGCTGCTGTGCGTGCCCGTTGATGTCACCGTTGGATGTCAGCGGAACAGGCCCGGAACCGGGCAGAGCTCCAATGGTTCGTCCGGCCGGCCTGACCAGCGCCAACAGATATGCTGATCGGCACACCGCCACAGCGACTGGCAAGTTCACCGGCCGTCGTCCTCCCATTTGACGAGGAGTGCATCGACCAGTTTGTCAGCCACACCAGTCAGGCGACGACGGAGGCTGCCTACCGGAAGCAGCTTTGGCCGGGTTAGACACTCAGATGCCGTCACAGGCGTTAAGTAGGTATCAGATGTCAAGCTGGCGCGTCCGTAGTGGTCGCAGTCGCTTCCAGTTCCTCAACGTCGCCGATTAGTTCACGCACGCTCTGGTACCTGTCAGCAACATCATGTGCTGTACATTTCCGCACGATCCGACTCGGCGTATTTGCTTGAGACATCAGGGCTTCTCTGCCGGTGAATATGTAGGAAAGCACCCATCCGATCGCATAGATTTCATTGCAAACGTCGTATTCTTTGAAGCTGACCAGCAGGGGGTCCCGGATCGTTCCGCGCATCTCGGTCTTCGTCCGGGTGTATTCCGAGTTCCTGTCTTTTACGAGACCGAAGTCTGAGAGCTTCACGAGAACGGCGCCGCCATCGAAGGTCTTCACCAGGACGTTTTGTAGGCTTACGTCGCGATGGAGGAGGCCCTTGCTGTGGATATAATTTATGCCGTACAAGAATTGAAGCGCAATTCTCTTCCGCGAGGAGAACGGTAGTTGATCATTGCGCCTCTTGATGTAGTTCCGAAGCGTGGATTCACAGAACTCCATTTTATATTCGTTTCGATCTTCGTCGAATTGAAACACCTGGACGATATAAGGGAAGCTCAGTTCTTTGAGGATCTCGAACTCTTTCCGGAATCGATAAAGGTCGCGTTCCCCTAGGTTCTTGTTGGCGCGCTTAAGTGCGAATTTTATACCATAGTCAGCGTCGGTAAATGAGAAGACCTTCGCGTACGAACCCTCGCCGATCAACTGCAACTGATTGCGTTCTGCGGACTTCTTGAGTCTGATCTCAGTGTCTGGGCGAGAAAAAACCGGCGCGTATTTGATGATTTCGATCTGCTCAAAGTAATCCGGAACGGTACTGCCCCCGCTACGCACCAGCCACGATTGGCAACTCTTCATAGCGACCGTGTAGGACCGCGCCAAGTGTACTTCTAGACCGGCATGCTCAAGAGAGTGGAGAAAATCATTCACTTCTCTGGCCAGTGCGAGCATTTGTCTACTGTTCTCGGCCCAGTAATGCTTGGTCGTCTCAGCCCTGTCGTTTATGGACTCGAAATGCCCGTTCAGTCGCTCGTGGAGGCTAGCGAAAGCGCGACCAAAGCGCGCGTCGCTCACGTAAAGACGCAGGAATGCATTAGAAACATTCATGTCCGCGTACCTCTGTGAGAGGTCGGCCAACATCAACTCGGTCGGGTCAGCCAATTCTCTAGTCCTATCCTCTGCCTGTATTCGGTGGTTACGTGAAACGTGGGCGATTATTCCTGTGAGCCTTCTCGATTTCGCTATTCAGTCAGGCTAAGGGGTGACGGGGTGAGAATCCAGGAATTGCCATGCGGAGTGGCCCGCCCACCACTCCCCCTAGCTCCCATCCCGTCCGCCGTCGACCCACACATCGTGGAGCGGGCGCGGTGCCGGGCGTCCAGGTGGAGCGCGCCACTGTACGAACGACCTGGACGCCCGGTGCCGTGTCTGCTCGGCTCTGCCTGGGTCGGCGGTGGACGGGATGGGAGCTCCCCACGCGCGCCACAACGCGCCCGCACTCGGCGACGGCGCCCCCTCCCCCCGGTGCCGGCCGATCCCCCGCCGGAGGCATCGTTCTGACCGTGGTGGCTCCGGGGGCGGGACTCGCCTCGCGGGGTTCGGCTCATCCATGCACGCGCGGCACGGACACCGGCCGCCCCAGAGCGGGCGGAGACAGGAGCGCAGGCCCGGCCGGGGGCCGGGCCGCGTGCGGGGAGCGGAGCGAGCCGCCTTGAACCTGTAGAGAAGGTTGTCACTCATCCTCCCCCGGCTCGCGCTGGCGCGCGGCGCGTTCGCGCTCGATGGCGGCCAGGATGCTCTGCGTACCGCGCAGTTGGGCCTGGAGCCGGTTCAGCACGTCCTCGCGAGCGGAGCGGATCAGGTGGTCGGTGGATGACCGGTCTTCGACGCTCCCGGCCGGGGTCCAGAACGTCTCGTGGCTGTGGTTGCGGACGATGTCCTGGCAGGTGCGGATGACCCAGTTCATCGTGGTGGTGAGTTCGTAGCGGTGGCGCTGGTCCCGGTCGCCGTCGTCGTTCGGGGTGGGCTGCGTCGTCACCGGGTCGCCTCGCGCGCGTCATGGGTGCGCGGTCATCCTCGTGCTCGCCCAACGTCGGGGTGGCCAGCTCGGCGGTGACGGTGCGGCCGTACGCGTTGCCGGTGACGTGGAGGCGGTGGGCCAGGATCGTGACGATCTCCAGACCACGGCCGCGAGTGGCGCCTGCTGTCGCCCCCGCGCGGTGGGGGGCCGTGATGCTGCCGGCGTCGGTGACCGAGATGCTGATCCCCGCGCGCGAGAGTGTGAGCGTGATGTGGAAGACGCCGAGGTGGGAGCCGCTGTCGGTGTGGGTGAGGGCGTTGGTGGTCAGTTCGCTGACGATCAGTTCGGCGTCGGCGAGGCGGGGATGGTCGCTCAGGATCTCGCGGGTCCACTGACGGGCGCGGGGGATCTCCTCCACGGAACCCCCGCAGATACGGCCCCACACTCACGGTTCACTCATATACTCGTCCATACGAGTTCCTCCATGCTGGTAGGCGGCCATGTGCGGTGGGTTCGTGCTAGACGAGTCGTACGCCGTCGTGGGCGCGGATGGCTGGCGGGGAAGCGTTGTCGAGTGCGTCGAGGACGCGGATCGCGTACGCCTCGTCGGCCAGCTCGGAGACCTCTTCGCGGGTGGCCCAGCGCAGCGCCCGGGTCTCCGCTCCGGTGGTCGGGGTGCCGTCGATCGCCTCGCACCGGAAGACCAGGGAAACGATCAGCCCGGTCATGTTCTTGTAGACGCCGGTCAGGGTCGCCGGAAGCGCGATCTTGATGCCGGTTTCTTCGAGGACTTCGCGTTGCAGTGCGTCGGAGATCGTTTCTTCGCGTTCGAGCACGCCGCCGGGCGGTTCCCACTTACCGTTGTCCCGCCGCTTGATCAGCAGGGCTCGCCCCGCGTCGTCCACGATGACGCCGGCGACGCTCACGGAGTGCGGGCGGTCAGTGCTCACGTTGCTCTGCCCTCTCGGCTGACTAGGCTCTCCACCGTAACAACACGGGTCAGCCGCTCGTCTAGATACCTAAAGGAGTACGCATGCCTCCTCTCGCCTCGGGCCTCCTGGGCGCGCTGGACCCGACCAGCGACCGCGCAGTCTTCCGCCAGATCGCCGACCAGCTCCGCGAAGCGATCGACAAGGGCCGCTTCCGGGAGGGCGACAAGCTGCCGTCGGAGACGGAACTGGTGGACCACTTCGGGGTCTCGCGAATGACCGTCCGCAACGCGCTGTCGCTGTTGCAGCAGGAGGGGCTGGCCGTGTCCGAGCACGGCAAGGGCGTCTTCGTGCGGCCCCGGCCCCCGGTGCGGCGGCTGGCTTCCGACCGGTTCGCGCGGCGCCACCGCGAGCAGGGCAAGTCGGCGTTCACGGTGGAGGCGGAAGCCGCGGGCAGTCGCCCCGAGGTGGACGGCCTGGAGGTGAAGGAGGAACGGCCCTCGCCCGACATCTCCGCCCGGCTCGGCTCGCCCCGCAAGGTCCTGGCCCGTCGCCGTCGCTATCTGCTCGATGGCCGGCCGGTGGAGTTCGCCACTTCTTACCTGCCGCTGGACCTGGCCCGCAACACCCCTATCGCCCAGCCCAACCCCGGCCCCGGCGGCATCTACGCCCGGCTGGAGGAGATGGGCCACCGCCTCGACCACTTCGACGAGGAGATCCGCGCCCGCATGCCCACCCCGGCCGAGGTGCGCACCCTCCGACTGGCCTCCGGCGTTCCCGTCATCCACCTCGTGCGGACCGCGTACGACGCCGACGGGCGCGCGGTGGAGGTGTGCGACACCGTGATGGCCGCCGACGCCTACGTGTTGGCCTATCAACTTCCCGCGACCTGACGCGCGTTGGTCGCCCGCGGCCCCCGTCGCCTTCTCCTGACTCGTACACCCGATCACACATACTCGTATAGACGAGTGGGCAAGTCGTGTGGCACAGTGAATGCCGGGCTCGCCATCGAGGGGTTCGCGTCCCACCACTCGACAGAGGGCCAAATGCCCGTGCTCGCACGGAGAGAAGACGGGCGAGTTCCACGCAAACGCAAGTCGAAACGGCTGACCCCACGCCCTTCCCGCTCCAAGCACCCGCTCCAAACGCACCGCCACGGACGGGTACTCAATCCGATATGGGCGTCAACAACGGCTAACACAACTAGACGAGTAGTTGAGAGGCGATCTTCATGTTCCGTCCGAAGTACCCGCCCCTTCCCACACTCCCCACCACGCAGATACCCAGCCGTCTCACCAACTCCCGCGACACCCCGGCTGGTTGCTTCTGCCAGTACCCCGCCGCACCGCGGCTGTCCGCGCGCCGTATCGCGCCCTCGCTCGGAGCCGGCGCCGGAGCGGTGGCCGCCGTGGTGACCGTCGGAATCGTGCTGACCGCGCTGCTGGCCGCCGTCGCCGTCGCGGCCATGTCCGTGACCCTGGCCACCGTCGTCATCCGCACCCTGCTCACCGGCCAACACCGCTGCCGCCGCTGAACTCCACCTGCCCCACGGCTGCCGAGGTCCCCCAATACCGCCAAGCATCCGGCGCCCCGGCGGCCAACGCCCTGACGAGCAAAGCCGCAAGACAGGAGGAGCCACCATCGACGCCCGCGCCACCCGCCACCCGGGCGGGGCGGGCACCATCACCAAGTCCGAGGAGGGCCGCTACCAGGTCGCCGCGTACGCCCCCAACGAGACGGCACACGTACCCGGAAGTTCGCGTCCGGCGAGACCTGGGCCGAGTGTGACGCCAAACGCCGGGAACCAACCCTCACCAAACACCAAACGCCCCGGACCCACCTCAGGGTCCGGGGCGTTCGTGCAGCTCATCGACATGGCCACACACAGAGCCGACTGTCGGGTTCGAACCGACGACCTTCGCTTTACAAGAGCGGTGCTCTACCAGCTGAGCTAAGTCGGCGTGTCCCCAGCAGTGTACCCACGCCCACGGAGTGCCCCGGTCGAATATTTCGTCGATCCGACGATCCGGCCGCTTCCCGCGCGGGCAACGGCGCGAACCGCTCGTACGAGCCCACCGCCACCCGCTCGGCCGCCCCTCCAACAGCCCCGCCCCACCCACCAACAGCCCACCCACACCCCACCACCCCGCAGCCTCCCCGCAACCCACCACCAGCCGCCACAAAACCACCGCCACAGCCACCCCAACCCACCCGCCACGCCCCACCAAGCCACACCGAACCGCCCCCACCCCACCCAAGCCCACCGGCCCGCCACCCAAGCAACCCTCAGCCCGGCACCCCAGCCACCCCTCACCCTCCGCAACCCACCCCACCCCCGCCCCCACTCCCACCCACTCCCCAAGCCAGCCCCAACAGCCGGCGCGACCCGCACCACCCACCAGCCCAGCGAGCCCACCGAAAACCGCCCCACCCCGCCCCGTCACCTCCCCACCCCCGGGAATTTTCGAGGGCGTCTGCTACTGACAGGAAGGCGCTGGCCAGGTACGGTCACGGCAAGTCTGGTCAGTGGACTAGACCCCTTCCTCCGCCGTCGTGGGTGTGAGGGAGGTTCCGCTCGACCTTTACTCGGATCGTCCGGCACGTTCCTGCCGGTGAAGGGAATGCACCATGGCTACCGTCACGTACGACAAGGCGACCCGGATCTACCCGGGCTCCGAGAAGCCCGCCGTCGACCAGTTGGACATCGCGATCGAGGACGGCGAGTTCCTCGTCCTCGTCGGGCCCTCCGGCTGTGGCAAGTCCACCTCGCTCCGCATGCTCGCGGGGCTCGAAGACGTCAACGGCGGCGCCATCCGCATCGGCGACCGCGACGTCACCCACCTGCCGCCGAAGGACCGGGACATCGCCATGGTGTTCCAGAACTACGCGCTCTACCCGCACATGACCGTCGCCGACAACATGGGCTTCGCCCTGAAGATCGCCGGCGTCAGCAAGAGCGAGATCCGGCAGAAGGTCGAGGACGCGGCGAAGATCCTGGACCTCACCGAGTACCTGGGCCGCAAGCCCAAGGCGCTCTCCGGTGGTCAGCGCCAGCGTGTCGCGATGGGCCGGGCCATCGTCCGGGAGCCGCAGGTCTTCCTCATGGACGAGCCGCTGTCCAACCTCGACGCCAAGCTCCGCGTCCAGACCCGTACCCAGATCGCCAGCCTCCAGCGGCGCCTCGGCATCACCACCGTGTACGTCACCCACGACCAGGTCGAGGCCATGACCATGGGCGACCGGGTCGCGGTGCTCAAGGACGGGCTGCTCCAGCAGGTGGACTCGCCGCGCAACATGTACGACCGCCCGGCCAACCTCTTCGTCGCCGGCTTCATCGGCTCCCCCGCCATGAACCTGGTGGAGGTGCCGATCACCGACGGCGGCGTCAAGTTCGGCAACAGCGTCGTCCCGGTCAACCGCGAGGCGCTGGCCGCCGCGGCCGACAAGGGCGACAAGACGGTCACCGTCGGCGTCCGCCCGGAGCACTTCGACGTCGTCGAGCAGAACGGCGAAGCCGCCAAGTCGCTCAGCAAGGAGTCCAGCAACGCCCCGGCCGGCCTCGCCGTCACCGTCAACGTAGTGGAGGAGCTCGGCGCCGACGGCTACGTCTACGGCACCGCCGAGGTCGGCGGCTCGCTCAAGGACCTCGTCGTCCGCGTGGGCGGGCGTCACGTGCCGCAGAAGGGCGCCGTCCTGCACGTCGTACCGCGGCCGGGCGAGACCCACGTGTTCGCCACCTCCAGCGGCGAGCGCCTCAGCGACTGACCCCGGGCACGCCGCTCCGGTAGCTCCGCGACACACAGCCCCGGCGGCCCGGCACCAACCGGCCCGCCGGGCACCGGCCCACCGCGCGCCCGTACCCGTACCCGTACGAGCAGTTCCCGCCCCGTACTCGCGCCAAGCAACCCGTAACACCCCCGTACGAGCGGATTCCGCGGCGAGGGGCACGGGAAGGGCGCATCGTAGGGCAGATCGGGACAGTAGGGCACGAGCAGGGACGGTCGACGACGCCGCGCACCCGCCCTCGGCGGTGGGTGCGCGGCGTCGCCGTGGTGAAATATCGGACACAGCGGCCATTTCGAGCCGTGTGCGTCAACCCTCAATCCGCATGCGGGTGCCAACTCGTCCCTCAACAGGGTGACTAAATGTCGCCAAATCATCACTGCTCGCTACGATCGCGGGCATGAACCAGGCCGCCCGCCGTATCGGCAGAACCCTCGCCTTCGTCCTTCCCGTCGTGCTCGTCCTCTCCGGCACCCTCGCGGTCACCGCCGTGCCGTGGGCCGGTAAGTCCGGGGACTCGGTGCTCAGCGCCTCCGCCCGGAACGCCTCAAGCCAGGCCGGCCGCCCCGCGCACGAGGTGCTGCGCGACCAACTCCTCGCCGAACAGCAGGAGAAGGACCCCGGTGCCGCCCTCACCCAACTCCAAGAGGCGATCACCGAACGTCCCTCGCTGGCCCGGCACTGTGCGTCCATCGCCCGCGCCCTCGGCCGCGCCGCGGTCACCAAGTACGGCGGCGCCGCGCACCGCGCGCAGGCCTTCTCCCGCCCCGTCTGCGACACCTCCTTCGCCTCCGGCGTCGCCCAGGCCAACTGACCCGGCGCAGCCCGGGTCGAGCAGCTCCCGCATCTGGTCGGCGCCCGCGCCGGCCAGCACCTATCGTGCGGTCATGACCCACGACCCCATCCGTCCTACGACCCCTGCCGGCCCGGCCGCGTCCCACGCGCCCTCGGCGTCCACCGGGCCCGCACGCGCCACCGCGGCGGACGCCCGCTCGGTGCCGCAGGCCCCCGCGAGCGCGTCGGCCCCGGCACCGACCGGCGCCCCCACCGAGCGCGCCGCCCGCCCCGCGGTGCACTCCGGCGCTCCCACCCAGGCCGTCATCCTCGCCGGCGGCCAGGGTTCGCGGCTCCGCCCGTACACCGACGACCGGCCCAAGCCGATGGTCGAGATCCCCGGGACCGGGACCCCGATCATCGGCCACCAACTCGCCTGGCTGGCCACCGAGGGCGTCACCGACGCCGTCGTCTCCTGCGGCCACCTCGCCGAGGTCCTCCAGGAGTGGCTGACCAGCGCCGACCTCCCGCTGCGCGTCACGACGGTGGTCGAGCCGGAGCCGCTGGGCCGCGGCGGTGGCCTCAAGTACGCGGCGGCCTCGCTGCCGCACCCGGACCAGCCCTGGTACGCGACCAACGGCGACATCTGGACCCGGTTCTCGCTGCGCGAGATGGCCGGCTTCCACCACGAGCGCGACGCCGATGCGACGCTCGCCCTGGCCAGGCCGCGCATCCCGTGGGGCGCCGTGGAGACCGACGAGTTCGGCCATGTACTCGACTTCATCGAGGCGCCGCCGTCCCCGTACCTGATCAACGCGGGCGTGTACGTGTTCTCCGCGGCCTTCACCGAACTCCTGCCGGACCGCGGCGACCACGAGCGCACCACCTTCCCGCGGCTGGCCCGCGAGCGCCGACTGGCCGGCTACCCGCTGCCGCACGGCGCGTACTGGCGCGCCATCGACACCGCGAAGGACCTCACCGAGGCCGCGAAGGAACTGGCCACCGGCACCACGCACGGCGGCTGACCCGCGCGGGGTGCCCCGGGAGCAGGAGGGGCCGGGAGCAGGTGGAGCCGGCAGCACCGGCGGCAGACCTCGGGGCGACCGCTCCCGCCCGCCGCTCCCGTACGCACCGGCCGTGGGCCGTGACCGGGTCCGTACGGGCCGTACGACGGGCCGCCTACCGGACGACCGCGCCACGGGCCGTACGACGCTTCCGCGACACCGGACCGGGCACCGGCAACGGGACCACCACACCGCGTCGGGGGCCCCGCCGCCCGCGCCGGTGCACCGCACCACCCCGCTCGCCCGGTGCCTCCCCTCGCCGCGTCCGCGTCGTGCCGTGGCCCACGAGCGTCCCGTACGGGCCCGGCCCGCGACCGCACACGGCTGTGCCCGACCCCGGCCGGAGCCGGGATCGGGCACGAAGTCGCGTCGGGCGAGTGGGTCGCAGGGTCTCAGCCCCGGCCGTACGCCCTGGTCAGGGGCGTACGGCTGGGGCGCTGCCAACGGCGGGACCGGTGTCAGCCGAGGAGGCCGCCGAGTGCTCCCTCGCGCGCGGGGCTGCCGCCACCGCTGCTGCCGATGTCGCTCTCGGTCTCGCTGTCGTCGTAGGTCTCGTTGTCGGGGGGCGGGGCCTGGCGCTGTTGCTGCGGGGCGGACTGGGGGGCCTGTTGCGGGGACTGCGGGGCGGTCTGCGCGCCCGAGGTCTGGCTGCTGCTCTGCCCGCCGCCGACCTGGCTCTGCTGCTGCGGCACCGCCTGCGGCTGGCTCGGCTGCCCCACGGTGTCGCTGCCCGGCACCTGCGCAGGGCCGGTGATGCCCGGCGTGCTCTCCTGGCTCGGCAGCGACGCGGCCGGACTCGGCTCCTCGTCACCGGCGGCCGGCGAACCGCTCCGCTCGCCCTCCGGGCTGCGCGTGCCCGGCGGCGTGGTCGCGTCCTTCGTACCCGGCAGCGGCTTCCCCGGCAGGTGGTTGGTGGGCGGCTCGCTGCGCCCGGGCACCCGCACCGTGTCGGAGGAGCGCACCGCGCCGCCCAGCATCGAGCCGATCAGCAGCGTCAGCCCGATGATCACCGAAGCCATGACGGAACCCCGGCGCAGCACCCGCCGCCGCAGGTCGCGGACCTCGACCCGGGGCCCGAGCAGTCGCCACGCCTCCCCGGCGAGCCGGGCGTCCATCGAGTACACGGGCGCGCCCGCGATGATGAGCGGGCTCCAGGCGGCGAGGTAGATGATGTCGGGCGCGTCGTACGCCGGTACGGTCCGCCAGCTCACGGTGACCAGGAGCGCGGCCGACAGCAGCGCCCCGAACGAGGCCGCGACCCGCTGCCAGAGCCCGCACACGGTCAGCACACCGACCACGACCTGCAAGAACGCGATGGTCAGGCCCGCGCCCACGGGGTGTTCCAAGGCGAAGTCGCGGAGCGGCGATGCGACCGCCCACGGGTGCAGCGACTGCAACCAGGTCACCATGGACCCGCGTTCGCCCCCGTCGAAGTAGACCGGGTCGCAGAGCTTGCCCATGCCGGCGTAGATCGAGATGAAGCCGAGGAAGACGCGCAGCGGGAGGAGGACGACGCCGAGGTTCATCCGGCGGCCGGGGTAGTACGCGTGCCGCACGGAGTCGGAGGTGCGGCGCTTGCGGGCCGGGCGGCCCGGGTCGGCCTCCGGACTCGCCACGGTCGGCCACGGGGAACCGGCGCCGTCCGGGGCGTCGGGGTCGCCGACGCTGCCGATGACGGTGGTGTGCTCGCCGGTGTCCTGACCGCCGTCGAGCAGGCCCCGGGCGTACCGCGTGCCGCCGGGCGGGGTCTCGCTGTCGTTGTACGGCGTGCGCGGCCCGATGACCAGTGGCTGGGTGGGCGGCGGGGGCTCTTCGACCGCGATCCGCGGCAGCACCTGGGTGGCGCCCGGATCGCCGCCGGGGCCGTCCTGGCCCGCGCCGGCGGCGCCCTGTGCGGTGCGCTGCGCCGTGTGCGGTGCGCCGTTCGGTCCGGTGCCGAGGGCGCCGGCCGCCGCGGCGGCGGCCAGGCTGACCTCGGACTGCCGTACGGCCTGGAGCAGATGGGTCGCGGCGCCGTCGCCCGGACTGGTGCGACCGCTCCACACGACCGGAGCGCGGCGCCTGGCGGGGCGCGCCCCCAGGCCGGCACCAGCCCCGGCGAGCGCGGCGATGCGCGCCGTCTCCGCGAGCGCGCTGCTCCGGACCGGGGTGGCGAGCTGCACGCGGAAGCTCGCGTGCGAGACGATCACCTGTGCGGGGTCGCTCGGCACCTTCGCCATGTTCAGGTGCGGCTCATCGTCAAAACCCGGTGAGCTTCCCCCCGGAGGTGTGCGGGGTGTTCTGGTGTCCACGCTCATCTAACCGAGTGACCCCCGGTTAAGACACTGCCTTGACCGCCCCGAAACTGTCCGAGACCCGTCAAATCGACCGCGGCTCGCCGACCTCGCAGGCCAGCGCCCCGTCCCCGCGCCGCGCCCCCGTCGTACGCCGGGTAATTCCCACCCGCGACCCGCGACGGATGACCGCCCACCCTACGACGCCCGCACCAACCGCCCGCGGACGCGGCTGCCCCGCATCAACGCCGCGGGCCGCCGTTCACGTACCGCGGCCGTGGCACCGCCCCGTCCCGTCGTACGAGCGGTGTGGGCGGTACGGGCCCACGGCCGGTACGGGCATACGTGGTGGGACGGGTGCCCCGAGGCCCGGCCGGGCGGGCCGGCCGGGCCCCCGGACTCAGCCCCTGCGGCGGCGAGCCGCCTCGTAGAGCACCACGCCGGCTGCCACACCCGCATTCAGCGACTCCGCACCACCCGGCATCGCGATGCGTACGCGCAGGTCACAGGTCTCGCTGACGAGCCGGGAGAGGCCCTTGCCCTCGCTGCCGACGACGATGACGAGGGGGCCGTCCAGGGCCTGGACCTCGCCGAGTTCGGCCTCGCCCTCCGCGTCGAGGCCGATGACCGTGATGCCGGCCTTCTGGTAGCTCTCCAGCGCGCGCGTGAGGTTGGTGGCGCGGGCGACCGGGGTGCGCGCCGCGGTGCCGGCCGAGGTCTTCCAGGCGCCGGCCGTCATGCCCGCCGCGCGCCGCTCGGGCACCACCACGCCGTGGCCGCCGAACGCGGAGACCGAGCGCACGACCGCGCCCAGGTTCCGCGGGTCGGTGACCCCGTCGAGCGCGACGATCAGCGGGTCCTCGCCGTCGTCGAAGGCGGCGCTGGCCAGGTCCTCGGGGTGGGCGTAGTCGTACGGCGGAACCTGGAGGACCAGGCCCTGGTGGTTCAGGCCGTTGGTCATCCGGTCGAGCTCCGGGCGCGGCGCCTCCATCAGGTTGATGCCGCCGCGCTCGGTGGCGAGCTGGATCGCCTCGCGCACCCGCTCGTCGCTGTCGATGAACTGCTGCACGTACAGCGCGGTCGCCGGCACGCCCTCGCGCAGCGCCTCCACGATCGGGTTGCGCCCCACGACCAGCTCGTTGGTGCCCTTGGGGCCGCCGCGGCGCGGCGCGGGCCGCTTCGCCGCGCTCCGCGCCTTGGCGTTGGCCACGCGCTGCTTGACGTGCCCCTTACGCATCTCGGCGGGCGGGGTGGGCCCCTTGCCCTCCAGGGCCCGACGCCGCTTGCCGCCGCTGCCGACCGTCGCGCCCTTCTTGTTGGACGTGCGGCGGTTCCTGCGTTGGCTGTTACCGGCCATGGGTCACCTGTCTCTTACTGCTCGCTGCTGCTCAGCCTGCTCGCTGCTCAGCCCGTACTGCGCAGCCAAAAGGTCAATGGTACGAAAAGTGTGCCGCCCGGCGGACCGGGCGGCACACCGAGCCGTTTTCCGGCCCGGCCACCCCGCTCGCTTTCCGCAGCTCAGCGGGGGCCGAGCTCCCAGCGGGGGCCCGAAGGCGTGTCCTCGATCACCAGGCCGGACTGCTGGAGCTGGTCCCGGATGGCGTCCGCGGTGCCGTAGTCCTTGCGGGAGCGGGCGGCCTGGCGCTGCTCCAGCACGAGGCGGACCAGCGAGTCGACCACGCCGTGCAGGTCGTCCCCGCGGTCGCTGTCGCCCGCCCAGTGCTCGTCCAGCGGGTCGAGGCCGAGCACCCCGAGCATGGCCCGCACCTCGGCGAGCCGGGCGACCGCCGTCTCCTTGTCGTCGGCGGTCAGCGCGGAGTTCCCCTGCCGCACGGTGGTGTGGATGATCGCCAGCGCCTGCGGGACGCCGAGGTCGTCGTCCATCGCCTCGGCGAAGGACAGCGGCACCTCCGCGGCGGGCTCGACCGTGCCGGCCTTCTCCACCACGCGCTGGACGAAGCCCTCGATCCGCGCGAACGCGGACTCGGCCTCGCGCAGCGCCTCTTCGCTGTACTCGATCATGGACCGGTAGTGCGGGGTGCCCAGGTAGTAGCGGAGCACGATCGGGCGCCAGCGCTTGACCATCTCGGAGACGAGCACCGAGTTGCCGAGCGACTTGCTCATCTTCTCGCCGCTCATGGTGACCCACGCGTTGTGCGCCCAGTACTCGGCGAAGTCGTCGCCGTACGCCTTGGCCTGGGCGATCTCGTTCTCGTGGTGCGGGAAGATCAGGTCCAGGCCGCCGCCGTGGATGTCGAAGCTGGTGCCCAGGTACTTGTGGGCCATCGCGGAGCACTCCAGGTGCCAGCCCGGCCGGCCGCGGCCCCAGGGGGTGGCCCAGCTCGGCTCGCCCGGCTTGGCCGCCTTCCACATGGCGAAGTCGCGGCCGTCGCGCTTGCCGGCGCCCGCGTCGCCGGCGTTCGGCAGGTTGTCCAACTCCTGGTTGGACAGGCGCAGATACTCCGGGAAGGAGCGCACGTCGAAGTAGACGTTGCCGTCCACGGCATAGGCGTGGCCACGCTCGATCAGACCGCTCATCATCTCGATCATTTCCGGGACGTGCCCGGTCGCGCGCGGTTCGTAGGTGGGCGGCAGGCAGCCGAGCGTCTCGTACGCGTCGTTGAACGCACGCTCGTTGCGGTAGCCGATCGACCACCAGGGTTCGCCGGACTCGGCGGCCTTCACCAGGATCTTGTCGTCGATGTCGGTGACGTTGCGGATGAACGTCACGGCATAGCCGCGGTAGCTGAACCAGCGGCGCATGATGTCGAAGTTGAGGCCCGACCTGATGTGCCCGATGTGCGGTGCGGCCTGCACGGTCGCGCCACAGAGGTAGATCGAGACACAGCCCGGAGTGAGCGGGGTGAAGTCACGTGTCTGCCGGGCGCTGGTGTCGTACAGGCGAATGGTCACGCTCCAAGGGTAGTCGGAACAGGGCAGTGCCCCGCGACCCCAAGGGCCGCAGGGACACCGAAGCGTGACACTTGACCGCCGCCGACGACGCTGCGCAGCAGGTCGCAGCGGTGGGCGGGGGGCGCGGGCGGCAGTGGCCGAAACCGGCAGCCGCCGGTTCAGAGGCTGCCGACGACCTTCCGCGGCGTCACCCGGACCACGACGCGCTCGGCGTCCTCGGCGATCCGCGGGTTGAACTCGGCGTAGGTCTTGCCGGTGTACTTCAGCGACAACTCGTCGATCAGCTCCGCGCCGCCCTCGGTGCTGACGGAGGCGGTGCCGCGCACCTCGGCGTAGGTGTACGGCGCGTCGGCGGGGTTGATCAGGACGGTCACCCGCGGGTCGGCGGCGATGTTCTTCTCCTTGCGCCGGCCGACGGTGGTGGAGATCAACAGGTCGTCACCGTCCCGCTTCACCCAGACGACCGAGAGCTGCGGGCTCCCGTCGGGCTGGATCGTCGCCAGGGTCACGAAGACCGGGCCGTCGAGGAGGTGCTTGAGCTCATCGGAGAGTAAAGCTGACACGGTTGGTCCTTCCGTCACGATCATCGTCATGGGTCACGGGGGCACACGTCCTCGATGGGTACCCAACAGCCCCGCGCCGCCGTGCATTCCCCCGCCACACGTGCATCGTACGGAGCAGTGGGACGCCGCGCCCCGAAGATCACGAAGACGTCCGGGCCGCCTCACCCGGGCCGCCCGCGGAGCCACCCGGCCGGCCGGCCGCCACTCGGGTGCGGGCGACCGGCCCGGACGCGGACGAGCAGTTCAGGTACGGACGACCAGCGCGGTGGCGATCGCGGCCAGGCCCTCGCCGCGGCCGGGGAAGCCGAGGCCGTCGGTGGTGGCCCCGGAGACCGAGACCGGAGCGCCGGCCGCTGCGGAGAGCACCCGCTGGGCCTCCTCCCGCCGCTTGCCGATCTTCGGACGCGGGCCGACCACCTGGACGGCCACGTTGCCGATGGTGAAACCGGCCTCGCGGACGATCCGGGCCGCTTCGGCCAACAGGGTCACGCCGCTGGCGCCGGAGTACTCGGGGCGGCCCGTACCGAAGTGCGCGCCGAGGTCGCCGAGGCCGGCCGCGGAGAAGAGCGCGTTGCAGGCGGCGTGCGCGACGACGTCGGCGTCGGAGTGGCCGGCGAGCCCGGGCCCCTCACCCTCCCAGCGCAGCCCCGCGCACCACAGTTCGCGGCCCTCTTCGAAGCCGTGTATGTCGGTGCCGATGCCGACCTGCGGCAGCACCACGGCGGGCGGCACGGCGGGCGCCGCCGGCGACGCGGCCGACTGCTGGTCGGAGGCGGGGCTAGCCGGCTGCTGCGCCGGCGCCCCGGCGGTCTGTTCCGCCGGTTCAGAAGCCATCGTTGGCCCTCCTGCGCGCGAGGACCGCCTCGGCCAGGACCAGGTCGAGCGGCCTCGTCACCTTGAACGCCTCCTCGTGGCCCGGCACCACCACGACGTCCCGGCCGATCCGCTCGACCATGCCGGCGTCGTCGGTGGCGCCCTCGCCTTCGAGCAGGACGCGCTCGTGCGCCTCGACGAGCGTCGCCCGGTCGAAGCCCTGCGGGGTCTGCACGGCGCGCAGCCGGGCCCGCTCCGGGGTGCCGACGACCGGCTCCGGCTGGCCCGCCGGTCGCGGCTCGACCTGCTTGACGGTGTCCGCCAGCGGCAGCGCGGGCACCACGGCCGGCGCACCACCGCGCACGGCGGCTGCGACCGCGTCCACCACGTCCACCGGTACGAGCGGACGCGCCGCGTCGTGCACCAACACGACGGTGATGTCGTCCGGCAGCGCGGCGAGGCCGAGCCGTACGGACTCCTGCCGGGTCTCGCCGCCGGGGACGACCACCACGTCGGTCTTCTCCGCCACCGAGCCGGCCAGCGGGTGCGCGTCGAGCAACCTGCGGACCTCGGCCGCGCCGTCCGAGGGGGCGACCACGATCACGAGGGAGACGGCACGGGAGGCGGCCATCGCGCGGACGGCGTGGACGAGCATGGGGGTGCCGTTGAGGGTGCGCAGCGCCTTGGGCGCACCGGGGCCGAGCCTGACCCCACGGCCGGCTGCGGGAATGACGGCTGCGGTGCGCACCCGCGGTCCGTCGGTAGGTTCGGGACGATCTGATGCGGACATTGCGATGGCGTTCAGGTTTGCTTCCTCGGCCGAGTTGGGTATGGCCAGAGCGTGCCGGGCGCAGCGGCCCGATCAGCCCCTTCCGTGACGACTGGTCGAGCCAGTGCCCGAGCCCGGCACACCAATCGCCGCACACGTGATGTAACCGCACGGCGTGCGTCGAAGCGAAGCGCAAGAACTTGCCAGTTGCCCGCCCTCTCGCCCCACCACCCGCCGTCGACCACCCGGGCCGCGGGCCCGAGGGGTCGCGGCGTATCCGCATGTTCGCCGCACCGACCGCCTTGCGGGCGGCTGGTGGACACCGTGCCGACGCCCGGGCTTCACGACCCGGACGTCACGCCCGTCTCGCCGTGCCTCGTGGACCGTCGCGTGCACCGCACAGCCCGATCCCGAAGGACCTTTCCACCGGACACAACGAGTCGACGGCGCGTTGGGCACGCACGCTGGCTGCCTGTGCATGTCCGCCCGTGGGCGCGCCGGGCGCCCGACGCACGGCGGGTGGTCACGGTCGGACGGCGGGCATCGCCATATCGGTGTCATGTCGGTCGTTTACGCACCGCACCGGCCGTACGGGTCCAAGGTGCGGTCAATGGATGACGCCGTCGCCGATCTGCGGCTCGCGGGCCGCAGATGCCGCAGCGCCCGGCGGCAGGGACGCATCGTCGGGACGCGGACCGCCACTCGGGCGCTGCGGCATGCGTACGTCCCTCAGAACGTCCGAGACACCGACGACGACCCCACAGCGAAAGCCAGGGGGTCGCTAGCGATGCTCAGGATGCGAGGACCTCGTCGAGCAGGGCCTCGGCCTTGTCTTCGTTGGTGCTCTCCGCGAGGGCGAGCTCGCTCACCAGGATCTGCCGCGCCTTGGCGAGCATGCGCTTCTCACCAGCGGAAAGACCACGCTCACGCTCGCGGCGCCACAGGTCGCGGACGACCTCGGCCACCTTGATCACGTCACCGGACGCGAGCTTTTCCAGGTTCGCCTTGTAGCGACGGGACCAGTTGGTGGGCTCCTCCGCATACGGCGCACGCAGCACCTCGAAGACCCGGTCCAGCCCGTCCTGGCCGACTACATCGCGCACGCCGACGAACTCCGCATTGTCCGCTGGCACACGAACTGTCAAGTCGCCCTGAGCGACCTTCAGCACCAAGTAGGTCTTGTCCACGCCTTTGATCTGGCGAGTTTCGATGGCCTCGATCAGCGCGGCCCCGTGATGGGGATAGACCACGGTGTCGCCAACCTTGAACGTCATGTGACAGGTACCCCTTCCGTGGCTATCCAGAGTAACACGGGAACGCCCCGTTCTGAATGGCGTTTTCGCAGGTCAGGGCATATCTCAGGGCTTGACAACAGCACTCGGAACGTGCTTCGAGCGGCCCCCGGAGGCAGGAATTCGCAGGTGGGGGCCGTTGTTCGGGCGAGGTGAAACGCGTACGTTACATCGCTCAACAACCTCCCGCGACAGGTCGTACGTCCCGTTTTGCCGGGGTCCGGACGTACGAGTTCCGGTCCTCCGTTCGGGCGCACCTCGGTCACTCCGCGCCGTTTCCGCGAATTGATCAGGCCAGCGGCGATCATCTTCGTGATCAATTCACGAAGCCGTCACCGATGACGTGCATTCCGTCTCGATATTCGTGCGGGCGGGGCCGGCTGATATTCGGTGGAGAGGTCATGCGGAGACGATTGCCGGCGGGCCCGCGCGGTACTTGTTCAACGACTGTTCACGGGCGTGTCCACCGGACGGGCGGGCGGGCCTCGGGGGTGCGCGCGGCGGGCCGCGGCCGGGGCGTACGACGGGGGTGCGCCGGGCGGCGGTACGGGCGGCGACAGGGCGTCCGAGGCGGGTCGGGTGCGTGCTCTCGACGACGGGTCGGTAACCTAAGCGCGCTGAAAGATCCTTAGTGCGGGCAGCCCACCGCCGCCCCTCCGCCCCTCGCGACCGGGCCCACCGTTCGGCCGCCGAAGCTCGTCCTAGGAGATGCCGCCGCCGTGAGCAGCAGCCTTCGACGCGGCGCCCTCGCCGCCACCGCCCTCGTGCTCTCGATCGCCCCGCTCTCCGCCTGCGCGGCCGGGAACGACTCGCAGACGATGGAGATCACCCCGGACCACGCCGCGAAGACCGTCGGCGACCTCAAGGTCCAGAACGCGACGGTGATCACCCAGCCGGAGCTGGACGATGAGGGTCCCGCGGCCCTCACCGCCAAGATCTTCAACAACGGCACCACCGACGAGGTGCTCACCAGCATCCGGCTCGGCAGCAAGGACACCGAGGTCAAGCTGGCCCCCGCGAAGGGCTCCGGGCCGCTGGTCGTACCCAAGGGCGGTTCGCTGATCCTCGGCGGCGAGGGCAACGCGTCGGCGGAGATCGTCGGCGGTCACGAGGCGGCCAAGGCCGGCGACGCCCAGAAGGTCGTCTTCGACTTCAGCAAGACGGGCGACGTCACGCTGCGCGCCCTGGTGGTGCCCGCCAAGGGTGACTACGCCAAGTGGGGTCCGAGCCCCGCGGCCAGCCCGAGCGTGAAGCCGTCGGAGACGGCGAAGGACAAGGACAAGTCCAAGGAGACCGGCAAGCCGTCGGACGCCGAGTCCGGCAAGGCGTCGGACGAGCCCGCCGACACCGAGAGCGGCAACGCCTCGGGCACGCCCGGCGGCGAGGAGAGCCCCGCGGGCCAGACCCCCGGCGGCGAGAACGGCACCGCCGGGAGCGGCGAGGGCGCCCAGGGCAACGAGAGCCCGGCCGCCGGCCACTGAGCCGCGCCTGCCCCAGGCCCTGACCGACCCGCTGCCGCGACGCCACCGAGCGCCGCGGCGGCGGGTCGGTCCGCGTTTGGGGGCGGCGCAGGGCGGCGGCGGTGTGGGACTCCGGGCCCCGGCGGGTCGCTGGTCGCTGACGGCGCGTACGGCGTCCTGCGGGCTCCTGGCGGTGGCCCGGGGCAGCCGAAGCCTGCTGGCAGCCCTGCCGGGGCCCTGCATCGCTGTCGGGGGTGGCCGGAGCCGCACCCGCGGCCCTGAATGTGACCGGGGGCGGCCGATGCACACCCGCGGCAGGCATGAGCGAGGTCGGGGACGGCCGGGGCCCACCGACAGCCCCCCGAGTGGGGCCGGGGACGCCGCGAGGGCGGCCCCTGGGGTGGGGCCGCCCTCGCGGCGTGGTGGGGGCGGGCGCTCGCTGCGGCGCCGCCCCTGGGGTCTTTACGGCTCGAACTTGTAGCCGAGGCCGCGGACCGTGACCAGGTAGCGCGGGGCCCCCGGGTCGGGCTCGATCTTCGCGCGCAGGCGCTTGACGTGCACGTCCAGGGTCTTGGTGTCACCGACGTAGTCGGCGCCCCAGACGCGGTCGATGAGCTGCATGCGGGTCAGTACGCGGCCCGCGTTGCGCAGCAGCATCTCCAGCAGGTCGAACTCCTTCAGCGGCAGGTCGACCTTGCCGCCGGAGACGGTGACCACGTGCCGGTCGACGTCCATCCGCACCGGGCCCGCCTCCAGCGCGGCCGGCGTGACCTCCTCCGGCTCGCCGCGGCGGCGCAGCACCGCGCGGATGCGGGCCACCAGTTCGCGCGAGGAGAACGGCTTGGTGACGTAGTCGTCGGCTCCTATTTCCAGGCCGACGACCTTGTCGATCTCGCTGTCCTTGGCGGTCACCATGATGACCGGGACGTTGGAGCGCCCGCGCAGTTGGCGACAGACCTCCGTGCCGGGCAGCCCGGGCAGCATGAGGTCGAGCAGCACCAGGTCGGCGCCGTTCCGCTCGAACTCGTCCAACCCTTCGGGGCCCGTTGTCGCGATCGCGACCTCAAAACCCTCCTTGCGGAGCATGTACGACAAAGCGTCGCTGAACGATTCCTCGTCCTCGACAACGAGCACTCGGGTCACGGAAGGACCTCCGGGGCGAACTCAGGGGCGCGAAGCGCCTTCCAGTTACGGGTGGTGGGCGACGGGAGGGGGTTCATTGGTGAGGGTCTCGTCGTAGGTACGGCCGGGGTCCTCGTCGTCGAGGTCGTCCGGCTCGATGAGCGAGTTGCCGCCCTTACGCCGCCCGGAGGCGGCAGCGGCCTCGGCCCGGTCGCGTACGCCACCGGCTTCCGGGAGCCGCAGGGTGAAGGTGGAGCCCTGTCCCTCAGCGCTCCACACCGTAACCTCCCCGCCGTGCGAGGCGGCCACGTGCTTGACGATGGCGAGGCCGAGGCCGGTCCCGCCGGTGGCGCGCGAGCGCGCCGGGTCGACGCGGTAGAACCGCTCGAAGATGCGCTCGCGGTCCTTCTCGGAGATGCCGATGCCCTGGTCGGTGACGGACACCTCGATGAGGTCGCCGCCGGGTGCGGCGATCCGCCGGGCGGCGATGCCGACGCGGGTACGCGCCGGGCTGTAGTTCACCGCGTTTTCCACCAGGTTGCCAAGGGCCGCGGCAAGCTGGCCGCGATTTCCCCATACGTGCAGCTCCGCGGTGCCGCCCGCGGCCATCGTGATCTGCTTGGTGCCGGCCTGGTGGCGGCAGCGGTCGATGGCCTCGGCGACGAGCTCGTCCACGCGGACCGGCTCGGCGTCCTCCAGCGGGTCGTCGTTCTGCACCCGGGAGAGGTCGATCAGCTCCTGGACCAGGCTGGTCAGGCGGGTGGCTTCGATCTGCATCCGGCCGGCGAAGCGGGTGACGGCCTCCGGGTCGTCCGAGGCGTCCATGACGGCCTCGGAGAGCAGCGAGAGGGCGCCGACCGGGGTCTTGAGCTCATGGCTGACGTTGGCGACGAAGTCGCGGCGCACGGCCTCGATGCGGCGGGCCTCGGTGAGGTCCTCGACCAGCAGGAGTACGAGGCGGGAGCCGAGCGGGGCGACCCGCGCCGAGACGGCCAGGGCCTCGCCCCGGCCGGTGCCGCGGCGCGGCAGGTCCAGTTCCACCTGGCGTATCTCGCCGTCGCGGCGGGTGTCGCGGGCCATGTGCAGCATCGGCTCGACCGCGAGCTTCCCGCCGCGCACCAGACCGAGCGCGTACGCCGCCGAGCTCGCCTTGACCACGGCGTCCTCCTCGTCGAGCACGACGGCGGAGGAGCGCAGCACGGAGAGCACGGTGTCGACACCGGGCGGCAGCGCGGCTTCGGTGTGGAGCGAGGAGCGCGTGGGCTTGGCCTGGTCGCGCTCACTCCAGCGGAACGCCAGCATGGCGATGACGCCGGTGCACAACCCGGCGATCGCTGCCACTGCGGCGATTGCCGCGTCCACGTTCATGTCACCAGGTTAGGCGCCCGTTCGACCCGCTCCACAGCCGAACGGGGGTCGACCCCGTGAGACGTTGCCGAGAGTTCACTGTCAGGACGTGATCGCTTCACTAGCGAGGCCCCAGGTCAGAGGGGTTGACACCGCCTAGACCATGGGAGTTGCCGAGAGTTCACTGTTACGTCGGTCCGGGTTTACCCCGGAGGTCGGATTCGGACTCGTTTCGGCCACACCGTGGAACCGTGGGGCTGACAGCCCTACGGGACCCCCAGCGAGAGAAGGTCAGTGATGCGGGACGCGTACCACGAGGAGCTCGATTCGATCAGTGAGAGTCTGGTCGAGATGGCCCGGCTCGTCGGCTCAGCCATCGGTAGGGCGACGACGGCGATGCTTGACGCGGACCTGAAGCTCGCGGAGAGCGTCATCGCCGCCGACGAGAAGATCGACAACCTCCAGCACGACCTTGAGGCTCGTGCGATAGCCCTGCTCGCCCGTCAGCAGCCGGTCGCCACGGATCTGCGGATCGTGGTCACCAGCCTGCGGATGAGCGCCGACCTGGAGCGCTCCGGCGACCTGGCCCAGCACGTCGCGAAGCTGGCCCGGCTGCGCTTCCCCGAGTCCCCCGTCCCGCGCGACCTGGCCGCCACCATCCTGGAGATGGGCCAGCTCGCCCAGCGCCTGATGGCCAAGGCCGCCGAGGTGATCATCACCAAGGACGTCGACCTCGCCCTCCAACTGGAGCAGGACGACGACGCCATCGACATGCTGCACCGCACGCTCTTCCAGCACCTGATCGACGACCGCTGGAAGCACGGGATCGAGACGGCCGTGGACGTGACGCTCCTCGGCCGCTACTACGAGCGCTTCGCCGACCACGCGGTCTCCGTGGCCAAGCGGGTGGTCTACCTGGTCACCGGCGAGCACGCGGACGAGATCACGCCCGGCACCCCGGTGGACGGCGAGTAGCCACCCACCACAGCCGCCCGGGCCGGGCCACCTGCCCGGACGGCGCTCCTCGCTGCGCTCCGCCTCCGGGCCCGCACACCGTCGCCTCGCCGGCTGGGTGCGGGCCCGGTGGCGTTGGGGGTGCTGGGTGTCTGCGGTCCCCGGACGCTCGGGGGCGTGGCAGGCCCGGACCGCCCCGCAAGTGTCCTGGCCGCGGCATTCGGGGCGTACCGGCTGGCGTGCGGGTTTTGCTGGCGTAGGGGTGGTAGGGGCGGCGATGCGCCTATGCGCCGCTTACGCGCCGTTCCACGCCCCCGGGCCGAGACGTTTCACTGGAGGCTCTGCGGTACGCCTGCAAGGAGGAATGCCATGCCAGAGACGCCGACCTCGACGCCAGCGGAGCAGCCCACCACCCCGACCCCGCCCCGCCCGCTGCTCGGCAACTGCGGATGCGGCTCCGGCTGCTCGTGCGGCTGCCAGTCCGGCGGCCCGTGCAGTTGCTCCGGCGGCTGCGGCTAGCCGGCCGCGCCCGGCGCCCCCAACAGCGCGCGCCCGCCCGCAGCCAGCGCGGGGCCACCTGGGAGGTACGACGCCCCGCGCGGAGAAGCCCCGGCCGGGAGGTGGGTCACCCGAGTCAGACGTACGGGTTACTCGAACCTCGCGGTCGGGGCTTCGGCGTGGGTGGGGGCCGCAGGCGCGGCGAGTGGGCCCGCGCGGGCGGGTCCGCTGCATCACTGGGTCGGACTGTGTAGGGCTTGGGAGGAACGCCCCTACCCGAGCGGGCCGTCATGCGATGTCCACCACCAAGCCCCAGCCGGACCAGCACTCCCCCCTGAACCCACACAGCCCCCCACCCGCAGCGGACCGCAGGTGAAGGGCTGTGGAGGAAAGCCCGCCAGGGTTACTTCTTGCCCTGGTTCTTGACCGCCTCGATCGCCGACTTCGCGGCCTCCGGGTCGAGGTAGGTGCCGCCGGGGTTGGTGGGGCGGAAGTCGGCGTCCAGCTCGTAGGAGAGGGGGATGCCGGTGGGGATGTTGAGGCCGGCGATGTCCGCGTCGCTGATGCCGTCCAGGTGCTTGACCAGGGCGCGCAGGCTGTTGCCGTGGGCGGCGACCAGGACCGTGCGGCCGGTGAGCAGGTCGGGGACGATGCCGTCGTACCAGTACGGCAGCATGCGGGCGACGACGTCCTTGAGGCACTCGGTGCGCGGGCGGGCCTCGCTGGGGATGTCCGCGTAGCGCGCGTCCTCGCTCTGCGAGAACTCCGTGCCGTCCTCCAGCGCGGGCGGCGGCGTGTCGTACGAGCGGCGCCACAGCATGAACTGCTCCTCGCCGAACTCGGCCAGGGTCTGCGCCTTGTCCTTGCCCTGGAGCGCGCCGTAGTGCCGCTCGTTCAGGCGCCAGGAGCGGTGCACCGGGATCCAGTGCCGGTCGGCGGCCTCAAGGGCGAGCTGCGCGGTGCGGATCGCGCGCTTCTGGAGCGAGGTGTGGACCACGTCGGGCAGCAGGCCGGCGGCGCTCAGCAGCTCACCGCCGCGGACCGCCTCCTTCTCGCCCTTGTCGGTCAGGTTGACGTCCACCCAGCCGGTGAACAGGTTCTTCGCGTTCCACTCGCTCTCGCCGTGGCGGAGCAGGATCAGCTTGTACGGTGCGTCGGCCATGCCCCCGAGCGTAATGGACGGGGTTCGGCGGCCCGCCGGCCGGCCGCCCCGCTCGGCGCCGGCCCCGCGGGGGTGGCGGGGGCGGGCGCGCGCCCGGGCTGCCC
>NZ_JBLIWA010000030.1:0-96975 GCF_047525675.1 Streptomyces sp. 796.1 | reverse complement strand
GCCCGCCACCCCGCCGGCCGGCCCGGGGACACCACGGCGTCCCGCCCCGCCCCGTCGGGTGCCCCACTGACCGCCGGCCCGCGCGCCCCCGTCGCGGGTCGGCTCCACTCGCTGCGGCCGGCGCGCAGGCCGCCGACCGGGCCGTGCGGGCCGCATACGGCGCCGGTGCCGCCCGGGCGCCCACGGTGCCGATCTGCCACGGGCGTGCGGCAGCGCGTGCCCGGCTCCCGGCACTGGCACACCGGCCACGCCCGGGACCGTACCGGGGCCCACCCACGGCCTGTTGACCCCGGGCCCGGGACCGCCCCGGCCCGCGGGTCGGAGTGCGGGGCGTCCGCGTCCGGGGCGACCGACCTCGTCCGGCCCCGTCCCGTACTCGGGCCCGTGACCCCCCCGGTCCACGTCCCCGGCCCGGCGCACGGAAGACTCGGGGGGCCAACCGCGTCCCAGCCACGAGGAGATCCACCATGCCCCCAGCGGCGCGCACCGACGCCGGCGCCGGTACGTCCGGCACGTCCCCCGCACGTCCCGCCCGCGCCGCTGACGGTCGGCCCCGGCCCACCCACCACGGCAGCGTCACCTGCCCGCGGCCGGTGTCCGATCCCGCGCTGCGGCTGTTCTTCTTCCACCA
Organism: Streptomyces sp. 796.1; assembly: GCF_047525675.1. Classification (NCBI taxonomy): domain Bacteria; kingdom Bacillati; phylum Actinomycetota; class Actinomycetes; order Kitasatosporales; family Streptomycetaceae; genus Streptomyces; species Streptomyces sp. 796.1. The sequence goes on along the minus strand of NZ_JBLIWA010000030.1, from coordinate 96,344 downwards.
CGCCGGCGGCTCCCACCTCCTCTACCGCGGCTGGGCCGACGCGTTCCGGGCCGACTGGGAGGTCTGCCTGGTCAACGCCCCCGGCCGGGGCAGCCTGCACGGGGCGCGCCCGCTGCCGAGCAGTGCCGAGCTGGTGGAGTACTTCGCCGCGGACTTCGCGCCGTTGCTCGACCGGCCCTTCGCCCTGTTCGGGCACAGCATGGGCGGACTCGTCGCGTACGAGCTGGCGCGTCACTTCGCCGCCGCCGGCCGGCAGGTACCGCTGTGGCTCGGGATATCCGCCTGGGGGGTGCCGCGGGCACCCGAGGACGCGCGGCCGGCCGGGGCTGCCGGTGGCGGGGCGCGGCTCGCGCGGCACTTGATGCCGGACCCGGAGCTGCGCGACTGGCTGCGTTCGGTCGGCGGGACCCCGACGGAGCTGCTGGACAGCGATGACCTGTGGGCCCTGTTCGCGCCGACCTTCCGGAGCGACTTCGCGGTGGTGGACACCTGGTGCCCGACGGTCGGTGCGGTGCCGCCGGCCGTGCCGCTCACCGTGTTCGGCGGCGAGTCGGACGCCGTGGTGCCGCCCGCGCGGCTCACCGGCTGGGCCGAGCACGCCCCGGGCTTCGACGGCCTGCACCTGTACGAGGGCGACCACTTCTACCTCCGCGACCACCGGGCGGCCGTGGCGCAGCGGATCACCGAGACGCTGATCCCGCTGCTGCCCGTACCGACCGATCCGGCGCAGCCGCGCTGATCCCCCCGTCCCGCACCCGCCGGCTGCCGGTCGTGATCGGTCGGCGCCGCGGGGGAGCGGCGGTGTGGTGGGCAGTGGGCCCGCGGCGGGCCACGGGCGTGCGACAGGGCTGCCGGTCAGGGAGTGGTGCGTCAGTCAGGTGGTGCGGCGCAGCCCCGCGACGAGGAGTTCCACCAACCCGCGCGCGTCGTAGCGGGGGTTGTCGCCGGCGCCCACGCACAGGCTGCCGACGCCACGCATCAACGCATAGGCGTCCGTACCGGGGTTGATCTCCCCGGCGTCGGCCGCCGCCGCCAGGAGGTCGGCGCAGACGGGCACGAGCCGGTCGATGAAGTAGGCGTGCAGCGGGTCGAAGCAGGGGTCGTCCGACTGCAACACGGCGGCCAGCCCGTGCTTGGTGACGACGAAGTCGACGAAGCGGTCGATCCACTGTGCCAGCGCCTGGTACGGGCTCGCGCTCGTCGCCAGCAGGACCGGGCCGGCCTCAGCACAGCTCTCCACCTGGTGCCGGTAGACCGCGATGATCAGGTCGGCCCTGGTGGGGAAGTGGCGGTAGATGGTGGCCGTGCCCACCCCGGCCTCGGCCGCGATCTCCCGGATCGGCGCCTCCACGCCTGAGGTGACGAAGACCCTGGCGGCGGCGTCGAGCAGTGCCTCCTGGTTGCGCCGCGCATCCGCCCGCTGGGGCCTGCGCGTACCCTCCGCGCCCCGATCGCCGTCGCCCACCGCACCGTTCCCTTCGCCGTAGCCCCGGACCGCCACCGCCCTGGCTAAGTGGGACAGTGTCCCGTATAGTCGATTCGGTACAGCGTCCCGTTTCGCCCATGATGGCAGACGGGGCAGCGGCGACCAAACGCGTACGTCCCGCGCCCCCGCGCCTCGACACCGACCGCGCCCAGCCCGCTCCTCTCCGTGCTCCGCCCCCCCGTGATCGGTCTCGTCGGGTCTTGCCGGCCCGGCCGTTCCGCCGATCCAGCCCATCGGGCAGCCGGCCAACCCATCGGCTCAGCAGTCAGCCGTCAGGTGGGACGGTCGGCCCCGCCCGACGGCACCCCGCCATGCCCGCAGCCAGCAGGAGGTCCGTCCCGTGTCCGCAGGAGACCCCGTGACCAACGCCGAACCCGGGGGTGTCCCGGGGATCGCCGAGGCGCCGGCCGCGCCGCCCGCCGAACCGGGCGACGGGCTGCTGGGCGTGCCCGGCGTCGCGCCCGCCCCCGTCGTCTCGGTGAAGCCGCTGACGCTGCCGGCGCCCGGCCGCGGCGTGGGCCTCCAGGTCCGGGTCTCCGCGCCGATCACCGGCAGTCGGCTGCCGGTGATCGTCCTCTCGCACGGCTTCGGCTCGTCCCTCGACGGGTACGGGCCGCTGGCCGACTTCTGGGCCGCGTACGGCTTCGTGGTGGTCCAACCCACGCATCTCGACTCGCGGACGGTCGGGCTGCCCCAGGACGACCCGCGTACCCCGGACATCTGGCGCTGGCGCATCCGAGACATGGGTCAAGTCATAGATAATCTAGGCGAGTTGGAGGCCGCAGTGCCGGGACTCGGCGGCCGGGTCGACCACCGGCGGATCGCCGTGGCCGGCCACTCCTTCGGCGGCCAGACAGCCGGCGCCCTGCTCGGGCTACGCGTCCTCGACCCGGTCAGCCAGCAGGGCCCGGACCTCTCCGATGCGCGGGTCACCGCCGGCGTGTTGCTCGCCACGGCCGGCACCGGCGGGGCCGACCTCTCGCGCTTCGCCGCCGAGCACTTCCCCTTCATGCACCCGAGCTTCGCGCACCTGACCACCCCGACCCTCGTCGTCGCCGGCGACCGGGACGACTCGCCGCTCTCGGTCCGGGGTCCCGACTGGCTGACCGACGCGTACGCCCTGAGCCCGGGCGCGGAGGGCCTGCTCACCCTGTACGGGGCGGAACACTCGCTCGGTGGCATCGCCGGCTACGAGGTACGCGAGACCACGGACGAACACCCCGGGCGCGTCGCCCTGGTCCAGCGGGCCACCTGGGCCTATCTGCGCCACGCGCTCGGCATCGAGGACGACAGTTGGGCGGCGGTACGCCGGGCGTTGGCCCGCAGTACGGAACCGCTCGGGCGCATCGATTCCCCGTAGGCCCCGCCGGGCGCGGCGGCCCGAGGCCGGGCGCCCACCCCGGCCGCACCGCACGGTGTTGCCGCCGGATGAACCCGGGTGAACGCCGATGAACACCCTGTGCCGGTGTGCGCCCGGGCCCGCGCGTGCGCGGCGCCGGTCGCGAGGTGAGTGCTGGAGGTCGGGACGCCCGCGGCGGCCGGGGGAAACGCCAGCTCACCCCGGGCGACCCGGGTGTGGCGCGGTGGCGGCGGCAACACCGGAGCGGGCTGCGGGACGCCGGGGCGCGCCGTGCGGCGGGTGCGCCGCGGCCCCGGGTCGCCGTTGACGCCCCGCGCGGGGCGCTGCGACGCTCCCGGCCATGCCCGACCCGACCCCGTACCCCGCCGCGCGGTGCCCCGCGGCTGCGGCGCGGCGCAGTCCGGGTGCGTGTCGCCGCTGCCTGAACCCCGCGCCGCGCTGACCCGCCGCGCCCGGCGGGCCGCCGCCTGCCGGCCCGCCCCGGGAGCCACCTCGGCGCCCCGGCCCGCGGCCGGGCAACCGCCCCACCCGCGGCCGGGCAACCCCCACCCCACCGAAAGGGCACCGCGATGACCACCGCGCCCACCAACCCGCAGCCCACTCACCCACGGCCCACGCACCCGGGGCCCGGTGCCGCGGCACAACCGACCACCACGCCGCAGCCCGCCGCCGGAGAGCCGGACGTCCCCCGGCCGGACACCGCAAGTCCAGACACCGCACGGCCAGCCGGCTCCGATGATGCCGCCGCCGGCGCGGCAGGCGTACGCGTCACCCGGCTCAACGGCCGGATCGGCGCGCTCATCGAGGGCGTACGGCTCGGCGGCGACCTGGACGCCGCCACCGTGGCCGCCGTCCGCGCCCACGTCCTCGCCCACAAGGTGGTCTTCTTCCGCGATCAGGACCACCTGGACGGGCCGCAGCACGAGGCGTTCGCCCGGCTCATCGGCACCCCCGTGGCCCATCCCACCGTCCCCTCGGGCGACGGCCGTTACGCGCTCAGCATCGACTCCGCACACGGCGGCCGGGCCAACCAGTGGCACACCGACGTCACTTTCGTCCCCGCCTACCCGGCCTTCTCGATCCTGCGCGCCGAGGTCATCCCGCCCTACGGCGGCAACACCCTGTGGTCCAACACCGCCGCCGCGTACGCCGAACTCGGCGAGCCACTGCGCACCCTCGCCGACGGGCTGCGCGCCCTGCACTCCAACGAGTACGACTACGCAGCCAGCAGGCCCGACGCGAACGACGCCCAACTCGCGCAGTACCACGAGGTGTTCACCTCCACCTCGTTCACCACCGAGCATCCGGTGGTACGGGTGCACCCGGAGACCGGCGAGCGCGCACTGCTGCTCGGCAACTTCGTCCAACGCATCAAGGGACTGCCCAGCCGGGACTCGCGGTTGCTCATCGAGCTGTTCCAGCACCACGTGGAGCGTCCGGAGAACACCGTGCGCTGGCAGTGGCGCGCCGGTGACGTGGCCATCTGGGACAACCGGGCGACCCAGCACTACGGGGTGGACGACTCGGGAGACCTGCCGCGCACCCTGCGGCGGATCACCATCGACGGTGACGTGCCGGTCGGGGTGGACGGGCGGCCGAGCGTGCTGGTCAGCCCGGCACGGATACCCGCGCCGCCGTTCGGCCCCGCCTCCGGGGCCTCCACCGCCACGTCCTGATCGGCGGTTGACCGGTGGCTGGCCGCGCCGGGGGAGGGGAGCGGCGCCCGCGCGAGCGGTCTGCCGCTGGGGCCGGTGGGCGGCGGGGTGGCCGGCGCTTGGGCCGGCGGCGCGCCCCTGGAGGGCGCGGGCGGGGTGGGACGGGGGCCGGGGCCTGTCCGCCCGGCCTGGGCCAGCCGCGGAGACCGGGCCGGGAATCCGGGGCTGGGGCGTACGGGGCTCCGTCGGCGGCTCGCGGGCCACGGGCGCGTGCCCGGGCCGGCCGTCACGGGTCCCCGGTGGGGGGGAAGGGACTCAGGAGGCGGGGACCTCCGCGGCGCCGTCGGAGTGCGAGAGCGCGTCCGAGACGCTGTCGTGGATTAAGAAGACCTCGGTGAGCCGGGTGGCGCGGAGCAGCTTGAGCGTGAACGGGTTGGTGACCACCACCCGCAGCAGTCGCCCCCGCCGACGCAGCCGGTTGGCGAGCTGGCACAGCGCCCCGAGGCCACTGCAATCGATGAAGGTCACCGCCGACAGGTCGATGACCACATCCGGATGCCGGTCAAGGTCCTGACCTGCGAGGAGATCGCTGTTGGGGGCGGCGGCGAGGATGTCTATCTCGCCGTGGAGCTCGATGACCAGGAACTGCTGGGCGGTCCAACGCCTGATCGCGTAGGGGAGTTCGTACTGCTCGGACATGGGGCGCTCCCTCGCCATAAATGGCGGGTCGATGATTACTCTGTGTGACGGATTTTCCGTCGTCTGGGGTCCGGGGCGGGGTGTTCTCGTGCCGTTCATTCGCCGTATTCGCTGTGAGGGCTGAGGCGGCTACCAGGGATGATGCCCAATTCAACGGTGATCTACCGCGGAAAGGGGAACTTCTTGTGCCAAATCTGCGTTACAGCCGATGATTACTAAGAGTTGCCGCCCTGCGGGGCGGGTTTGGCGAAGACTCGCCCCCCTACGTACAGTTCGGGGGTTTGCTGGTGGCACGAGGCCGAGGGACGGTAGCGGCGATGGCGGTGGCTGAAGAAAGCCCGACCGAGGAGCAGGGGATCGACCCCGAGCGACTCGCGGCCTGTCTGAGCGTGCTCGCAGAGCTCGATCGGCTGCCGATCGACCACCCGGACGCGATAGCCGTCCGCCGGGCCACTGCCGGAATCTACCGGACGGTCAAGCAGCGCCGACGCCAGGAGCGGCGCGCCGCCAAGACCGCGCACGACAGGTCCGTCACCGAGGCCACGGCCACCGGCGCCGCCGACCGCATCGACGACGAGACGATGGGCATCCCGCTGGCCGCGACCGCGAGCACGGAGATCGTCGGCGTCCTGGAGCGCCCCCGCTCCTGCTACATCTGCAAGACGCGGTACACCGAGGTGGACGCCTTCTACCACCAGTTGTGCCAGCCCTGCGCCAAGGAGAACCGGTCGCGGCGCGACGCCCGTACCGACCTCACCGGCCGCCGTGCCCTGCTCACCGGTGGCCGCGCCAAGATCGGCATGTACATCGCGCTGCGGCTGCTGCGCGACGGCGCGCACACCACCATCACCACGCGCTTCCCGCACGACGCCATCCGCCGCTTCAAGGCGATGCCCGACAGTGCCGACTGGCTGCACCGGCTGAAGATCGTCGGGATCGACCTGCGGGACCCGGCCCAGGTCGTCGCGCTCGCCGACTCGGTGAGCGCCGAAGGCCCGCTGGACATCCTGATCAACAACGCCGCCCAGACGGTCCGGCGCAGCCCGCGCGCGTACGCGGAGCTGATCGCCGCCGAGGACGCCCCGCTGCCCGCCGGCGAGCTGCCGGCCAAGGAGGTCTTCGGCCTCTTCGGCAGCGGCAGCCACGCCGCGCTGCCTGGCCAGGTCGACCGCTCCGGCGAGCTGACCCCCAACTCGATCACGGCCCTCGCGCTGACCAGCGGCTCGGCCTCGCTGGCGCGCATCGAGGCGGGTACCGCCATCGACGCCGGCGGTCTCGTGCCCGACCTGGATGCCAGCAACAGTTGGGTGCAGCGGGTGAACGAGGTGGACCCGCTGGAGCTGCTCGAAGTCCAACTGTGCAATGTGACCGCGCCGTTCGTGCTGGTGAGCCGGTTGCGGTCGGCGATGGCCGCCGCCACGGCGCGCCGTAAGTACGTGGTCAACGTCTCCGCGATGGAGGGCCAGTTCAGCCGCGGCTACAAGGGCGCGGGTCACCCGCACACCAACATGGCCAAGGCCGCCCTCAACATGCTCACCCGCACCAGCGCCCAGGAGATGCTGGAGAGCGACGGCATCCTGATGACGGCCGTCGACACCGGCTGGATCACCGACGAGCGTCCCCACCCCGACAAGGTGCGGCTCGCGGCCGACGGCTTCCACGCCCCGCTCGACCTGGTGGACGGCGCGGCCCGGGTCTACGACCCGATCGTCCGCGGTGAACTCGGCGAGGACCTGTTCGGCTGCTTCCTCAAGGACTACGCGCCCTCGGCCTGGTGACGCGCACCCGCCTCGCCCCGGCGGGTGCCCCCCACCCGGGCGGCGGGGCAGCGCCCCGAACGCCGGGGCCGGAACGCACCGTTGGCCCGCACCGTCCTGGTGCGGGCCAACGTCTTGGAGCGGCCGGTGCGATGGGTCAGGCTCCGCCGGGCGCCGGTCCCACCGCGGGATGGATCAGGTGCCGGGCTTGCGGCCGTACACGAAGGTGTCGTCGCCGTTGCGCAGCAGGCTCCAGTACTTCTTCGCGTCCGCGGTGCGCATGTTGATGCAGCCGTGCGAACCGGGCGCCGACCAGACGTTGCCGCTGATGGCGTGGAACGCCTGCCCACCGTCGAAGAACTGGCTGTACGGCATGCGCACGTGGTACAGCGTCGACATGTGGTTGATGTTCCGCCAGTAGATCTTCTTGGCGCCGGTACGGGTCTCGTGGCCGTTGCGCCCGGTGCGCACCGGCACCGGACCGTACACCAGCTTCTTGCCGTCCTGGATCCAACTGAGCTGCCGGCTCAGGTCCACGCACGCGATCCGGCCCCGGTTGGTGGGGCACTTCTTCGCCTTGTTGGGGTTCTTGCCCGCGGCCCGCTGCTTGCTCACCAGATCGATCATCGACCGGGTCACCGGACCCGCGTAACCGATGTTGGGGGAGATGGCGTGCGCCGTCTGGAAGTTGCGTATGGCCCGGCAGTCGGCGGCCGACTGCTTGCCGTCGACCCGCAGCCCGAGGAACTTCTCGGCCTGCTTCTGGTACGGCCCCGCCTTGGCCGTGCACGCGCTCGCGGCCTGCGCGCTGCTGCTGCCCAATGCGACGCTGAGCGGCACCGTCAGACTGGCGATGCCCAGCAGTACCCCCGCCCGGCGGCCCACGCTGCGGCGTCTGGCGCCGCGCGGACCCTGCTCGTTGTTCTCGTTCACCCTCATGCCCCATATGACTGTTCATATGACCCCTTGGTTGCCGATGACCTGCCATCAATCTGAGGGAAATTTTCGTTCCGGACCTGCCCGGTCACGGGCTGCGGCCCGCGCCACGCAGCGGCGGCCGGCCCCCGGGCGGGCGCGACAACGAGCCGCACACCACGCGGGCTTCGCCGCACCCCGCACCTCGGGCGGCGCGCACGCCCCGAGGCACTGCCGCCGCAGGTGACGGCCGCCGCACCAGCGGCGCGACGTACGCCCACCGGGCACGCCGGCATGAGACCGTGGGCCCCACAGCGCCCGGCGCAGCCACGACGCAGCGCGGATACGGCGCAGACGTGCAGCTACGGGCGCGGCGCAACCAGGGACGCAGCGCTCGGCCGGCGCAGACGCGAACGCAAGAACACACGGCAAGAACAGACACGAGCGCAAGAACAGAGCACGAGCGCAGACCCAGACCTAGACCCGGACCCGAGCGGAACCACGACCCACGGGAGGCCAGGCGATGACGGTGACCGCGGCGGAGCGACTGGAGTCGGCGGTACGGCAACTGAAACCGCCCGCCGGGGCCAATCGCCTGGTGCCGCTCGTCGTGGCGGGCCGCGCGCCCCTGACGGCGGTCGCCGTGCTCGCCCTGGAGCAGTACCGCATCATCGACAGCGACCGGCGGGCCTTCCTCCACCTGGCGCAGCGCTCCTCCGGGGAGCCCGCCATCGGCACCTTCTTCACCGCGATGGCCGACGGCGAGTACATCGCCATGACCCGGCTGCACCACCTCGCCACCGCCTGCGGCCTGGACGAGGCGGCGGTGCGCGGCTACCGACCGCGCGCCGGCTGCCAGGCGTACCCCGCCTACCTGGCCTGGCTCGCGCTGAACGCCGAGCCCGCCAATGTGGTGCTCGCCCTGGTGGCCAACTTCGTCGCCTGGGGCGAATACTGCGCGGCGATGTCCCGCGGGCTCCGCGAACACTACGGATTCACCGCCCGGGCCTGCGGCTTCTTCGACTTCTTCGCCCAACCGGAGCTCGGTGACGGTGAGCGGGCGCTGGCCGCGGTGCGCGCCGGCATCGACAGCGGACAGCTCACGGACGCCGCCGACCGGTACGGGCAACTCGTCCTCGCCTACGAGTTGATGTTCTGGAACACCCTCGCCGACGTCGCCGCCGAACAGCACCCACCGCACTGATCGGCCCACCGCGGCCAAGGCCCCGCCACGAGCACGCGCCGTGCCCCGTCAGGAGTGCCCGCCGCCCGCTCCGGGCCCGTACCCGAATGCCCGTAAAGCCAGACAGCAGGTGTCAGGTATCGGCGGGAGCATCGCGGCATGACAACGCGTTGGAACGACGTGTGCCAGGCCGCGCCGCAGCTCGCGCAGTGGGTCCAGGCGCGCTTCGCACCCCATGAACACCACGTACTGGCGACACTGCGGGCCGACGGGTCCCCGCGGGTGAGCGGCATCGAGGTGGACTTCGGCGGCGGTGAGGTCTGGCTGGGCATGATCTGGCACTCCCGCAAGGCCCTGGACCTGCGCCGCGACCCGCGCTGTGCGGTGCACGTGAACCCCGGGGCGGGGGCCGACGAGCTGCGCGCGGGGGACGCCAGGGTCAGCGGCGTCGCCGTCGAGGTGCACGAGGGCGAGGCACGCGCGGCCTACGTCGCCCGGCTGGGGCCCCCGCACCCCTTCCACCTCTTCCGCATCGACGTCCACGAGGTGACCCGCACCTGGAACGGCGAAGGCACCCTGCAACTCCAGAGCTGGCGGCCGGGGCCCGGGCTGCGGACCTTCCGTCCGTACGAGCGGGAGGCCCCCGCGGAGCCCGCCCCGGGCGGCGGCCGGCGCCGGTAGCCGGCCCCGTGCCGTGTCGCGGGCCGCCCTGACGTGGGAGTAAATGGGGAAGGAAGGGGCAGCCGGTCGGTGACGGGCGGATTGTCCGTGCACGCGATCCACAGGAGTCTGCTCATGGCGTACGACATCACGGCGACGGTGCCCCCCATCCATCCGGAGCCCGTACCGCCCGGCACGCCCGACCCGGTCCCGCCGACCCCCACCCCACCGCCGGGCCCGGGACCTGGCCCCGCCCCCGGGCCGGTGCCAGGGCCGATCCCGCCGATGCCGCCGGACCCGGCGCCCGGACCCACCCCGGACCCGGAGCCGGTCCCCCAGCCGGACCCGGTCTGACCCACGGCCGGACCCGGCGCGCCCACCGGGCCCCGAGGCTTCCGCAGGCGCGAGCGACGGTCCGGCCGGACCTTTCCCTTCTTGCTCCCCTCCTCTCTTCTTCTCCCCTCTTCATCCCTTCGCCGCCCACCGGCGTACCGCGGCGTCCCACGAGGTCCGGGGGCCTGCGGAGCCCGCAGGGCTTTCCGGGCCTTTCGGGCTTGCGCTCCCCGGGCGTGCGCGGCGTTCCTGGTGCCGCCGGGCCCTGCGCTCCGGCGGCACCGCCCGTTCCGTACCCCCGGTGGTGGCCGGATCCAGGCGGGCCCGCACGTGGCCGCCGCGGGCCGCAGCGCCCCCGATCCCGGTTCTCCGGCGCGACCCGCCGCCCCCGGCTGCCCGCCCCCGGCGAGCAGGCCCGATCTGGGGCGGTTCGCGCTAGCTGCTCCCTTTACCGGAGTGAACCAAGGGAACAACGGGCTGAAATCATCGGTTTCGCAGGCCAGTTGGCGGTCTAGTCTTAGGCGGGGCATAGGGCGACGGCATGAGGGCGCGCGAGCGCGCTGAGCAGAACGGAGCATGACCTGCCATGCCCACATCGTCCACGGACCTTTATGGCGTGCCAGGCGAGCAGGCGGGCTGCACGCCCGACGCCACCCCCCTGCCGCTGCACCGCCTTGAGGTGCCGGCCCCCAACGTGTTGCCGTTCGCGATCGGTACGTTCGACACCATCGGCCCGCTGTCCAGGGCCGCGTTCCCCCACCGGCACACGTTCTACGAACTGCTCTACGTCACGTCGGGGACCGGAACACACGTCATCGAACAGGTCCCCTGGCGACTACGACCACCCCATCTGTCGATCATCGCCCCAGGTCAGGTGCACTACTGGGCCGGAGTGCGGGACCTGCAAGGCTGGGTCGTGCTGTTTACCGACGACTTCCTGCTCGCCCACCCGGGAGACCGGGCCGCGCTGCGCAGCCTCGCCGAACGGCCCTGGCTGCACCCCGACCCGGCGACCGCCCCGGCGCTGGCCGCGCTGATCTCCGACATGGGTCGCGAGTTCCGGGACCGTGAGGACGGCTTCATCACGGTGCTGCGGTCCTACCTGCACGTCCTGATCGTGCGCGCCCAGCGCCTGCCGGGCGCGCTGCCCGCCAAGGAAGAGGCCGTCGGCCGGCCGTCCGCCGTGGCCCGACAGTTCGCCCACCTGCTGACCACGCACACCCGCTCCGGGGCCGAGCAGGGCCCGCTGCACGCGGGCGGCACCGGCGGTCGGTCGGCGGCGGTGCGCGCCACCGTGGGGGCCTACGCCACCCGCATCGGCGTCTCGGTGGGCTATCTGACGGAGGCTGTCAAGCGCACAACCGGCCGTACTCCGGGCCAGATGATCAGGGAAGCGGAGATCCGCGAGGCCAAACGGCTGCTGGCCGCCACCGGCATGACGGTCAGTCAGGTCGCGCGGGAGGTCGGATTCTCCGACCCGGCCTACTTCTGTCGTTTCTTCCGGCGCGAAACGGGCGTCAGCCCGGGGGACTTCCGCCGCCAGGCCGACCGGGACCCCCTGCCACCGGCGGCTTCTCGGGTTACCGGACGGAATCACCACGTTCGCCGAATCGAGTCCATCGACCGGCCGTGAGCGCTCCGCATAAGTTCAGTCCCGCTCGTACGGCCAGCACGACCAGCACGACTCACCCCCATTCAGAAACCGCGGGAGGAACACCGTGGAAGGCGAGAACACCCAAGAGCCCAGGAACGAGGGCACCCGGCGCGGCTTGACGCGCAAGACCCTGCTGAAGGCAGCGGTCGCGGCGGCGCCGCTGCCGTTCGTACTCGGCGGCGTGTCCTGGGCGCGCGACGACCGGACGCCCTCCGGGCAGCCGCTCGCGCCCACCCCGTACTGCGACGACGGCGACGCGCCGACCCGGCCGCAGATGGAGGGCCCCTACTTCAAGCCGCGGTCGCCCGAGCGCGCCTCGCTGCTTGAGCCCGGCCTCCAGGGCACCAAGCTCACGCTGACCGGCTACGTCTTCGGCCTCGCGTGCCGGCCCATCGCCCACGCGCTGCTCGACTTCTGGCAGGCGGACGTGCGCGGTGCCTACGACAACCGCGGCTACCGGCTGCGCGGTCACCAGTACACCGACGCCAATGGTGCCTTCAAGCTGGAGACCATCGTCCCCGGCCTGTACCCGGGCCGCACCCGGCACCTCCACGTCAAGGTGCAGGCGCCGAACCGGCCCATCCTCACCACGCAGCTCTACTTCCCGGGTGAGCCGGGCAACAACTCGGACTCGATCTTCCACCCGTCGCTGCTGATGAACGTCTCCAACGGCGGCGGTGGCAAGCTCGCGAAGTTCGACTTCCTGCTCAACGTCAACCAGCGGGCCGGTCGCTGACCCGGGCCGGTTGAGCATCTGACCACCTGAGCACCACCACCGGTGCCGTACGCATGCCCCTGCATCACTTCCCCGTACGCCGCGCGGCGCGGCTGGTGCGCACGCGTCGCGCGGTTGGGGCACGGCTCGGTGGGACGGGCGTCGCCCCGCTCGCCTCCTTCGGGAGGCGAGCGGAGCGGCGCCGCTTCCGGCACCGTGGGACGGGCGAGCCTCCCCGCTCATCGCCCGCCCGGCCCTCGTGCCCCGGAGGTGGTCCCATGCCCGGCGCCCCACGTTCCCGCTCCCCACTCCCGCCCTCACGGGCTTGCCGCCTCCGGCTACGGCTCGCGCTGCGCACGCGCCGTACGCTCGTTCCCGCCGTCGGCCACCGCACGGCCCCCACTTCCCGGCCCCCTGCCGCTTCCCCCGCGTCGCATCCAGTACGCCGGCAGGAACCAGCAGCAGACGAACCACGCCAGCACCCCCGCGACCAGCAGGGTCGCCACGCTGTCGGTGATGACCACGCGCAGCACCAGCAGCAGCGCGGAGCCGATCGTGCACAACAGCAGCACCAGGCCCGCCAGCGTGCAGCGCGAGGCCCAGGTCACGGTCTGTGGCTTGACGCCCCAGCCGGTCACGAAGCGGTGGATGGACACCGGCGCGATCAGCGCGCCGGTGGCCGCCGCGCCCAGCAGGACGGTGGCCACGTACAGATGGCGGTTGACGTCCGACAGGTCGCCGAAGCGCGGGGTGAAGACGACCGTGAGCAAGAACGCCAGCAGGATCTGCACGCCCGTCTGCGCCACCCGCACCTCCTGGAGGAGTTCGGCCCAGCGCCGGTCGGCCCGCTCCTCGTGGCTCTCGTCGCGACCGCTGCGCCTGGCCGCCGCCGGGGCCCGGGGCGAGGTCTCGGAGGGCTGCTCCCGCCCGGCCCCGTCCCCACCGCTCACGTCCACGACCACTCCCGCACCTCCGGCAGGTCCTCGCCGTACTCCCGGATGTAGGCGTGGTGTTCGGTGCGTTGGTCGGCCATCCGCTGGCGGACCGCGATGGCGGTCAGCGCGAGGCCGGGGACCCGGTCGATGACGTCCATGACCAGCCGGTAGCGGTCCATGTCGTTGCGGACGACCATGTCGAACGGGGTGGTCGTGGTGCCCTCCTCCTTGTAGCCGCGGACGTGGATGTTGTCGTGTCCGGTGCGGCGGTAGGTCATGCGGTGGATCAGCCAGGGGTAGCCGTGGTACGCGAAGATCACCGGCTTGTCGGCGGTGAAGACCGCGTCGAAACTGCTGTCCGGCAGGCCGACCGGATGGTCGTCGGGCGGCAGCAGCCGCATCAGGTCCACCACGTTGACCACCCGCACCGCCAGCCGCGGCAGGTAGGCGCGCAGCAGGGACGCCGCGGCCATCACCTCCATCGTCGGCACGTCCCCGGCCGCGGCCAGCACCACGTCCGGCTCGCGCCCGGTGTCGGTGCCGGCCCAGTCCCACACGCTGACGCCCCGGTGCACGTGGTGCACGGCGTCCTCGATCGGCAGCCAGTCGAAGGAGGGTTGTTTGCCGGCGGCGATGATGTTGATCAGGTCGCGGGTGTCCAGGGTCTGTTCGGCGACCGCCAGCAGGGTGTTGGTGTCCGGAGGCAGGAAGACCCGGATGGTGTGCGGGTCCTTGTTGACCATGTGGTCGATGAAGCCCGGGTCCTGATGCGAGAAGCCGTTGTGGTCCTGCCGCCACACGTGCGAGGTCAGCAGGTAGTTCAGGGACGCGATGGGCAGCCGCCAGGGCAGCGTGCGGGAGACCTTCAGCCACTTGGCGTGCTGGTTGGCCATCGAGGTGACGATGTGGATGAACGCCTCGTACGAGGAGAACAGCCCGTGCCGCCCGGTGAGCAGGTAACCCTCAAGCCAGCCCTGGCAGTTGTGCTCCGACAACATCTCCACCACCCGCCCGTCCCTGGCCAGGTGCTCGTCCACCGGGAGGATCTCCTCCTGCCAGTTCTTGCCGGTGGCCTCGTACACGTCCTGGAGTCGGTTGGACGCCGTCTCGTCCGGGCCGAACAGGCGGAAGTCGCGGCGCTCGGCGGTGGCCCGCAGCACGTCCCGCAGCAGGCCGCCGAGGACCCGGGTCGGCTCGTGCAGGGTGCTGCCCGGCTGGATCACCTCGACGGCGTACCGGCGGACGTCGGGCAGCGGCAGCGAGCGCAGCAGCCGGCCGCCGTTGGCGTGCGGGTTGGAACCCAGCCTGCGGTCCCCGCGCGGCACCTGCTCCAGCACGTCGGCGCGCGGGCGCCCGCGGTCGTCGAAGAGCTCTTCGGGGCGGTACGAGCGCAGCCACTGCTCCAACTGCGCCAGGTGTTCCGGGTGTTCGCGCAGTCCGGACAGCGGCACCTGGTGGGCGCGCCAGGTGCCTTCGACGGGCACCCCGTCCACCTCCTGCGGGCCGGTCCAACCCTTGGGCGTGCGCAGCACGATCATGGGCCAGCGCGGCCTGGTGCGGTGGCTGCCGCCGTGCTGCCTGGCCTCGCTCTGGTACGCGGCGATCCGGTCCAGGCAGGTGTCGAGCGCGGTGGCCAGCGCGCGGTGCACGGCCTGCGGTTCGTCGCCGCTGACGTGGATCGGGTCGTGCCCGTAGCCGCGCAGCAGTTGGTTGAGCTCCTCCTCGGGGAGCCGGGCCAGGACCGTCGGGTTGGCGATCTTGTAGCCGTTCAGGTGCAGGACGGGCAGCACCGCGCCGTCGTGTACCGGGTCGAGGAACTTGTTCCCGTGCCAGCCGGTGGCCAGCGGGCCCGTCTCCGCCTCGCCGTCCCCGACCACGGCCACGACCAGCAGCTCCGGGTTGTCGAACGCGGCACCGTAGGCGTGGCTGAGCGCGTAACCCAGTTCGCCGCCCTCGTGGATCGAACCGGGTGTCTCGGGCGCCACGTGGCTCGGCACCCCGCCGGGGAAGGAGAACTGCCGGAACAGCCGGGCCATGCCCGCCGCGTCCCGGGTGACGTCCCGGTAGACCTCGGAGTAGCTGCCGTCCAGCCAGCAACAGGCCACCGTGGCGGGCCCGCCGTGGCCGGGCCCGGTGATGTGGATGGCGTTCAGGTCCCGCGCGTGGATGACCCGGTTCAGATGGGCGTAGATCAGGTTCAATCCGGGGCTGGTGCCCCAGTGGCCGAGCAGCCTCGGCTTGATGTGCTCGGGGCCCAGCGGCTCCGCGAGCAGCGGGTTGTCGAGCAGGTAGATCTGGCCGACGGCCAGGTAGTTCGCGGCCCGCCAGTACCGGTCCACCGTGGCGAGGTCGTGGTCGGACAGCGGGGGCGGAGGGGCAGTGGCCATGCCGGGCCTTTCTCATCCGGGGACGCTGACGGTCTCCGACTACCCACCTTGGCCGGTGTATGCGGAACGCGCGAATGCGCGCCTACCCGAACGCGGGCCCGGGGCGCCGCGCGGCGTGGGGGCAAGGTGACGGCGGACGGCGGTGCGGCGCGCGGTGCCCGCGCCCGTGTGCACGCCCGCCGCCGCTGCGACGGCCGGACGGCCGTCCCGATCCGTTGGGGCTGAGCGGCGCGGTTGTGGGGTACCCGGGTGGCCTGCACGGTAGACAGGACGGCCGCGACCGGGATGCCGCACGGCGCGCCGCAGTGGCGTGCCCGACGCACGCGGGACGGATGCGCCTGAGGTCCGCGGGACGTGCGCGCGACACGCGGAGCCCGGCCGGGCCGGACAAGCTGACACAGGCGGGCCGAGAGACGCCGGGGCGTACGGAGCGTACGGAGACGGAGACGTACGAGAGGCGCACCGGCGGCGGTCCACGGCACGGCAGCGTACGAGTCGAGCACGAGCCGAGTACGAGTCAAGGAGGCGCCCCATGCCCATCGCCACCGTGAACCCGGCGACCGGGGAGACCCTGAAGACCTTCGACGCGCTGGGTGAGGAGGCGGTGCGCGAGCGGCTTGCGCTGGCGGACGCGGCCTTCGCCCAGTACCGGACCACCTCGTTCGACCACCGGGCCGAACTGCTCGGCAACGCCGCTGACCTGCTGGAAGCGGACCAGGAAGCGGTTGCCCGTACGGTCACGACCGAGATGGGCAAGACGCTGGCCCAGGCCCGGGCGGAGGCCGCGAAGTGCGTCAAGGCGATGCGCTGGTACGCCCGACACGCCGAGCACCTGCTCGCCGACGAACAGCCGGCGCCCGACGACGTCGCCGACTCGGGCGCGGTCCGCGCCTTCGTGCGCTACCGGCCCGTCGGCCCGGTGCTCGCCGTCATGCCGTGGAACTTCCCGCTCTGGCAGGTCATC
Source organism: Streptomyces sp. 796.1 (assembly GCF_047525675.1). Lineage (NCBI taxonomy): Bacteria > Bacillati > Actinomycetota > Actinomycetes > Kitasatosporales > Streptomycetaceae > Streptomyces > Streptomyces sp. 796.1. The sequence continues at coordinate 79,641 of NZ_JBLIWA010000030.1, read as the reverse complement.
CGCTTCGCCTCGCCCGCCCTGATGGCCGGCAACGTCGGACTGCTCAAACACGCGTCCAACGTCCCGCAGACCGCCCTCTACCTGGAGGAACTCTTCCGCAGGGCCGGCTTCCCGGCCGGCGTCTTCCAGACCCTGCTGGTCGGGTCGGGCGCCATCGAAGGCATCCTGCGCGACCGGCGGGTGGCCGCTGCGACGCTGACCGGCAGCGAGCTCGCCGGGCGCTCGGTGGCCTCGATCGCCGGCGACGAGATCAAGAAGACCGTCCTGGAGCTGGGCGGCAGCGATCCGTACCTGGTGCTGCCGTCGGCCGACGTCGAGCGGGCCGCGCGGACGGCCGTCACCGCCCGCACCCAGAACGCCGGGCAGTCGTGCATCGCCGCCAAGCGCTTCATCGTGCACGAGGCGGTGTACGAGGCGTTCGCCGAAGCGTTCGTCGCCGGCATGCGGGCGCTGCGGGTGGGCGACCCGATGGCGGCGGACACCGACGTCGGGCCGCTCTCCAGCGAGTCGGCCCGCAGCGACCTGGAAGAACTGGTGGACGACGCGCTGCACCGGGGCGCCAGTGCGCTGTGCGGCGGCCGGCGGCCTCCGGACCAGGCCGCCGGCTGGTTCTACGAGCCGACCGTGCTGGCCGGGGTGGACCGCGGGATGCGCATCCACCACGAGGAGGCGTTCGGGCCGGTCGCCACGGTGTACCGGGTCGCCGACCTGGACGAGGCGATCACCCTGGCCAACGACACCTCCTTCGGCCTCAGCTCCAACGCGTGGACCCGCAAGGAGGACGAACAGCAGCGGCTCATCCGCGACCTGGTCGCCGGCGGGGTCTTCTTCAACGGCATGACCGCATCCCACCCGGCGCTGCCCTTCGGCGGCGCCAAGCGCTCGGGGTACGGGCGCGAACTCGCCGGCCACGGCATCCGCGAGTTCTGCAACATCACCACCGTCTGGTACGGGCCGCCGAACGGGTGAGTCGGGCGCGGCGCGGGCGGGCCCGGTGCCGGGCCGGTGGTGCCCGGTGGCCGTGTGGTCCGCCCGGCCCGCCCGTACCGCCGGCGGTTAGTCCGCCCCGGCCGGCCGCACCAGGACCCGCAGCGTACGCAACCGCTCGTCGGCCGCGTCGGGGACGCGCATGCCCGCGGCCACCCCGGTGCGCAGGTAGCGCACCAGCGGCTCGGTGAGCCGCTCACCCGGCAGCGCGGCCGGTACCCCCGGCGGGTAGGGCGTGAGCATCTCGGCAGCGATTCGCCCCACGGCTGCGTCCAACGGCACGTCCTCCGTGGTGCCGAAGTACGCGTCCCGCGGCAGGCACGCCTGTTCGAGACGGAGTTCGTCCGCGGTGGGCACGGCCACTCGGGGGGCGTCCCGCAGTTCGGCGGCGCGCTCGCTCAACGCGCGGAGCGCTGCGAGTAGCGGCTCGACCGTCGCCGCGGAGTCGGCGTGGGTGAGCTGGGTGCTGATCCGCCGGTGGTCGACGAGGTGGACGTCCACCTGGTGCTGGGCGCGCAGCCACTGGGCCGCCCGGTACCCGGTGGTCCCGGTCCCCGCCAGGTCGATGACCACGGGCAACGGGTCCAGATCGGCCGCCCTGCCCGGCCCGACGAAGTCGGCACGGTCGTTGACGTGCAGGCCCGGCAACTCCTCGATCTCCGCCCGCACCCGGTGTGCGAGGCCCAGTGCGTCCCCGAGGAGACGCTCGCCGTGCTGCACCATCTGTCGGCGCCACCCGTCGAGTCCGGCGTAGAGGGGGACGGAGGGGCTGGTGGTGCCGAGCAGATCGGCCCGCGAGGCCAGCACGGCGGCGTCGATGAGGTCGCCGCCGAGGTGGAAGACCGAGCCCTGCTCCAGGCCGCTGCCCATCTTGTGGATGCTGGTCACGCAGACGTCGGCGCCGGCGTCCATGGCCCACGACGGCAGGTCGGGGTGGAAGGGCAGGTGCGCGCCCCACGCCTCGTCCACGATCAGCGGCCGGCCGCGGCGGTGGCACACGTCGGCGATGGCCGCGAGGTCGGCACAGGCCCCGTACGGGGTGGGGCTGGTCACCAGCGCGCCCCGGGCGTCGGGATGCTCGGCGAACGCCGCCGCGAAGGTCTGCGGTGCCGGCGGGTGGGCCAGTCGGCGGTCCGGGTCCCACTGCGGTTCCACCCACACCGGCCGGACCCCGGACAGGATCAGGCCCGACACCACGGACTTGTGTGCGTCCCGCCCGACCAGCAGTTTCTCCCCCGGTCCGGCGACCGAGAGCATGGCCGCCTTGACCGAGAGCGAACTGCCGCAGGTGGAGAAGAAGGTGGCCTTGGCCCGTACCGCCTCCGCCATCAGCTCTTCGGCGTGCCGTACCACCCGGCGGGATTCCTGGTGGTCGTCGAGGCCGCCGACGGCCAGCACGTCCGAGCCGAACACGGCGTCGCCCAGCACGGCCCGCACCCGCGGGTCGGCGCCTCTGGCCTGCTTGTGGCCCGGTGGAGTGAAGGACAGCCGTCCCTTCTCCTGGTACTCGGCGAGGGCCTGGAGGATCGGTGCTTCGCTCTGGTCCATGCCCTCACCGCTTCCCGCTGTCCCGGTCGGCTACCGCCCTCTTGCGCCGAACGTGGCGTCGCGGGGCAGCGGGGCCCGGGGCACGGCCCGGGGCGGCAGCCGTACCGGCCGGCGCGGAGGTCGTGCGGGTGGCCGGCCGCGCGTGTCGAGCATCCCGGGCCCGGCACGGCGCGCCCGGCGCCGCTGCGACGAGGCGATCTTCGTGGCGTGATCTTTACGGCCGGGCCGTGGCGTGGCCGAGTGCGGTGGGCGCCATCAGGTCCGTGCGACGGGCCGTACGGGCTCTCCCCGTCGCTGCCGCGCGGGACGAACGCCCACCCCAGGCGCGGGAGTCTAATTGGTCGACGCATCAACTAACCCCGCAAAGTGTGCATTCACGACAGGCGCCATTCGGCCGACTTGCTGTCTCACCCGTTCGGTATGCGGGCGCGGATGATGACCATCACACACTCCGGCGCATGTTGGTCTTGACCACTGGCACCGCAGGTCATCACGGGGAGGCTTGGTGACCGTGGGGCATCGTGCGGGCACGGAGCGGCATATTCGTCGGCGCGTCGCGCCGGTCATGGGAGAGCAAGGACTGACGAATTCCGGAACGCTACCCCTCCGTACGCCCACGCGGTGCAACGGACATGGCGCACTATGTGGTGGGCGGTCGAGGGAGGCGGGGCCTCCGCTCGACTCGTGACGTGCTCACGACCGTTGCCCACGGTGTACTGCGGTGACGTGTGTTCGGGGAAGGGGAGCCCTGGTCGCACCGGTACCGCATCCGCTATCCACGACTCGCGCCGCTTCGGCGTGCCCCGGCACGCCGTGGTGCGCGACTGCTGACAGGCCGGTGTCCCGCGACGCCGGCCATCCCTGGGGGGATGCCTTCATGGGTCATGTGACCCGGCTGACCGTTGCCTGTGCAACGGCCGCCCTATTCGCCGTCGGCCTGCCGGCGAGCAGTTCCGGCGCCGCCGTGACACCCAGGATCGACCTGCGGGTCCTGGTCGTCGACGACGGCGGGCCGGCCACCGCCGCGATCGCGGCCGAACTCGACAGTGCGGGCACCCCGCGCACCACCGTCGCGCTGAGCGACGGGGGCAGGGCCCGCATCGACGCTGCCTTCCTCAGCGACACGGTGGACGGCCGGCCGCGCGCCAAGTTCCAGGCCGTCGTGCTGCCCAACGACAACCCCTTCGGGGCGGGCTCCACGGAAATGGCCGCCATCACCGCGTACGAGAAACGGTTCGGCATCCGGCAGGTGGATGCCTACACCTACGCCCGTCCCGAGGTCGGGCTCAACTTCGCGCAGGACCCCGGCTACATCGGCCCGCTGGACGGACGTTCCGCGCAGGTCACCGCCGCGGGCAAGAGCGGGCCCTTCGGGTACCTGGACGGCCGGGTGCCGTTCGAGGACAACGACCCGAAGGTCACCGAGAGCTACGGCTTCCTGGCCGTGCCGCTCGCCCAGCAGGTCGGGGACGCCACGTTCACCAGCTACGTCGACGCGCCGATCGACGGCAGCACCGCCCGCGGCTCGCTGGTCGGCGAGTACGCCCACGACGGGCGCCGCGAACTGGTCGTCACCTTCGTCTACAACCGCTACCAGCAGCAGTACCGGCTGCTGGCCCGCGGCATCGTGGAGTGGCTGACCCAGGGCATCCACCTGGGCGCCGACCGCAACTACTTCGCCGTGCACGTGGACGACGTGCTCGGTGCCGACGACCGCTGGGACAGTGAACTCAACTGCACCCCAGGCGACGTGGACTGCGGGGACGCCGGCGAGGGCAAGGAGCCCGACCCGATCCGGATGACCGCCGAGGACGCGGAGTACGCGCGGACCTGGTCCGCATCGCGCGGCCTGACCATCGACATGGCGTACAACGCCGGTGGCAGCGAGGCGTACAAGGAGGAGAACGGCGGCGACGACCCGCTGGCGGACCAGCTCATCACCGACCAGCACGCCTACCGCTGGGTCAACCACACCTACAACCACCTCTTCCTCGGCTGCGTCCAGGACGTGAGCGTGGTGCCGTGGAAGTGCGCCACCGACGAGTCCGGTGACGTGCGGTGGACGAGCCAGTCCACCATCGCCGACCAGATCGAGGACAACCTCTCCTGGGCCCGCCGCAACGGGCTGACCGTGGACCGCAGCGAACTGGTCACCGGTGAGCACTCCGGGCTCGCCAACCGGCCCCAACAGCCGGACGACAACCCGGAGTTGGCGCCCGCGCTGCGCGACAGCGATGTCGGCTGGATCGCCAGCGACACCTCGCGCGAGCTGAACCAGCGGGTGGCGGGACCCGCCCTGACGGTGCCCCGCTACCCGATGAACATCTTCTACAACGCGGGGCGCGCGGCCGAACAGGTCGACGAGTACAACTGGATCTACGCGCGCAAGTCCGACGGCGGCAGCGGCACCTGTGAGACCGCGCCCAACACCACCTGCCTGCCCGCGGCGCTCGACCCGGAGACCGGCTACGGCTCCTACATCGTGCCCCTCGAAGCCAGCATCGGGCTCGCGCACGCCACCTCCAACGACCCGCGCCCGCACTTCATCCACCAGTCCAACCTGGCCGAAGACCGCATCGCCTACCCGGCGCTCGAACGCATCCTGAGCGACTACGCGGACCTCTACGGCGACAACACCCCGCTGGTCAACCTTCAGATGCGGGACATCGGGGCGGAGTTGCAAAAGCGTGCGGCCTGGCGGAACGCGCTCAACTCGGGCAGCGCCAGCGCCTACCGGATCGGCAACACCATCACCGTCACCACGCCCGCGGGCAGCGACGTCACCGCCACCCTGCCGAGCGGCAGCCAGCAGCAACTCGGCGACGAGAAGGTGCCGTTCGGCTCGGTCTACGCGGGGCTGCGGTCCGGTTGGGCCGCCCCGGCCGACGACGGGGAGAAGCAGGTGGTGCTGGTGCTGAGCGACGCCGAGACACCCACCGACCCGACGCAGCCGGACCCGGCCGACCAGCCGGCGACCCCCAGCAAGCGGCTCCCGGTCCCCGAGGGCGCGCAGCACCCGGTGCCGTACGGGCCGAGCGACACCAGGTTCTGACCCGCGGTCCCGGCGGACCCGGCCGATCCGGCCGACCTGGTCAGGTCGCATCGGCCTGGTGGGCCGGCCCGGTGATCCGGCCGACCCGGTCGAGCCCCGGCAGCCCGCCGGTGGCCCGGCCGGGTGGCCCGCCGGCCGGCCCCGGCGACGAGCGCGCCCGCCGCACTGGTCGCCGCCGGGCGGTGGGCCACGGACCCCTGCACCACGGACCCCTGCACCACGGACCGCTGTACCACAGGCCCCTGCACCACAGGGCGCGCGGCGGCGCCCGCACACGGCCCGGCCCGTACGGCTGGTGCCGGGCCCCGCACCACCCCGGACCTGACGGGTGCGCGCCCGACCCGTTCGGGCCGGGGGCCACCCGACTCCAGCCCACGGGCCGGCCGGCCCGGTCCGGCCAACCCAGTTCGACCAACCCGGTACCCGGACCGGCCCACCCAGTCCAAAGTGACCCAACCCGGTCTCACCCAACGCGGTGTCACCCGGGCCGCACCGTCCCGTGCAACCCACCGTCCCGTGCAACCCACTGCCCCGCGCAACCCACCGACCTGACGCTGACCTGACGCCGATGCCGACTCCAACCCGGACCCGGAACCGGGTCCCCGGCCAGTGCCGGCCAGCCAGCCGGTACGACACGCCCGGGACCCACCCGGACCTGAAAGAGACCCGGGACCGCCCCGGGCCCGGAAGGCACCCGCAGGACACCCGGGCGTGCCCGGGCCCGTACCCATCAGTCACACCTCGGCACACCCCGCACCATGCCGCACCACCCCGACACGCCCCGTACGACCTGCCCGGTGCGGCACGCCCGGGGAGGACGCCCACCGCACCGTGCGGCGCCCCGGCACGTCCGGGGCTGCGGGCACGGGCCGGGACGCAACACCCCGGCACACCCTGTGATCAACGCCGGCCACCCGGGCCACCTGGCGGCCGGCGCCAGCGGGCACCAGGGACCGGACGGCGCGGCCCCACACCGTCGCCGGCGCCCGTCCCCCAGAGGAGAGCAGTCGTAGGAGCCACCGGCCCGGCCGGCACGCCCGCCCGGGCCGGCCACCGCCACGCCGCACGACCACACCAACTCGGCGGGCCCCGCGCCACGCCGGGACCCGCCCCACACGGCTGCCTCCGCCAGGCCCGACGACGCGCCCACGGCGGCCGGCCACCGGCCGGCGACCGCCGGGCGTGTCGGGAAAGACAACGCACCGTCCCCTCGGGAGTAAGAACGGCCATGCACGGACCACGCACCGCGCCCACCAGCGGCGGGGCACCGCCGGACGGCACCTCGGTGACCCTCCTCACCGAGGGCACCTATCCGCACAGCCACGGCGGAGTCAGCGTGTGGTGCGACCAGTTGGTACAGGGCATGCCCGATGTGGACTTCCACGTCATGGCGGTCACCGGCACCGGTCGCGAACCCCTCGCCTGGCAGCCGCCCGGCCACGTACGCAGCATCACCAACCTGCCGCTGTGGGGCACCCCGCAGGACTGCCCGCCACCCCGCGGCAAGACCCTGCGCCGCTTCCTCGCCGGCTACGAGGAGTTCCTCGCCGCACTGCTCGACCCGGAGGCCGAAGACCGCTTCCCGGCCGCCCTCTACCACCTGGCCGACCACGCACCCAGCGGCCTGCTGTCGGCCGCGCTGCGCACCGAACGGGCCGCCCGCGTGCTGGCCAAGCTGTGGACCAGGCCGACCGTCGGCACCGCGGCGGCCCACCCCACCCTGCACGACGCGCTCAGCGCCACCGACCTCCTGGAGCACGCCCTGCGCCCGCTCGCCGGCCGGGCCGCGGCCGACACCGGGGTGACCCACGCCGTCAGCGGGGGCCTGGCCGCACTGCCAGGACTGGTCGCCCACCACGTCCACGGCACGCCCTTCCTCCTCACCGAACACGGCGTCTACCTGCGCGAGCGCTATCTGAGCTTCCGCGCCGAGCCGTACCGCTGGCCGGTCAAGGCCCTCATGCTGGGGTTCTTCCGGCTGCTCGCCATGGAGAGCTACCGCACCGCCGCCCTGGTCACCCCGGGCAACCGGTACAACCGCCGCTGGGAGGAGCACGGCGGCACCCCGCCCGAGCGCATACGCACCGTCTACAACGGCGTCGACCCCGCCGCCTTCCCGCCCGCCGGGCCCGAACCCGAGACACCCACCCTGAGCTGGGCAGGCCGGGTCGACCCGATCAAGGACCTCCAGACCCTCATCCGGGCCTTCGCGCTGGTCCGCGGCAAGCTGCCGACCGCGCGGCTGCGGCTGTTCGGCGGCACCCCGCGCGGCGCCGAGAAGTACCGCGAGAGCTGCGAGGCGCTCGCCGTCGAACTCGGCATCGGCGAGGCCGTCACCTTCGAAGGACGGGTCGAGGACATCAAGGACGCCTACGCGGCGGGCAACGTCGTCATGCTCTCCAGCGTCAGCGAAGGCTTCCCCTTCACCCTGATCGAGGCCATGTCCTGCGGGCGGGCCACCGTCTCCACCGACGTGGGCGGCGTGCGCGAGGCCGTCGGTGAATGCGGCCTCGTGGTGCCGCCCCGCGACCCCGAACGCATGGCCGAGGCCGCCCTGCGGCTGCTCAACGAGCCCACGTTGCGCGCCCGGATGGGCGAGGGCGCCCGGCTGCGCGTCATCGAACAGTTCACGCTGCGCCAGACCATCAGCACCTTCCGCGAGATCTACCAGGACCTCTCCGGCCGCCGCCCTGCCGAACAGGCCCGCCCCGCGCCCGGCGCGGCCCGCCCGTCCTGGGCCCGGGCGATCGCCGCTGGAGGTGCGGGATGAGCGGCCCGTTACGCCTCGTACCCGACACGGCCCACGAGTCGGCCGGCGCACCCACCGACCGGGCCACTCCCGCGACCGGCACCGCGACCGGCCCGGCCACCACCGGCCGCCGGCGCCGCCCGGCGCGCCCCACACCGTCCTGGGCCGACGACCCGCTCGACGACCTCGCAGAGCGCCTGTCGGACGTGTGCGCCGCCGCCGTACACCCCGACGAGATCGCCGCCTTCCTCGAAGCCGACGGCCTGACCGGGGAACAGATCACCGAGCGCTACGGCCGCCGCAACGTCTTCGAACTCGCCGCCGAACTCTACGAACGCGTCCCGCGCGGCTACCCCGAACCCCCGGCCAAGCCCGACCCCTGGCACGCCACACCCGGCCGGTTCCTGCTGCGCGGCGTCGTCTTCACCCTGCCCGGCCTCGGCTACGTCCTCAGCACCCCCTTCCTTGAGGGGCCGACCGGCCTGTTCGGACTCTCCGCGGGCACCGGCCCGCTGGCCGCGTCCGCGCTGGTGGGCTGGGCGTGGAACCAGGCACTCGCCCACCGGGCCTACCGCTGGCTCGCGCTCGGCGGCAACGGGGCAGCCGCCGCGTGCCTGCGCATCGGCGGCCCGCTGGGCGCCCTGCTCGCCTTCACCGCCGCCCTCCTGCTGCCGGGCCCCACCGGCGCCACCGTCTTCGCCGCCGGCCAGTCCGTCTACCTCGCCGCCGCCACCGCCCTGCTGGTCCTCGGCAAGGAACGGGCCCTGCTCCACAGCCTGTTGCCGATGGCCGTCGGCGCCCTCGCCCTGCTCTGGATCGACCTGCCGGCCGCGGCCCGCGCCGCCCTTCCGGCCGTCAGCGTGCTCGCCGCACTCGGCTGCGCGGCGCACACCATCCACCAGGCGCTGGCCGGCGACAAGGGCGCGCAGGAACCGGCCGACGACGACGGTGCGCACAGCAGCGGACCGCCGCTGTTCGCCTCGGTGCCCTACGGCCTGTTCGGGCTCGGTTGCGCCATCCTCACCTCGGTCGCCGTCCTCGGCGACGTCCTGCGGTACGGCGAGGGCGCCTCGCTCACCGGCCCCTCCGTCATCGCCCTCACCCTCAGCATGGGCCTCGCCGAGTGGCTGCTCTACCGGTGCCGCGGCCTCTCGCTCGCCGCGCTCAGCGACAGCACCACCGCCGGCGGCATGCTGCTGCGCGCCGCCTGGGTACTGGCCCGCTGCATGGCCTGCTACCTCGGGGTGCTCGCCGTCCTCGTCTACGCCACGGCCGCCATCTGGCCCGACGGGCCGCACCTGAGCCCGCCACGGCTGTTGGCGGTCGTCGCACTCGGCGCCGTGATGTGGACCGGACTGCTGCTCCAGGCATTCGGCACCGCCTGGATACCGGCCCTGGCCACGCTGGCAGCCGCAGGCGTGGAGACCGTACCGCTGGCACTGGACGCCTGGACGCCCACCTCGGTCCAACTCGCCGCCTGTTGCTGTACCGCCGGTGTGCTGCTGGTCGCCGCCACCGCACTGCTCGGCCGCATCACGGCGCACCGCTGAACCACCCGCACCACCGCACCACGCACCCACGAGAAACCGCACCGTGCACTCACGAGAATCGGAGCCCGACCATGAGCCCCACGCCCGCCACGCCCCCGGCCGAGACCGCCACCACGCCCCAGCCGCGCACCGCGACCCCGCCCGGCGGCGGGTTGGTCGCCGTCACCGGAGCCGAGGGCTTCATCGGATCACACCTGGTCGAGACGCTGGTCGCGGCCGGCCACCGGGTGCGGGCGATGGTCCAGTACAACTCCTTCTCCTCTTTCGGCTGGTTGGAGACGCTGCCCGCCGACGTGCTCGACCAGGTCGAGGTGGTGCTCGGTGACGTACGCGACCCCGGTTCGGTGACCGGCCTGGTCACCGGCGCCGAGGCCGTCTACCACCTGGCCGCCCTCATCGCGATCCCGTACTCCTACCGCGCCCCGCACAGCTACGTGGAGACCAACGTCACCGGCACCCTCAACGTCCTGGAGGCCGTGCGCCACCTGGAGATCCCGCGCCTGGTGCACACCTCGACCAGCGAGACGTACGGCACCGCACAGACCGTGCCGATCACCGAGGACCACCCCATCAACACCCAGTCGCCCTACGCCGCGTCCAAGGCCGGCGGCGACCGGCTCGCCGACAGCTACCACGCCAGCTTCGGCACCCCGGTGGTCACCCTGCGGCCCTTCAACACCTTCGGGCCCCGCCAGTCGATGCGCGCCGTGATCCCCACCGTGATCGGCCAGGTCGCCGCCGGGGAACACACCATCACCCTCGGCGACCTGCGCCCCACCCGCGACTTCAGCTACGTGAAGGACACCGCAGCCGCCTTCCTCGCGGTCGGCACCGCGCCCGCCGAACAGGTCGTCGGCCGCACCTTCAACGCCGGCACCGGTGGCGAGATCTCGATCGGTGAACTGGTCTCCCTCATCGGCAAGTTGATGGACACCACGCTGGAGGTGCGGGAGGACGCCCAGCGCATCAGGCCCGCCGACTCCGAGGTGATGCGGCTGGTGTGCGACGCCTCCCGGCTGCGCGCCGCCACCGGCTGGGCCCCCGCCCACACCCTGGAGGACGGACTCGGCCACACCATCGCCTTCTTCCGCGACCCGGCCAACCTGGCCCGCTACAAGACGGACCTCTACAACGTCTGACCACAGGGCCGGTAGGAGCCCGGCCACCGGGCCGACACCGCACGGGTGCGGGCACTCCCCACCGCGCCCGCCCGGCGGCCAGGCCCCGCAACCCACCCCGTCCGCGACCCCCGCGGACCCCACCCAGAGAGGACCCATCATGCACGCAGTCATCCTGGCCGGCGGCAAGGGCGTTCGACTGCGCCCGTACACCACCGCCCTGCCCAAGCCACTGGTTCCCATCGGCGACCGGCACGCGATCTTAGAGATCGTGCTCCGCCAACTCGCCGCGGCCGGGTTCACCAGTTGCACGCTGGCCATCGGCCACCTCGGGCACATCATCCGCGCCTACGTCGGCAACGGCTCCCAGTGGGGGTTGCGGGTGGGATACAGCAGCGAGGACAGCCCGCTGGGCACCATGGGCCCGCTGCTGACCATGCTCGACCGGCTGCCCGACCACTTCCTGGTCATGAACGGCGACATCCTCACCGACCTGGACTTCGGCGACGTCCTGCGCACCCACGAGAGCAGCGACGCCCCGCTGACCATCGCCACCTACGCCCGCCAGGTCAACATCGACTTCGGCGTGCTGACCACCGAATCCGACCGGGTGGTGGGGTTCACCGAGAAGCCCCGCATGGACTACCGCGTCTCCATGGGCGTCTACGGCGTCTCCCGCGACACCCTCAACGCCTACACCCCGGGCCTGCCGCTCGGCTTCGACGAACTCGTCCTCGACCTGCTGAAGGCCGACACCCCGCCGCGCGCGTACGACTTCGACGGCTACTGGCTGGACATCGGGCGGCCCGACGACTACGACCGGGCCAACGCCGAGTTCACCGACCGCCGCGGCGTCCTCATCAAGGGAGCGTGACCGATCTGATGCGCATTCTCGTCCTGGGCGCCAACGGCTTCCTGGGCGAGCACGCCGCCCGACACCTGCGCGCCCTGCCCGGCGCGCAGGTGTTCATCGGCGGTCGCTCGTCCACCTCCGACGCCCGCATCGACCTCGCCACCATCGCCCCCGACCAACTCGCCGACACGCTCGCGGCGCTGCGCCCGGACGCGGTGGTCAACTGCGCCGGCGCAGTCGGCGGCGGCCCGCTCGCGCTGGCCGGCACCAACGCCCGCGGGCCCGCCGTGCTGTGCGCCGCGCTCACCGAGGCCGCGCCGAAGGCCCGCCTCGTCCACCTCGGCTCCGCCGCCGAGTACGGCACCTCGGGCGACGGCCTGGCCCTCACCGAATCCAGTCCCACCTGCCCGTTCGGCGTCTACGGCGCCACCAAGCTGGCCGGCACCCTCACCGTCACCTCCGCCGGGCTCGACGCGGTGGTGCTGCGCGTCTTCAACCCGATCGGCCCCGGCTCCCCGGCCAGCAGCCTGCCCGGCCGGTTGGCCGCGCTGCTGCACGACGCGGAGCCGGAGGGCGTGGTGCGGGTCGGCGCGCTCTCCGCGTACCGCGACTACATCGACGCCCGCGACGTGGCCCTGGCCATCGGCCGGGCGACCACCGCGAGCGGCCCGCTGCCGCCGGTGCTCAACCTCGGCAGCGGCACCGCCCGGCCGGTGCGGACCGTGGCCAGCGGGCTCGCCGAGCGCGCCGGCTTCCGCGGCCGGATCGACGAGAGCGGGGCCGGCTCGGGGCGCTCACCTGCGGCCTCGCGTGCCTGGGCGGACATCAGCGCCACCACCGCCGCCCTGGAGTGGGAGCCGCGCTACTCCTTCGACCAGTCGCTGACCGACCTGTGGGCCGCGACCACCGGCCAGCCCGTGGACGCCCTGCGGTGAAGCCACCCCCCACGCCCCCGGGGCGCCTGCTCGTGCCGCTGTACGTCCACCCGACGGTGGACCCGCTGGCCTGGCAGGCGCTCCGGGAGCGCGCACGACAGCTCTACGCCGTGGTGCTCAACCGGGCCGACGGCCCCGGCCGGCACCGCGATCCGCACTTCCGCGCCACGGCACACGCCCTGCGCGCCGCCGGCGTGCGGCTGCTCGGCTACGTGGACACCGACTACGGCCGCCGGCCACCGCGTGCGGTGCTGGCCGACGTCTGGCGCCACCGCCGCTGGTACGGGGTGGACGGCGTCTTCTACGACCAGAGCGCGGACCACGCCGCGCACCTGCCCCGCTACCGGGCCCTGGTGCGCGGCGCCCGGCTGCTCGGCGCCCGCACCGCCGTGCTCAACCCCGGCACCCACCCCCACCCCGGATACGCCGACATCGCCGACGTACTGGTCACCTTCGAGGGCCACTGGCGGACCTACCAGCAGGTCAGAGCGGCGGGCTGGACGGCACGCCACCCGTCGCGCAGGTTCTGCCACTTGGTGTACGGAGTGCCCGAAGGGCAGCGCGGCCGGGTCGCCCGTACGGCGTATGATCTTGGAGCCGCGCTGCACTGCGCGGTACCGGGGGAGGGAAGCAACCCGTGGCGGTACCCGCCGTCAGGTGGAAGCGATGACATGGGAGAGAACGGGTGAGGGTACGGACCCCGCTCGCGGCGCTGCTCGCCGCGGCCCTGCTGGTGCTGGCCGGCTGTTCGAGCGATGACGCGGACGACGACGCGCGGCCGTCGCAGCCCCCGCACACCGGGCCGACGACCCAGCGCCCCGCCGACGGATCAGCCGTCGACTGGCAGCCGCGGGCCCGCACGACCTGGCAGTGGCAACTCGACGGCCGCGTCGACACCAGCATCGACGTCCCCGTCTACGACATCGACGGCTTCGAGAACTCCGCGGCCGTCGTCGACCGGCTGCACGCCGACGGCCGCAAGGTCATCTGCTACATCAACGCCGGCTCCTGGGAGGACTGGCGGCCCGACGCCGACGCCTTCCCCAAGGAGGTACGCGGCGAGAACAACGGCTGGGAGGGCGAGCTGTGGCTCGACATCCGCCAGCTCGACACGGTGCTGCCGCTGATGGGCAAGCGGATGGACATGTGTCGCCAGAAGGGCTTCGACGGCGTGGAGCCCGACCTGATGGACGGCTACCGCAACCGCACCGGCTTCCCGCTCACCGCCGAGCACCAACTCGCCTACAACCGCGGCCTGGCCAAGCTCGCCCACGACCGCGGCCTCGCCGTCGGGCTCAAGAACGACCTCGACCAGATCCCGGAGCTCGTGGGCGACTTCGAGTTCGCGGTCAACGAGGAGTGCGCCGAGTTCGGCGAGTGCGACAAGCTGACGCCGTTCATCAAGGCGGACAAGCCCGTCTTCCACGTGGAGTACACGCTGCCGACGGCCAAGTTCTGCCCCACCACCAAGAAGCTCGGCCTCAGCTCGATGCGCAAGCGGCTGGGCCTCGACCCCTGGCGCCAACCCTGCTGAACCCGGCCCCGGCACCCCGCCCCGGCCGCGCGCCGGGCCGTACCGCCGAGCCGGGTACGGGCCGAACCCGCCGCCGACAGCGACCGCACGCGACCCGGTGACCACCGGTCCCGCACGGGCCACGACCCACCTTGGACCCCTCCCAGCCGCGCCCGCCTAGGGTCGCCCGGACGGACCGTGACGGGCTAGGGCGGGTGCACATGCGGTGGCTTGCGTGGCGTCGGCGGGGTGCCGGTCGGCGTCGGTGGACCTCGGCGCGCAGGGCGGAGGCGGCGGCCAGGGCCGGGGCCGCGGCGGCGGGGCTTGAGCCGGGCGAAGGCGAGGCGCGCTCACTGGTCTTCCACGGCGACGACGCCGAACAGGCCAAGCGCTACCTGCTCGGCCTGCCCCCGATCGAGGACCGCCGCTCGTGCTACCTGGTACGGACCCCGGACAGCACCTGGGGGCGGGACGCCGGCGGCCTGTACCTGGAGCGCCTGCGGCCCTGGCAGTGCGACCCGTCGCGAGCCCGCTGCTGGGGCACGGTCATGGCGGTCGCCGGCCTCCAGGGCGTACTGCGGGCGGCCCGCGGCCAGGGCGACAACTTCGTCGCCCAGATCGCCTGCGGCCGGTGCGCGCACGAGTGGTTCGACGGCCTGCGCTACCAGAACCTCACCGCCGTACGGTGCCCGGACTGCCAGACCCTGAACAGGGTCGACACCAGTTGCATCCGGGTGGACCCCGACTGAGTCAGCTCGGGACGGACTGGCGGCCAAGAGTGCTGCTTACGTAAATATTTGACGAGTCATCAGGAAGTCGCGGAGGCGAGCTCCGCGGTGATGGCCGCGCGCAGCGCGTCGTGCTGCGGGCCGAGCGCGTCCCGCTCCGCGCTCCACCGCTCGCGCGGGTAGAGCCAGACGGGCCGGGACACCAGGTCGGCCGGCTCCCAGTCGTACCTGGGCCACACATGGGCGTGCAGATACGGGTCGGTGTTGCCGAGTATTTCCAGGTTGACCCGGCGGAAGGCGGGGTCGCTCCGCTTGCAGACGCGCTCGACCGCTTCGCCGAGCGCGTCCATGTCGGCCAGGAACGCCAGCCGCCGCGCCCGCGGCAACTCCGAAAGCCGCTGCACCGCCGGGTCGTCCACCAACAGCACCGAGTACCCCGGCAGGAACTGCACGTCCCCGATGACCGCGAACCCCGCGGTCATCCTGTGCAGCACGGTGGGGTTCTCGCCCCGCAGCGCACTGCCGATCCGATCCCGACGCCAGTCGTCCGTCATGTCGTGCACCTTTCCGTACCACCCGACCGCCCGCCGGCGGTGGAACGACTCCCCGCCGGTCACGGTGCCCCGGGCCCGGACTTGACGGCGGGTCCGGGGCGTACCGGGCTCGACCGTACCGGGTGGGGCCGGCCGTGCACGCTCATCCGGGGACGGCGGCCGGCCACCGCAGCCACGCCGGCCCCGCGGGTGGGGCCGGCAGCGGGACACGGCCGCAGCCGCGCGGGCCGTAGCGGGCGTCAGGGGCGGACGGTCTGCCCCTGCGCATCGCCCTCCACGGCCGCCACGTACGCCCGGGCCACCTCGGCCACGGGGGTGCCGGTCGACCCGTCGGCGCCCATCGACTCCAGGGTCTCGCTGATCCAACCGGGGCTGATGACGTTGAGGCGCAGGCCGCGCGGCAACTCGCTGGCCGCGTTGCGGACGAAGCCCTCAAGGCCGCTGTTGATCAGCGCGCCCAGCGAGGCACCGGCCAGCGGCGCGGTGAAGGTGCCGCCGGTCAGGGTGATGGAGCCGCCGTCGCGCAGGTGCCGCAGGGCGCGCTGGACCACCGCGACCTGGCCCAGCAACTTGCCCTGCACGTTGGCGAGGACCTCCGCGTCGGTGGCGGTCGCCAGGTCGATCAGCGGACCGCTGGCGGCGCAGCACACCACCGCGTCCACCTCAGTGACCTGGGTGAAGAGTGCGTCGAGCGATGCCGGCACGTCCACGTCGACTGTCACCGGTCCGCGCCGGGACGCCTTGACCACCTGGTGGGAACTCTCTTCCAGAGCGTCGGCGACGGCACTGCCGATGGTTCCGGTCGCCCCGATCACGAGTATCTTCATGATCTTGATCATGTCAGAGGCGGGCGCCGGGGCGGCGATGTTTCGGGATGCGAGACGGAGGCCCGAGACGGAGGCCGCGGCCCGGTGCGGCAGAGGTGGGGCAGGGGGGAAGCGGCTGGTGGCCCGTTGTCGAACTTGCTCCGGCAAGGGACCGCCCTGCGGCGATCGTCCTGCACGGTTGCGCCCTGGTGGGACCCGGTGAGCGGCAGGGCGGAAGTCCCCGGTCGCGGTGGACCGGGGACTTCCGCCTAGCCGGGCCCGGCCGGAGGCGATCTGGGCGGGGCCCTGTCGCCGCCTCGGGGGCCGGGCGCCCGGTTACGCGGCGGGGGTGAGTTCGGCGCGGCCGAACAGCAGGGCGTACCCGGCGGGGAGCTGGTGCAGGATGCGGGTCAGGAGGTCGGGGCCGGCACAGGCGGCGACGGCGGAGAAGACGGAGCCGGTGTCCCAGCGGGTCGTGGCGAGGGAGGCGCCGGTGCGGGCGGCGAGGTCCTTGACGAAGGCCCAACCGGTCAGCGGCTGCGTGTCGGGGACCTGCGCGGTCAGGACGCGTGCGGCCTCCAGGGGCAGCCGGGCGGCCAGGTCGACGCGTTCGTCGCCGGTGAGCTGGCGTCCCAGCCCTGCTAGCACCAGGCGGACGGCTCGGTCGGCTTCCTCGCGGGTGGGGTAGGCGCCTTCGTAGCGGACCTTCTCCAGCATCTGCACATACGCCGTCCCGTAGGGCTGCTGGTGCTCAAGCGGTGCGCGCACGTCGGTGATCACTACAGTGCATGCCTTTCGTGGAGCCAGGGTGGGGCGGTGCCGGTGTTGCGGCACCGAGTCAGTGGTCAGATGGGCTGGGGGCGACCGAAGAGGAGGTCGTAGCCGGCGGGGAGCTGGAGCAGGAGCTGCCCCAGCAGGTCGTCGCTGGCTGTGTCGGCGACCGTGGACAGTACGGCGCTGACGTCCCAGGTCGCGGTCTGCTCGGTGGCGCCCTCGATCCAGGCTGCGGTCGCCCGCACGAACCGCTCCGGCGAGAGCGGTTCGGCGCTCTGGAGCGGGTTGAGGAGGATCAGGGCGAAGTCCTCCGGCAGGCGCGCCGCGAGCCGGGCGCGGACTTCGCCGACCAGGTGCGCGCCGAGCAGGGCCAGTACCACGCGAGCCGCGCGCTCGGCTTCTTCCACAGTGTCGTACTCGCCGCGTTCCTTCACGTGGTCGAGGAACGCCTCGCGTCGCAGTGTCATCTCAGCCGCCCCCTTCTCGTCCTTCGGACTGTCCACGGGGTGCGGAGGGCGGGGTGAGGGGGAGATCGGGTGCCCTCCGCACCCGTCCGGCCGGTGTCAGCCGGAGATCTCCTTGCGTCCGGATCCGACGCCGACGGCGATCTTGCGGGGCTTGGCGCGCTCGGCGATCGGGATGCGCAGGGTGAGCACGCCCGCGTCGTAGTCGGCCTGGATGTGCTCGGTGTCGAGGGTGTCGGCGAGCACGATCTGGCGGGAGAAGACGCCCAGAGGCCGCTCGGACAGCTCCATTTGCACATCGTCGGCCTTCGCCACCGGCCGCCGCTCGGCCTTGACGGTGAGCATGTTCCGCTCGACGTCGATGTCGATCGCGTCCGCGGTGACGCCGGGCAGGTCGAAGGCCACCACGTACTCGTCGCCCTCGCGGTAGGCGTCCATCGCCATCGCCGACGGCTTCGACCAGGTACCCGGGCCCATCAGCGTCTGTGCCAGCCGGTCCAGGTCACGGAAGGGGTCAGTGCGCATCAACATCGTGAAAACACCTCCAGCAGGTTCGGGCAGTTACTGCCAATGCGCCTCACTGAGATTGTTGTAGCATGTCATCCGATGGATGACAAACATGGTGTCGTCAAACTGATGACATTCCGAGGGAGGTGTCCGTGACCCCGGCCGACCAGCCGCCCCTGTCCCGCACCGATGCCCACAGCCCGGCGTCGTTCCTCGCCGCCGCGGCGGCGCTTGACGCCATTGACGCCGCCTTGCGCGAGGCCCAGCACAAGACCCCGGACGCCCCCGCCCCCGGCCCGGAACAGGCCCTGGCCTCCCTGTCGCTGCTGCGGCAGGTGCGCGAGCGGCTCGCCGGATGGGAGACCGGCCTGATCGAAACGGCCCGCGACGCGGGGGCCAGTTGGGCTGACCTCGCCCACCCCCTCGGCGTCGCCAGCCGCCAGGCCGCCGAACGCCGCTACCTGCGCGGCCGTCCCGGCCCGGCCGGGTCCACCGGCGAGCAGCGTGTCCAGGCCACCCGGCAGGCCCGGGCCGCCGACCGCAGCACCGCCGCTTGGGCCCGCCGCAACGCGGCCGACCTGCGTCGCCTCGCCGGCCAGATCACCGCACTCACCGACCTTCCGCCCGCCGCCCGCCGCCCGATCAGCGAGCTCCACGCGGCCCTCGCCCACGACGACCCCGCCGACCTCATCGCCCCCCTGACCGCTGCCCGCCCGCACCTGGCCGCCGCCCACCCCGACCTCACCGCCCGGCTCGACACCCTCACACCGCCCTGACCCCGCCCGGCGCACCGCAACGGCAACCCGGTCAGCGTCCGCCCCCGGGCGAACGAGGGGGGACGTGGAGGCCAACGCGGCCGGCCTGCGGGCCCGGCCGTGCCCTCGGGCCGGGGGTTCGTTGGGCCAAACGGATGACAGTGAGCGGTCCGAAGTGCCACGCGTGACGGCTTCCTTCTCGTACCCGCTCCGCCCGAGCCGAGCACGGTACGCAGCCTGCCGGCAGACATGCCCGCAGTAGACGCGGTGCGCATCCGCGCCGCGGATCACAGCGGCACGAGGGTGATCTCGGTGGCCTTGACGCTCGCCCAGACGGGGGTGCCCTCCGCGAGGTCCAGTTCGACGGCGGCGGCCGGGGTGATCTCGGCCACCAGGTCGGGCACCTCGGCCGAACCGACCGCCACCCGCAGCCGGCTGCCGACGGCGGTGAGCTCACGGACGACGCCCGGCCAGACGTTGCGCGGGCTGCCGCTCGGCCGCTCCCGGTGCAGCGAGACCGCCTCGGGGCCGAACACGGCAAGGGCCGCGGCCGGGTCGGGCGCCCCGTGCTGGGGCGGCTGGTGTTGCTGGTGCCCCTCGTCCGACGGGGCGTGCGGCTTCGGTGGGTGGGGGGCGTCGCGTACGTCGCCGTCCGGTGCCGTGGCGGGAGCGTCGGCGGCGGCCGGGGCGGGCAGTGGGTCGGCGACCACCAGTTGCCCGGGGCCCGGCAGGGCGAGGCCGCCGGCCGCGGTGACGGTGCCCTGCCAGGCGTTGTGGCCGAGCATCCGGGCCACCCACGGCGAGCGCGGGTGCCGGGTCACCTCGGCCGGCGTCGCGTACTGCACCACCCGGCCGCCCTCCAGGACCAGCACCCGGTCGGCGAGCGACACCGCCTCCACCGGGTCATGGGTGACGAGCAGACAGACGCCGTCGAAGGCGGCCAGGTGCTGGCGGAGGGTCTGCCGGACCCTGGCCCGCGTGGTCTGGTCGAGCGCCGCAAGCGGCTCGTCGAGCAGTAGCAGTCGCGGCTTTGCCGCCAACGCCCGGGCGAGTGCTACGCGTTGGGCCTGCCCGCCGGAGAGCTGGTCGGGGCGCCGATGGGCGAGCCGGCCCACGCCGAGCCGGTCCAACCACTCCCGCGCCTGCCGGTGCGCCTCCCGGGGGCCGACGCCGCGCGCGCGTAGCCCGTACGCCGTGTTCCGCACCGCGCTCAGGTGCGGGAACAGCGCGCCGTCCTGCGGCACCCAGGCCACTTTGCGGCGGTGCGTGGGCAGCGAGCTGACCTCGTCGCCGCCCAGCCACAGGGCGGCCCGGGAGCGCGTGGTGAGCCCGAGCAGGGCGCGTAGCAAGGTGGTCTTGCCGGCACCGTTGGGCCCGACGACGGCGATGGTGGTGCCGGGCGGGGCGGAGATCTCCATCTGGTTGAAGCCCGACAGGCGGGCCCGCAGCGGCCAACCCGACCCGGCCGGCCGCTCCCCGGCGCCCCGGACGGCGTCCTGACCGATGCCTGCGTCGTGACCGGTGCCGTGACGCACGTCCCGACCGGAGTCCTGACCGGAGTCCTGACCGGCGTTCTGATCCGCCTTCTGATCCGCGTTCTGGCCGACCTCGTGGCCAGGTTCCTGGCCGGCGTCAGCCGGGTCCGTCAAGCCGCCTCCGCTGCCCGCCGCCGGGCGCGCGCCGCCGGCCCACCGGCCGCGCAGCGCGATCAGCACCGCCATGGCGATGGCCAACAGCAGCAGGGACACCGAGGTTGCCGCCTCGGGATCGGCCTGGAGCAGCAGGTAGACCTGGAGCGGCAGGGTCTGGGTGACGCCCGGCAGGTTGCCCGCGAAGGTGATCGTGGCGCCGAACTCGCCGAGCGCCCGAGCCCAGGTCAGCGCGGCGCCAGCGAGCAGTCCCGGCGCCACCAGCGGGAGCGTGACGGTACGGAACACCCGCCACGGCCCGGCCCCGAGCGAGGCCGCCGTCTCCTCGTACCGCCGGTCGAGGGCGGTCAGCGTGCCCTCCAAGCTGATGACCAGGAACGGCATGGCCACGAACGTCGCCGCGACCACCGCGCCCGCGGTCGAGAACGGCAGAGTGAGGCCGAACCAGTCCGCAAGCACCCCACCGAGCAGCCCCCGGCGGCCGAAGCTGAGCAGCAGCGCCACACCGCCGACCGTGGGCGGCAACACCATCGGCAGCAGCACCAGCGAGCGCACCAACGTCTTGCCGGCGAACGCGCCCCGGGCCAGCACCCAGGCCAGCGGCACCCCCAGCAGCACGGAGATGCCGAGCGACCAGAACGAAACGGTCAGCGACAGCCACAGCGCCTCCCGCACCGGGCCGCTGCTCAGATGCCCGCCCAGTTCGGACCAGGAGGTACGGGCCACCATGCCGATCAGCGGGAGCAGCAGCAGCGCGACCGCCAGCGCCGCCGGCACGGCCAGCGCCAGCGGGGTGCCGGGCCGGGTGCCGCGCCGCCGCAGTCGCCCACCGCGCGCAGCACCCGACGCCGAGCGGCGCAGCCGCCACCCGGGCGCGCGCTGCCGCCCGTCGCCCGCAGGGCCCGCGCTGTCCTCCATCGCCTCCCGCTCCCTCGCCGCCACGTCAGGGGCGTTGGAATCCGGCCGTACGCAGAATCTTCTGCGCCGTCGGGGAGGTCAGCCACCGGACGAAGGCCCGCGCCTGCTCCTCGTGCCGGGAGGCGCTCAGCGGGGCCGCGGGATAGGTGGCGACGGCGTTCTCGTCATCCGGGATGGCGACCGTGTCGACCCGGTCTTCGGCGGTGGTCGCGTCGGTGACGTAGACGATGCCGGCATCGGCCTCGCCCAGCTTCACCTTGCTCAGTACGGCGCGCACGCTCGGCTCCTGCGACACCGGCTTGACGTGCACGTCCGCGCCGTCGAGCACGGCCCTGCTGTACCGGCCGACCGGCACTTCGGGGGCCGCGAGGACGACCTTGAGGTCCTTGTCCGCCAGGTCATCAAGCCCCCGCACGTGCCGCGGGTTGCCCTCGCCCACCGCGATGACCAGCCGGTTCTTGGCGATCGTCGCGTACTGGCCGACGTCCCCGCGCAGCTTCTGCATCGTCGGCAGGTCCGCGGTGACCAGCGCGTCGGCCGGGGCGCCGGCCCGTACCTGCGCGGCCAGGTCCTGCGACCCGGCGAAGGAGAACCGCAGCCGTACGTCCGGGTGGTCCTTCTCGTACGCCTTGCCGACGTCGGCGAAGACGTCCGTGAGCGAGGCCGCTGCCAGCACCGTCAGTCGGGTCTTGGCGTCGGAGCCCGTCGAGTCGTCGTCGGAGCCGCAGGCCGTCAGCGGGAGCAGTGCGGCGAGGCAGAGCGCGGCGCCGGCGGCACGGCGACGTAGCGGAGTCAGGGACACGATGGGCTCCTTCACGGTCCTGTTCACGGTCCTGGCGGGGGAGCGGCGTGGGCGGGCGGGCGCCGTGCACGGGGTGCGCGGTGGGGCGGGCGCGGAGCCGCCAGCCCGGTCGGCCGGGTCAGACGCGATCGATGTGCACGTTGGTCGACTTCACGCGCGCGGTGGCGCGCACGCCCACCTCAAGGCCCAGTTCCTCCACGGCCTCCCGGGTCAGGAGTGAGACCAGCCGGTGCGGCCCGGCCTGGATCTCCACCTGGGCCGCGACGTCGCCGAGCTTGACGGCGGTGACGATGCCGGGGAACGCATTGCGCGCCGAGGTGTACGGCGCGTCCCCGTCCCCCTCGCCCCCCTGCGCCAACTCCACGGAGAACGCCGCGAGCTCCCGCCCGTCGATCAACCGTCGACCGGACTCGTCGCGGTGCGTCTCGACCCGCCCCGCATCCGCCCACCGGCGCACGGTGTCCGAACTGACGCCAAGCAGCCGCGCCGCTTGGCCGATGCTGTAGGACTGCATGTGCGGGACAGTAGGCCAGTTTGAGCAGCATCTGCAAACGAATGGATGAATGAGCCTTGCACATGCTGCATGACGTGCTGTGCCGGGTGTGGGTGTGTGAGGGGTGCGTTCGGCCCGGGTGGGGCGGAGGGTGTTTCCGGTGACGGCGCGGGTGTCTGCGGGCGTCTTTGGGGTGGAGTGTGGCGCCGGTGTGAGGTGTGGCGCCGCGCCACCCAGATGCCGTCGCGGTACGCCGTGTGGGGCACGCCGACTCGCCCCCTACGGCCGCCCCCACCGGCCCCCTACGGCCACTGCCGGGCGAGCTGTTCTGAGCAGACCGCGGGCGCGGCGCCCGTCACCGTGGCACCCGTCGCCGCGGTACCCAATACCGCGCGGGAGAGGTTGGCCTCGACGCGCTCTCGTAACAACGGAACTGCCAGTCAAGGCAAGGGAGATGACGGGTTAACATGACGGAAACGGGGAGGGTGACCAGTGCCCCGAAAGGGCCACCCGCAGGATCAACGGGGGCCGGGCACCGTCGCCGGAGGCGTCACGATCGCGGTGACGACGAAGCCGTCGTGGATGACCCAGCGGCCCTCGAAACCACTGAAGGGGAACCCGTCGGGAACGTCGGCCGAGGGGAGCAGTCGGGCCCGGAAGGTGCCCTGCCGGTCGGGGCCGCCGGAGCCGGGGACGGACGAAGCCGGGGCCGCGTCGAAGGTCAACTCGGCGTCGGAGAAGTCGAGTTCGCGTCGGGCCAGCGGATACCACGCCTTGAAGACGCTCTCCTTCGCGCTGAACAGCAGCCGGTCCCAGTGCACCGGGTCGCCGCCCCAGGCGCCCCGCGCGATCTGCTGTCCGCGCTCCCGCTCCGGGGCCAGCGACACCACGTCGAGCACGCCGTCGGGCAGCGGGGCGTGCGGCTCCGCGTCGATGCCGATCGATCGCGCGACGGAGGCGGGCGCCAGCGCGGCGGCCCGGTACCCGTCGCAGTGCGTCATGCTGCCCACCACGCCCTCGGGCCAGCCGGGCTCGCCGCGCTTGCCGGGCAGCACCGGGGTGGGCGGCAGACCTAGGCCCGCCATGGCCCGCCGGGCACACGCCCGGACCGTCGTGAACTCGTTCCGCCGCTTCTGTACGGACCGGGTGAGCAGAGCCGCTTCCTCGGGGAAGAGAACGTCGGGCGTGGCGTCGGTGCGCACCGCGTCGGCCCAGGCGACCTCGGCGGGCACCAACGCGCTCGGGATGACGGGCGAAGCCCCGTTTGTCAAGTTCCCTACGGCAGTCTCGTCTGTGCCGTATCCCATGGTGAACCCCCGTTGCGCGTAAGCCCTTTGCAGGTCATTCTGTCCGTACCCTAGCGATGTGTGGCGCTTACTCAACCGTAACGAGGGCAAGATCACAGGGTGCCCTACTCCTGTCGCCCACAAACCTCGCCTAGTCTCCGTCGCATGACGGTCCTGCCCGACGGGCTCCCCTTGGCAGCCGAGTTCCCGGAAGCAACCCGAGAGCAATGGCAACACCTTGTTGGCAACGTACTGCGCAAGTCCGGTGCGTCCGACGCCAGCGGAGCCGCTGCTGAGGAAGTGCTCACCACCTCGCTCCAGGACGGGATCGCCGCCCGTCCGTTGTACACCTCTGACGACGCGCCCGACGCCTCCACGGCCGCCGGCTTCCCCGGCTTCGCCCCGTTCCTCCGCGGCGGACGCCCCGAAGGGGCTGCGGTAGACGGCTGGGACGTACGCCAGCGGCACGCGCACCCCGACCCCGAGCGCACCCGCGAAGCGGTCCTCGCCGACCTGGAGAACGGCGTGACCTCGCTGTGGCTCGCGGTCGGCGACGGCGCGCTGCCCGTCGACGCGCTGCCCCGCGCCCTGGACGGCGTCTACCTGGACCTGGTGACCGTCGCACTCGACCCCGGCGCTGACGCCGCTGCCGCCGGCGCGGCCCTGTTCGCGCTCTACGACGCGCGCGAGGTGCCCCGGCACGCCGCGCTCGCCGTGCTCGGCGCCGACCCGTACGGCCTGCTGGCCCGTACCGGAGCGGCCGACGCGCTGGAGGCGCAACTGGCCGCAGCGGTGGAACTCGCCCGCCGCGCCAGCGCCGACTACCCGGGCGTGCGGGCCCTGAGCGTGGACGCCCTGCCCTACCACGAGGCCGGCGCCTCCACCGCCGAAGAGCTCGGCTGCTCGCTCGCCGCCGGCGTCGGCTACCTGCGCGCCCTCACCGCAGGTGGCCTCTCCGTCGACGCCGCGCTGGCCCAACTGGAATTCCGCTACGCGGCCACCGCCGACCAGTTCCTGAACATCGCCAAGCTGCGCGCCGCCCGCCGGCTGTGGGCCCGGGTGGCGCAGGTGTGCGGCGCCGCCGAAGGCACCGCGGCCCAGCGGCAGCACGCGGTCACCTCGCCGGTGATGATGACCCGGCGCGACCCGTGGGTGAACATGCTGCGCACCACCGTCGCCACCCTCGGCGCCGGCGTCGGCGGCGCGGACGCGGTGACCGTGCTCCCCTTCGACAGCGAACTCGGCCTGCCCGACGGCTTCGCCCGGCGCATCGCCCGCAACACCTCCGCGATCCTGCTGGAGGAGTCGCACCTGGCCCGCGTCATCGACCCGGCCGGTGGCTCCTGGTACGTGGAGCGGCTGACCGACGAGGTCGCCGAGGCGGCCTGGGCCTGGTTCCAGGAGATCGAAGCGGCCGGCGGCATCGCCGACGGGCTCACCTCGGGCCTGATCCCCGACCGGCTCGCCGCCACCTGGCAGCGCCGCTCCAAGGACCTCGCCCGGCGCAAGGAGCCGATCACCGGCGTCAGCGAGTTCCCGCTGCTGGACGAGCGCCCGGTGGAGCGCGAGGCCGCCCCGCAGCGGCTCACCGGCGGCCTGCCGCGGGTGCGCAGGGACGAGGCGTACGAGACGCTGCGCGCCCGCAGTGACGCCCACCTGGCGGCGACCGGCGAGCGGCCGAAGGTCTTCCTGGCCACCCTCGGCCCGGCCGCCGCGCACACCGCGCGCGCCACCTTCGCCGCCAACCTGTTCCAGGCCGGCGGCATCGCGGCCGTCCAGGAGCAGGCCGGCACCGACGCACAGGCCGCGGCCGACGCCTTCGCCGGCAGCGGCGCGCGCATCGCCTGCCTGTGCTCGACCGACCAGCTCTACGCCGAACAGGCGGAGGACGCCGCCGCCCGGCTCAAGGCCGCCGGCGCCACCCGCGTCTACCTGGCGGGCCGCCCCGGCGAGCGGCGGGAAGACTACCTTCGAGCCGGGGTGGACGAGTTCGTCTTCGCGGGCTGCGACGCGGTCGAGGTGCTGACCTCGGCCCTGAACACCATGGGGATTGCGTGATGCAAGGCGGAGCGGACGCCACGGGAGCCATCCCGAACTTCGCGAACATCCAACTGACCGGCGACGACACGGGCGCACCCGGCCCGACCACCGACGACTGGCGGGCCGCGCTCCGCCAGAGCACCGGCAAGGACCAGGACGCGCTGGTCTGGGAGACCCCCGAGGGCATCGGGGTCAAGCCGCTGTACGGGGCCGCCGACCTGGAAGGCGTCGACTTCCTCGGCACCTACCCGGGCATCGCGCCCTACCTGCGCGGCCCGTACCCGACGATGTACGTCAACCAGCCGTGGACGGTGCGCCAGTACGCGGGCTTCTCCACCGCCGAGGAGTCCAACGCCTTCTACCGGCGCAACCTGGCCGCGGGCCAGAAGGGCCTGTCGGTCGCCTTCGACCTGCCCACCCACCGCGGCTACGACAGCGACCACCCCCGGGTCACCGGCGACGTCGGCATGGCGGGCGTCGCCATCGACTCCATCTACGACATGCGGCAGCTCTTCGACGGCATCCCGCTGGACAAGATGAGCGTGTCGATGACGATGAACGGCGCGGTGCTGCCCATCCTCGCGCTCTACATCGTCGCCGCGGAGGAACAGGGCGTCGCGCCCGAGAAGCTGGCCGGAACCATTCAGAACGACATTCTCAAAGAGTTCATGGTCCGCAACACCTACATCTACCCGCCGCAGCCCTCCATGCGGATCATCTCCGACATCTTCGCCTTCACCTCGCAGAAGATGCCGCGCTACAACTCCATCTCCATCTCCGGCTACCACATCCAGGAGGCCGGGGCCACCGCCGACCTGGAGCTGGCCTACACCCTCGCCGACGGCGTTGAGTACCTGCGCGCCGG
The DNA here is from genome assembly GCF_047525675.1 of Streptomyces sp. 796.1. Classification (NCBI taxonomy): domain Bacteria; kingdom Bacillati; phylum Actinomycetota; class Actinomycetes; order Kitasatosporales; family Streptomycetaceae; genus Streptomyces; species Streptomyces sp. 796.1. The sequence continues at coordinate 52,695 of NZ_JBLIWA010000030.1, read as the reverse complement.
GTTGGACGCGGGCATGGACGTGGACGCCTTCGCGCCGCGGCTCTCGTTCTTCTGGGCGATCGGCATGAACTTCTTCATGGAGATCGCCAAGTTGCGCGCGGCCCGGCTGCTCTGGGCCAAGCTGGTCAAGCAGTTCGACCCGAAGAACGCCAAGTCCCTTTCGCTGCGCACCCATTCACAGACCTCGGGCTGGTCGCTGACCGCGCAAGACGTGTTCAACAACGTGGCCCGCACCTGCGTGGAGGCGATGGCCGCGACCCAGGGGCACACCCAGTCGCTGCACACCAACGCGCTGGACGAGGCGCTGGCGCTGCCCACCGACTTCTCCGCCCGCATCGCCCGCAACACCCAACTCCTGCTCCAGCAGGAGTCCGGCACCTGTCGGGTCATCGACCCGTGGGGCGGCAGCGCGTACGTGGAGCGGCTCACCCTGGACCTCGCGCGCCGCGCCTGGCAGCACATCGAGGAGGTCGAGGCCGCCGGCGGCATGGCGCAGGCCATCGACGCCGGCATCCCCAAGCTGCGCGTGGAGGAGGCCGCGGCCCGCACCCAGGCGCGGATCGACTCCGGCCGGCAGCCAGTGATCGGCATCAACAAGTACCGGGTGGACAGCGACGAGCAGATCGACGTCCTCAAGGTCGACAACTCCGCCGTCCGCGCCCAACAGATCGACAAGCTCCGCCGGCTGCGCGCCGAGCGCGACGAGCAGGCGTGCCAGGACGCGCTGCGGGCGCTCACCGGCGCCGCCGAGAACGGCGCCCAGCGCGCCGGCGACCTCTCGGGCAACCTGCTCGCACTGGCCGTCAACGCCGCCCGCGCCAAGGCCACCGTCGGCGAGATCTCCGACGCCCTGGAGAAGGTGTACGGGCGCCACTCGGGCCAGATCCGTACGATCTCCGGTGTGTACCGAGACGAAGCAGGACCGTCAACCGGCGTGGACCGCACCCGGGCGCTGGTGCGCGCCTTCGAGGAGGCCGAGGGCCGTCGGCCGCGCATCCTGGTCGCCAAGATGGGGCAGGACGGGCACGACCGGGGCCAGAAGGTGATCGCCACCGCCTTCGCCGACCTCGGCTTCGACGTCGACGTCGGCCCGCTGTTCCAGACCCCCGCCGAGGTCGCCCGGCAGGCGGTGGAGGCCGATGTGCACATCGTCGGCGTCTCCTCGCTGGCCGCCGGTCACCTCACGCTGGTGCCCGCGCTGCGCGAGCAACTGGCCGAGGCGGGGCGCGAGGACATCACCATCGTGGTCGGCGGCGTCATCCCGCCGCAGGACGTCGAGACGCTGCGCGAGATGGGCGCAGCGGCCGTCTTCCCGCCCGGCACGGTGATCCCCGACGCCGCCTACGACCTGGTCACGTCGCTGGGTGCGGCGCTCGGCCACGAGCTGTGAGCCCATGCCACCCAAGATCGACGTAGGCGCGTACGCACGGGGCGTCCGCGAGGGTTCCCGGGCGCAGATCGCCCGGGCCATCACCCTCGTGGAGTCCACCCGGCCCGACCACCGCGCCCTCGCCCAACAACTGCTGGTCGAACTGCTGCCGTACGCGGGCACGTCACGCCGGGTCGGCATCAGCGGGGTGCCGGGCGTCGGCAAGTCCACCTTCATCGACGCGCTGGGCACCCTGCTCACCGGGCGCGGCCACCGGGTCGCGGTGCTCGCCGTCGACCCCTCGTCCAGCCGGACCGGCGGCTCCATCCTGGGTGACAAGACCCGGATGGAGCGGCTGGCCGTCGACCCGGCCGCCTTCGTCCGGCCCTCGCCGACCTCCGGCACGCTGGGCGGGGTGGCCCGGGCCACCCGGGAGACCATCGTGCTGATGGAGGCCGCGGGGTATGACGTGGTGCTGGTCGAGACGGTGGGCGTGGGCCAGTCCGAGACGGCCGTGGCCGGCATGGTCGACACCTTCCTGCTGCTGACCCTGGCCCGTACCGGAGACCAGCTCCAGGGCATCAAGAAGGGCGTCGTGGAACTGGCCGACCTGGTGGCGGTCAACAAGGCCGACGGGCCGCACGAGCGGGACGCCCGCTCGGCCGCCCGCGAACTGGCCGGCGCGCTGAGGCTGTTGCGCCCGCAGGCCAGCGGCGGGCACGGGGCGGGCGCGGCCGGCCGGGGTGGCGAGGCGCCGCCCCACCCGGACGAGGTGTGGAACCCGCCGGTGCTCACCTGTAGCGCCCGCGAGGGCACCGGGCTCGACACCCTGTGGGACCGCATCGAGCAGCACCGCAAGGTCCTCGACTCGACGGGCGCGCTCCAACGCAAGCGGCGCGACCAACAGGTCGAGTGGACCTGGACGATGGTTCAGGACCAGCTCCTGACCAGGCTCCGGGAGCACCCCGCGGTGCGCCGGCTGACCCCCGAGGTCGAGCGGCAACTGCGGGACGGCACGCTGACGGCCTCCCTCGCGGCCGAGCAACTCCTCGCCGCGTTCGGGTCACCGACCGGTACGGAAGGTACGGAACACGCCGACCCCGCGCTCAACGGCCGCCACCCGCGGGCCTGAGCGCGGCCCGGTCGTACGACGGGCCCACCGAGACGGGCGGCCGGACGGGAACAACCCCGTCCGGCCGCCCGCCGTCGTGTGCAGGGCCGTTGCCGTTGTCGTTGCCGTTGTCGTTGCCGCTGGCGTCACTGTCGCCATCGCCGTCCGTCGGTCGGTTTCGCGGCCGGGGCGCCGCCACGCACGGGGCCGGGGCCCGGGGCGGGTACGCGGCCACCCGGCCACACGGTTCGGCCGGCCCGCAGGGTCGTCCGGCGCCCGGCCCCCGGCCACGAGGCGGTGCGGGAGTGCTCAGTCGCGCGGGGCGACCAGGGCCGGGGACTGGCCCGCGCGGCGCAGCGCGGCGGCGACGAAACCGTTCGCCGTCAGCTCGTCGACCAGGTCCCGGAGGAAGCCGATCGTGGCGGGCGCGCGGTCCTTGGTGGTGCCCACCGCCTGCCGGATCTGGAGGAAGGCATCCGGTATCAGCCGGACGTCCGGGTGTGCGGCCACGTATGCAGTCATCGGCTCGCGGATGCCGGCCCCGACGTCGAGCCCCTGCGCCCGGAAGGTGTCCACGCCCTCGTCGCCGCGGACCACGGACGCGTGGCGCAGGGTGCGCGAGAGGAACAGGTCGTACGCGGAACCGTGCTTGACGCCGATGCGGACGCCAGCGCGGTCCACCTCGGCCGCGCTGGCGAAGGGCGCCTGCTGCGGGACGACGTACACGCCCTCGATGACGACGTAGGGCGCGGTGAAGGCGACGTCGGCCTCCCGCGCCGGGTCGATGGCCAGGAAGCACAGGTCGGCCCGGCCGGTGGCCATCGCCTCGTACGACTTGCGGGCGGCGTCGAAGCACTGGAACTCCACCGGGAGCCCCAGCCGGGCGCCGACCTCCCGCGCGAGGTCCACCGTGATGCCGGTCGGCGCCGTCGGCGTGCCCTGGGCCAGCACCGGGTTGCCCAGGTTGATGGAGGCCCGCAGCACGCCCTGCGGGGCCAGGTCCCGAGCGATGTCGGTGATCACGTAGCTCATGCGGCGGAGTCTAGGCCGGACCCCGGGACGCCCCCGCGGGGGATCGCGTCACCGGCGCCGGGGCGGGCCCGGCGCCGATCCGGTACCGCCCGGCGCCGGGGCACGCTGCCGTGCGCGCGTCGGAACCGCGCGCCCGGGCCCGCGCGCCCCGCAGCGGGACCGGGTGGCCCAGGCAGGCCGGGCGTGCGGGCCGCGGGCGTTACGGGCGTGCCGCCAGGCCCAGTTCCTCCGGACCGAGATCGGCGAAGAACCCGGCCACGTCGGCCGGGCTGACGTCGGCCAGGCGGGCGGGGTTCCAGCGGGGCCTGCGGTCCTTGTCGACGACCTGCGCCCGGACGCCCTCCACCAGGTCAGGCAGCGACAGCGCGGCGCACGAGACGCGGTACTCCTGGTCGAGCACCGGTTCCAGGGCGCCAAGCCGGCGGGCCCGGCGCAGCGCGCTGAGCGTGACCTTCAGCGCGGTGGGCGACTTGGTCATGATGCGCTCGGCGGCCTCCTTCGCGGCCGGCACGCCACACTCCTCAAGCCGGGTGACGATCTCCTCGACGGAGTCGGCCGCGTAGCACGCGTCGATCCACGGGCGGTGCTGCTCCCACTCGTCAGCCGGGGCCGGCCGGGCGAACCCGGCCACCACGTCGGCGACGTCGCCGGTGGCCAACGCCTCGGCGAACGCGGGGAGTTCGGCCGACGGCAGGAAGTGGTCGGCGAAGCCGCCTGCGATGGCGGCGCCCGGGCCCATCCGGTCCGTGGTCAGCGCCAGGTGGGTGCCCAACTCGCCGGGGGCCGCGGCTAGCAGGTGGGTGCCGCCGACGTCGGGGACGAAGCCGATGCCGACCTCCGGCATGGCGAGCGTGGAGCGTTCAGTGACGATGCGCACCGAGCCGTGCGCGGAGACGCCGACGCCGCCGCCCATCACGATGCCGTCCATGAGCGCCACGTACGGCTTGGGGTAACGGGCGATCTGCGCGTTGAGCAGGTACTCGGTGCGCCAGAACGCGCGCGACGCGGTGCCGCCGACGCGGGCGTCCTCGTAGATGGCCCGGATGTCGCCGCCCGCACACAGGCCGCGCTCGCCGGCACCCGTGAGCAGCACCGCCCGCACCGTGTCGTCCTGCTCCCAGGCGGTCAGCGCGTCGGTGAGGTCGCGCACCATGGCGTGGGTGAGGGCGTTCAGCGCCCGTGGACGGTTGAGGGTGAGCGTGCCGACCTGGCCGCGCACCTGGGTGAGGACGGCTGCGGCGGCGGGGGAGTGGTTCATCGATCTGCTCCGGTGGGTCGCTGGCGGGCACGCGCGTGGCGTACCCGCATCGATGGGTGACGGGCGCCGGCTCGGCGGGGTGGCCTGCCGAGGGGCGGGCCGCGGAGAGGCGGACGGACAGGGGCGGGTCGGTGCGGGTAGGGGCGGGCCGGTAGGGCACGGGGCCCGGCGGGCGGGCGCGTTGCTGGGGCGATCTTCTCAACCCGCCCCGGTCGCCACCCCACCCGCCCCGGCCGCCATCTCACCCGCGCTGACTTGCCGCCCCACCCCCGGCTGTCACCCCACCCGCCCCGACTCGTCGTTCACCCGCCCCGACGGCGCTGGCCACGAGCGATGCGCGCGGCCCGGCGCCGGCCACGGGCGACGCACCTGCCCCGGCGCCGCCGGCCTCAGGCGACACACCCACCTCAGTACGTGACGTGCTCCGCGCCCAACCGCACCGGGCGCCGCCCCCTGGACCCCGGCGCCGGGCGGCCGGTTAGCCTGATCCCGCCCCAGGGGCCCGAGGCCCAGGAAGGACGGTCACGCCGATGCCCGAACCCACCTCGACCACCTCGCCGACCCAGGTGCTGGCCGCGGTCGCCGCGATCGGCCCCTTCTTCGCCGTGCGCACCGACCCGCCGGGCCCGGGCGGGCCCCGCGCCGACGGCTACCTACCGCTCGCCGAGGCGTACGGCACGGGCCCCGGCCCTGGCGGAGCAAAGGCGCCGGCCGCCGAGCCGGGCGCGGGGAACGTGCCGGGCGCGGGGGAGTTGCCCGGTGCGGCGGACGTACCGGGTGCCGGCGACGCACCGCCCGGGCTGCGCCACCGGCACGCCACGGTGGCCGGACGACTGGGCACGGACGAGGCCCGGGTGGTGGCCTCGCTCAGCTTCCAGGGGTTGGCGGGCCGGCTGTGGTCGCTTGCCGTGGGCAGCGCCGTACTCGCCGGCCAGGTACCCGACTTCGGCCCGCGGCGGCTGTGGTGGCACCCCGAGCGCAGCGCGCCGGACGAACTGTGGCTGCCACCGACCACGGACGCCCAGGACCGGCCCCCGGCGCCGACCAGCGACCCCGCGGCCCTCGCCGCACAACTCCGCAGCGCCGTCGTGGACGCGCACCTGACCCCGCTGCACCGGGCGACCACCGCCGCGTCCGGCGTCGCGGGGACGCTGCTCTGGGGGAACGCGGGCTCGGCCCTTGCGGGCGCACTCGGGGTGCTGTACCGCTGGCTGCGCACGCCGTCGGCGGCCCCCACGACGCTCGCCCTCCGGCCCCAGGCACCGGCCGAGGCGGCCGAACTGGCCAGGGCGCTCAGTCGGGAACTGTTCGCGACCGAGCCACTGCGCTCGACCGGCGACTGGCTGCCGGGCGCGGGCCCGGTCTTCCGCCGCAGCACCTGCTGCCTGTACTACCGGGTGCCGGGCGGCGGCCTGTGCGGGGACTGCGTACTGCCCCGCGTGCCGGGGCGGTGACGGACGGGGTGCTCCGCGCTCCGCGCTGACCGACACCGACCGGTCGAGCCCGGCAAGGACCGCGCACGGATCGCACGCCCTCCGGCCCCGGCCGTCGGGGGCGGCCCGGTCGCAAGGTGATCGCAGCAGGTCAGTAGAGTTCGGCTGCTGCCGTCCCCGACCGTCGAGGAACCCCCACCCGTGAACACCGCTCCGCCCACCGCCCCCGCCGACGACGCCGGGCCCGTGACGGTCGTGGGGATCGGTGCCGACGGCTGGGGCGGGCTCACGGCCACCGCGCGCGAGGCGCTGCGCGAGGCCGAGGTGGTGATCGGCGGGACGCGCCAGCTCGACCTGCTGCCCGCCGCGTGCCCCGGGCGCCGCGTGCCCTGGCCCACCCCGCTGCGGCCGGCCGTCGCCGGGCTGCTCGCCGCGCACGCCGGGCGCCGCATCGCCGTCCTGGCCAGCGGCGACCCGTTCTGTTACGGCATCGGGCGGGCGCTCAGCGAGGAGTGCGGCCCCGAGCGGCTACGGGTGCTGCCGCACCCCTCGTCCGTGGCGTACGCCTGCGCCAGGCTCGGCTGGCCGCAGGAGGACGCGGACGTGGTCAGCCTGGTCGGCAGGCCGCTGGCCGGCCTGAACCGCTGGCTCTACGACCGCAGGCGGCTGCTGGTCCTCAGCGCCGGCGCCCACACCCCGGGCGAGGTCGCGGCGCTGCTGCGGGAGCGCGGGTTCGGGCCCAGCGCCCTGTGGGTCCTCGAACAACTCGGCGGCGAGCGCGAACGGCACCGTACCGGCACCGCCGACACCTGGCCGGACGAGCCGGGCGACGCGCTGAACGTGATCGCGATCGAGTGCCGGTCCACCGGTCTGGCCCCGCGGCTCGCCGCCGTACCCGGGCTGCCCGACGACGCGTACGAGCACGACGGCCAGCTCACCAAGCGCCGGGTGCGGGCCGCCACGCTGGCCGCGCTCGCGCCGGCCCCCGGCGAACTGCTGTGGGACATCGGCGGCGGCTCCGGCTCCATCGCCATCGAATGGCTGCGCGCGCACCGCGCCTGCCGGGCGCTGACCGTCGAGCGCGATCCGGTCCGGGCCGCCCGCATCGGCCGCAACGCCGCCGCCCTCGGGGTGCCAGCGCTGCGGGTGATCACCGGCAAGGCGCCCGACGCGCTGACCGAACTGCCCACGCCGGACGCGGTGTTCATCGGCGGCGGGCTGACCACGCCCGACCTGCTCGAAACCTGCTGGGCCGCGCTGCCCGGCGGCGGCCGGCTGGTCGCCAACACGGTGACGCTGGAGTCGGAGGCGCTGCTGGCCGACTGGTACCGCAGGCACGGCGGGGAACTCGTCCGCATCGCCGTCTCCCGCGCCGTGCCGGTCGGCGGCTTCACCGGCTGGCGACAGGCGATGCCGGTCACCCAGTGGGCGGTCACCAAGCCGGCCGCCGTCGCAGCCCGGCCCGCAGCCGCGGCCAGCCCCGCCGCGTGCCCGCCCGACGCACCGACCGCCGACCGGGCGGCCGGACCGGACCGAGGAGAAGAACGATGACGGTGTACTTCATCGGTGCCGGCCCCGGCGCCGCCGACCTGATCACGCTGCGCGGCGCCCGTACCCTGGCGCGCTGCGCCGTGTGCCTGTACGCGGGCAGCCTGGTCCCCCGCGAACTGCTGGCCGAGTGCCCGCCCGACGCCCGCCTGGTGGACACCGCGCGACTCGACCTGGACCAGATCACCGCCGAACTGGTGGCCGCGCACGCCGCGGGTCACGACGTGGCGCGGCTGCACTCGGGCGACCCCTCGGTGTTCAGCGCGGTGGCCGAGCAGATGCGGCGGCTGGACGCGGCGGGCGTGCCGTACGAGATGGTGCCCGGGGTGCCGGCGTGGGCGGCGCTCGGCCGCGAGTTGACGGTGCCGACCGTCGGGCAGACCGTCATCCTCACCCGGGTCGCCCAACGCGCCACCCCGATGCCCGCCGGCGAGGACCTGGCCACCCTCGGCCGCAGCGGCGCCCTGATCGTCCTGCACCTCGCCGCCCGGCACGTGGAACGGGTGGTGGCCGAGTTGCTGCCGCACTACGGGGCCGACTGCCCGGCCGCCGTCGTGGCGATGGCCAGCCGGCCCGACGAGCTCGTCCTGCGCGGCACGCTGGAGACCATCGCCGCCCAGACCACCACGGCCGGCATCACCCGTACGGCCGTCATCATGGTCGGCCGCACCCTGGGCGCCGAGCAGTTCAGCGACAGTTACCTGTACTCCACCGATCGCGAACGGTCCGCGTAGGGCCGCCCGACGGCGTCAGCGGCGGCGGCTCAGCGGCGGTGGGAGCGAAGGCCGGCCCCGCGGTGGTCGTGGGGCCGGTCACTGCGGCGGTACGGGGAGCCCGGCCGGCCGCGGGACCAGGGTGCGCTGCATCAACAGCGTGTCGATCCACCGCCCGTGCTTGGCGCCGACCGCGGCCAGCCGCCCCGCGTCGGTGAAGCCGTGCCGCCGGTGCAGGGCGACCGAGGCCCCGGTGCCGGCGTCGGCGATGACGGCGATCACCTGCCGTACGCGCGCCGCCGCGCACGCCTCCAGGAGGTCGCGCAGCAGGACGCCGCCGAGGCCGCGGCCGGTGCGGTCGGGCGCCAGGTAGATCGAGCTCTCGACGGTGTGCCGGTAGGCGGGTTTGGCGCGCCAGGGCGTCGCATAGGCGTAGCCCACCACGTCGCCGCAGTACTCGACGGCGAGGAACGGCAACCCCCGGGCGGAGAGTTCGTCCAGCCGCCGCTGCCAGTCGGCCGTCGCCGGTGCGTTCTCGTCGAAGGTGACGACGGTGTGGCGCACGTAGTGCGCGTAGATGGCGCCGACCGTCTCCAGGTCGCCTGGCGCCACCGGGCGGACCACCGCGCTGTTGGCTGTCATTCCCGCGAGTCTAGGCCGGCACGGCGATCGCCGGTGGGGCGCCCGTCGATCGGGCAACGACGGGTGGGTTGACGGCCGGCTGGGCGCGGACCGGTGGTTCACGGCCGCCGGGGCGCAGGCACCGCGTACGCACCGGGTGGGGCCAGCGCGCGCGGGTGCCGCTGCTCCGCGGGCCGGGCCCGCGCGGCCCGGCCGCCGAAGGTCAGGCGCCGGGGCCGCGCGGCTCGGCCCGGCCCACGATCGTGCCGGCGCGGTCGATGCAGATCACGTCGACCGCGACCGGCGCGCCGCGCAACACCTCCAGGGCCTGCTCGCGGGCGGTCTCGGCCACCAGGTCGCCCAGCGGGACGCCGCGCGCGGCACACAGTTGCACCGTCTCAAGCCCGGTGTTGGCCGCGGCCACCGCCGCCGCCAGGGCCTCGTCGGCGCCGGCGTGCCTGGCGAGCTCGGCCAGGAAGCCCTTGTCCACCTGGGAGCGCGCGGAGTGCAGGTCGAGGTGGCCGGCGGCCAGCTTGGAGAGCTTGGCGAAGCCGCCGGCGATGGTCAGCCGGTCCACCGGGTTGCGGCGCAGGTACTTGAGCACCGCACCGGCGAAGTCGCCCATGTCGAGCAGCGCCTCTTCGGGCAAGCCGTGCTCGGCCATCGCGACCTTCTCCGAGGTCGAGCCGGTGCAGCCGGCCACGTGCCGCTGCTCCACCGCCCGTGCCACGTCGATGCCGCGCCGGATGCTGTCGATCCAGGCGGAGCACGAGTAGGGCACCACGACCCCCGTCGTGCCCAGGATGGACAGGCCGCCGATGATGCCCAGGCGCGGGTTCCAGGTGCTGCGGGCCAGCTCCTCGCCGTGATCGACGGCCACCTCGATCTCGACGTCGCCGCGCCCGCCGAACTCCCGGGCGACCTCGGCGACGTGCTCGCGCATCAGTTGTCGCGGCACCGGGTTGATCGCCGGCTCACCCACCGGCAGCGGCAGCCCGGGCCGGGTGACGGTGCCGACGCCGGGCCCGGCCCGGAAGACCACGCCCGAGCCCGGCGGCAACTCCCGCACCCGGCTGCGCACCAGCGCCCCGTGCGTGACGTCCGGATCGTCCCCGGCGTCCTTCACGATGGCGGCCATCGCCCAACCCGACGCCAACTCCTCGGCCGCGAGCGCGAAGGCCGGCTGCTGCCCCCGGGGCAGCGTGATCGTCACCGGGTCCGGGAAGTCGCCGGTGAGCAGGGCGGTGTACGCGGCCTTCGCTGCGGCCGTGGCACACGCCCCCGTCGTCCAACCCGGTCGCAGCCCGGTGTGCTGGAGCTGCGCCTGCCGCCCGCCCGCCGCCTCCGCGGCCCCGGCAGGTTCGTCGGGCGTCTCCGGTACGTGCTGCTCAGCCACGGCCGACACCGCCCGGTGCTGACGCCACCTCGGCGATCGACACGCCTGGCATGACCGACGGGCCCGGGATATCCGGTGTGGCCGGCGGGACCGGTACTACCGGCCGCCCGGCAGCGGGCGGGGCGCAGGCCAGCGGGGGCCGCCCGGGGCACCGGCTCGTCGGGGGCGGGGCGGCGGCGCGTACCGTAGCGCGGGTACCCGAACGCCGGGTGCGGGGGGCGTCGTCGCACGTCGGACGGCCTGGCCCAGCGGCCGTCCGGCGCGCAGGGCCGGTCACCGCACCGCACTGGGCACCCCTGCGGCCGGCCGCCCCCCGGCGGCCGGCGCCACCGCCCGTACGAACCTGGAGCGCGCCCATGACCGCGGCACCGCACGTGCTGATCCTCGCCGGTACCACCGAGGCCAGGCTGCTCGCCGCCGAACTGGTGGCGAACGGGGCCGCCGGGGGCCGTCCGGTCCGCGTCACCAGTTCGCTCGCCGGGCGGGTGGCCGGGCCCAGGCTGCCGGCGGGGCAGGTGCGCATCGGTGGCTTCGGAGGGGTTGACGGGCTGGTCCGCTGGATGCGGGAACACCAGGTGGACGCGGTCATTGACGCCACCCATCCTTTCGCCGACACGATCAGTTCCAACGCCGCCAGGGCGGCGGTCACCGCCCATGTTCCCCTGCTCGCCCTGCGCCGCCCCGGGTGGGTCGCCGCCCCCGGGGACCGCTGGCACCTGGTGGACTCGCTGGCCGGGGCCGCCGCCGCGCTGCCGGGCCTGGGCGAACGGGTCTTCCTCAGCACCGGACGGATGGGCCTCGCGGCCTTCGCGCACCTGGCCGACCACTGGTTCCTGGTCCGCTCGGTGGACGCCCCGGCCCCGCCGGCGCCGCCCCGGATGGAGGTTCTGCTCGACCGCGGCCCGTTCGACCTCGCGGGCGAGAGGGAGCTGCTGCGGCGCCACCGGATCGACGTCCTGGTGACCAAGGACAGCGGCGGCCAGGCCACCGCGGCCAAACTCACCGCGGCCCGCGACGCCCACCTCCCGGTCGTCGTGGTCCGCCGCCCCCCGGCCCCGGCCGGCGTGGCCACGGTCGAGGACGTGGCGGGGGCCGTGCGTTGGTTGGGGGAGCGGCTGGGCTGAGCGGGGCCGCCGGCCTTGTGCGTACGGGCGTACGGGCTGCTGGCCGGGGTGGTGCGGCTCCCGCTGTGGCCTGACCACTGCCCCGCGTCGCCTCGCCGTCCCGCTGCCCCGAGCGGAAGGGAACGGTCCGCGTACGCGAACGGCCTACGTACGCGGACGCCCGCCCCGCAGCGGTGCGATCCCGCGGCGAGCCACCCCGCCAGCCAGCAACAAGCACCCACTCCCAGCCAGCCGGGCGCCCCACCTCAGCCAGCAGAGCGCCCCACGGCCTCACCCCGCAGACCGGTACCGACCCCTCACGCCGGGGGATAGCGGCGCGGCGTCCACACCACCTCGGTGCCGTCGCCCCGCCGTACCGCCTGGGTCTGCGACGAGCCGACCAGCACGATGGTGCGCATGTCGACCTGTTCCGGGTCCAGGTCGCCGAGGCGGACGATCCGTACGCGTTCCTCCGGGCCGCCCACGTCGCGGCCGAGCACCACCGGGGTGTCCGGGGCGCGCAGTTCGAGGAGGAGTTCCCTGGCCTTGCCCACCTGCCAACTGCGGCTGCGCGAGCCGGGGTTGTACAGGGCGAGGACCAGGTCCGCCGCCGCGGCCGAACGCAGCCGCTCCGCGATGACCTCCCAGGGCTTGAGCCGGTCGGACAGCGAGATGACGGCGTAGTCGTGGCCGAGCGGGGCGCCGGCCTTCGCTGCGGCTGCGTGCGCGGCGGTCATCCCGGGCAGCACCCGCACCGGGACCTCGCGGTAGGGGTCTTCGCAGGCGGCCTCAAGGACGGCGGTCGCCATCGCGAACACGCCCGGGTCACCGGAGGAGACCACCGCCACCCGGTGTCCGCGGCGGGCCAGGTCGAGCGCGAACTCCGCCCGTACCGCCTCCACCTTGTTGTCCGAGGCGTGCCGCCGCTGACCCGCCCTGACCGGCACCCGGTCCAGATAGGTGGTGTAGCCGACGAGGTCGTCGGCCGCGGCGAGCGCGCCGCGCGCCTGCGGCGTCAGCCACAGCGGACCGGCCGGGCCGAGCCCCACGACCACGACCTCACCGCCGGCCACCGGCCCGGCCTGCGCCGCACCGACCGAGGTGGCCTGCGGCTGCTCGGCGGCGTCCACCGCAGCCGCGGCTTGCGGCGCGGCGTCACCGGGCCGCTGGGCGCCGATCCGGCTCGGCAGCAGGGCCATCGAGAAGTACGGCACCGAGTCCGGGTCCACGTCGGCCAGCGCCGCGGTGCGCTCCGCGCTCATCGTGGCCCGCTCCACGTACCGTGCCTCCGCCAGCCGCCCCGAGCGCTCCAGTGCCCGCCGTACGGTGGGGAAGGTGCGGCCCAGCTTCATGATGGCCGCGGAGTCGGTGGCCGCGAGCCGCGCGGTGAGCTCCTCCTCGGGCAGCGTGCCCGGCAGGATCGTCAGCACCTCCTCGGCTTCCACCAGCGGCGCCCCGGTGCGCGCCGCCGCCGCGCTGACCGAGGTGACGCCGGGGATCACCTCCGTCGGGTAGCGGTCCGCGAGGCGCTTGTGCATGTGCATGTACGAGCCGTAGAACAGCGGATCGCCCTCGGCGAGCACCGCCACCGTGCGGCCCGCGTCCAGATGGGCGGCGAGCCGGGCCGCGGCCTCGGCGTAGAAGTCCTCCATGGCGCCGCGGTAGCCGCCCGGGTGGTCGGTGGACTCGGTGGTGACCGGGTAGACCAGCCGTTCCTCGATGTGGTCGGGCCGCAGGTGCCGCTCCGCGATCGCGCGGGCGATGCTCCGACCGTGCTGGGCGCTGTGGTACGCGACCACGTCGGCGCCGCCGATCACCTCGACGGCCCGCAGCGTCATCAACGACGGGTCGCCCGGGCCGAGCCCGACCCCGTACAGCTTGCCGGTGCCGGCCGGCCGCTCCTGCTGCTCGCTCACTCTTCCTCGCTCGCTATCGCATTGATCGCGGCGGCGGCCATGGCGCTGCCGCCCCGCCGTCCGCGCACCACCAGGTGGTCGAGCGCCGCCGGGTGCCCGGCCAGCGCCTCCTTGGACTCGGCGGCGCCGATGAAGCCGACCGGAACGCCGATGACCGCGGCCGGGCGCGGAGCACCCGCCTCGATCATCTCCAGGAGCCGGAACAGCGCGGTGGGCGCGTTGCCGATGGCCACCACGGACCCCGCAAGACGGTCGCGCCACAGTTCGAGCGCCGCGGCGCTGCGCGTGGTGCCCAACTCCTTGGCCAGTGCGGGCACCGCGGGGTCGGCCAGGGTGCACAGCACCTCGTTGTCGGCCGGCAGCCGCTTGCGGGTGACGCCGCTGGCGACCATGTTCGCGTCGCACAGGATGGGCGCACCGGCGCGCAGCGCGGCCCGCGCCGCGGACACCACCTGCGGTGTGTACGCGAGGTCCTTGACGAGGTCGACCATGCCGCAGGCGTGGATCATCCGCACCGTGACCTGGCTGACGTCGGGCGGCAGGGCGGCGAGGTCGGCCTCGGCGCGGATGGTGGCAAAGGAGGCGCGGTAGATGGCCGCGCCGTCCTTCTCGTAGTCGAACACTGTGTCCTCGATGTCCCTCGGTCTGTCCTCGATCGGTGTGGGCCGGGCGGTGTGCGCCGCGGTGGCCCGGTACGGCGGCGGCGGGCGCCGGCCCGCCCGGTGGCTACGGAACGGTGCGCGCCGCCGCCAGCACGCCCGCCAATTCTTCGGGCGCAACCGGCAGGTCGGGCGGCTGCTGGTAGGACGGGGCCGGTCGCCCGGCGTGCTCGGCCCGCCCGGCCGCGCCGGCCGGCGCCGGCCCCGCCTCAGCCTCCGGCCCCGGCCCTGACCTCGTATCCGTCCCCGTCTCCCGCTCCGCCGTCGGGGCCTTGCCAGCCCGCTGTTCCGCCGTGTCGGACGCCGTACGCGCCGTGTGCTCCGTACCCGTGACGGTCACCCGATAGCCGTCGACGCCCGCGAGCACGTCGACCCAGCGCCCTTGGGGGTGGCCGCAGCGCCGCTCGCAGCCCGACCAGTAGACGGGCAGCAGCGGTGCCGGGCGGTCGGTGCGGGCCGGGCCCGTGCCGCGGGCCGCGGGGAGCGAAGCCCGGGTGGAGGCACGGGCGATGGTGTCGGCCGCGTCGGCCCGTACGTCGGCCAGGGACTTGGCGCAGCCGGGGCGCCCGGTGCACGCGCCGACCCCGTACCCGGCGGACCCGGCGTCCGCGAGCACGCCGGTCCCGGCCAACTCGGCCAGCCGGGCCGCGGCGGCGGCCGGCGTCAGGCCGGGGACCACCACGCCGCGCCAGGGCGTCACCCGCAAGGTGCCAGCGCCCGCCCGGGCGGCATCGGCCAGCAGGTGCCACTGGGCACCGGCGAAGCGGCCGAGCGGCGCGGCCACGCTGAGCGCGGTGCGCCCGCCGTCCGGCGCCGGCACCAGCCCGGGCAGTGGCGCGGCGAACCCCGCGGGCATGACGTGTGGTGGCCGCCCGTCGTGCGGCCAGGGGCGGGCTGCGATGCCCGCGGCGGCGAGCGCGGCGTCCAGCTCCCGCGCGAAGAGCGCGTAACGCTCGGGGCCGCCGGGCAGTTCCCAACTCCGCCACGCCTTCGCGTCACTGGCCCGCGCCGCGGCGAGGAAGGCGAGCGCCGCGGTCAGCGCGGCGCGCGGTGCGTCGACCGCGGCGATGCGCAGCAGGACGGGGTCGGGTACGGCGGCGCCGGCCGGCGGCGCCGGGTGCCCGGTGGCCACCCGCAGCAGCGCGTCCCCGGGTGCCGTTGCGATCAATGTCACATCGGCCCCGAGTGCGGCCACGTCGCCGCGGCCGTCGTCCACCGCGAACAGGAACCGCCCCGAGAGGCCGGCCGCGTCCGGCGCCGCGCACAGCAGGTGGTCCAACTCCCGCACCCAGGGCGTCACGTCGACCCGCCCGCCGCCGTCGAGCCCCGACAGTGGCGACAGCGCCACGTTGCGCACCCGCTCGTGGCTGGCCGAAGGCAGCAGGCCGGCCGCCCGCAGCCGGTCGGCCAGTTCCCCGCCGCAGGCCGCGCCGAGACCGCGGAGCTGTACGTTGCCCCGCGAGGTCAGATCGAGCGCGCCGTCCCCCAACTCCTGTGCTGCCAGCGCGAGTTCGGTCGCCTGCGACGCCGTCAGCAGCCCGCCGGGGAGCCGGACGCGGGCCAGGAAGCCGTCGTCGGCCCGGTGCAGCCGCAGCGCGCCGGGACAGGCGTCATCGCCCGTGCGGCTGGGCGGTTCCTCCCCAGTTGGGGTGGTTGTCGGGGTGAGGGGCATGGCGGCGAGCATACCGACGATCCCCCCGCCCGGAACCTCCCGCACCAGGTCAGCGGGGACCCCCGGCCACCAGCTCCGGGCTGACGGGCCACGAGACCGACGGGAGGGGCGATGCCGCGCCGCTTGCGGGTCGCTCAGCGCGGTGGTTCGGTTCGGCTCGGGCTGTCCTTGTTGGTGTTGGTGTTGGTGTTGGTGCTGGTGCTGGTGCTGGTGCTGGTGCTGGTGCTGGTCGCGGTCGCGGTGCTGTTGGTGTGGTTGCTCTCGTCAGCGCCGCTGGCGTGGTCGGTGTCCTTCGCGCCGCTCGTGAGGTCGCGTGACGTACGGGGCGGGGCGCGGCTGCACCGGACGCAGGGGCGCGGCCCGGCGCAAGACGGGGGCAGGGTCGCGCCGGGCGTACGGCTGCGGCGGGGCGGGGCCCGCCGGGCACAGGGGTCGCGCGGGGTGTACGGCGAGGCCCGGCTGCACCGCGTGCAGGACCGGGTCGGGCGCTGGACGGGCGCGGTACACCGTACGCACGGCGGCGTCGAACCCCGCCAAGCGTGCGCCGTGTCGCGGCCCGACCGCGGGCCAGCCGTCGCGCGCGGGCGTCGGGTTCCGGCCTTATTCGGCCTTGCTTGGCCTTGAAGTGCCGTCCGGTTGTCGGGTCGGCCCGGCTGGCCGGCGGGCCCAACCCGGTGGCCCTCGGCCGTGGCGGGTACGCGGGCCGGCGGCCGTCGCGGCCGGCTGGGCCGCGGTCGGGGCCGCCACGCCCGGGCGTGCCGGGCCTGACCGGGGGCGGGAGCCGGCGACGCGGCGCTGGCCAGGTCGTTACTATGCTCCCCGACGGGCCTGCTGGCCCGCTCCCGCAAGCGACGGCGCCAGGGGAGGAAGCCGGTGTGAACCCGGCGCGGTCCCGCCACTGTGAGTCCGGCAGCGATGCCGGGCGAGCCAGGAACTCCTGCCGTCCTCCCACCCGCCCGGGGCGCGGACCCCGAGGAAGGCTGCTGCCGCATGATCCTCCTGCTGTCGACGTCCGACACCGACCTGCTCAGCGCTCGTGCGGCCGAGGGCCCGGTGCCCTACCGGCTCGCCAACCCGGCCCGGCTCGACCTCGCCGACCTGCCCGCCCTGCTCGACGGCGTCTCCCTCGTCGTCGTCCGCCTGCTCGGCGGCCTGCGGGCCTGGCAGGACGGCCTTGACCTGCTGCTCGCCGGCGACCGCCCGGTCGTCGTGCTCACCGGTGAACAGGCCCCGGACGCCCAGCTCATGGAGGCGTCCACGGTCCCGGTCGGCATCGCCGCCGAGGCGCACGCCTACCTCGCGCACGGCGGGCCCGCCAACCTCGGCCAACTCGCCAGCTTCCTCTCCGACACCGTGCTCCTGACCGGCCACGGCTTCGAGCCCCCGCAGCCCGCCCCGACCTGGGGCCCGCTGGAGCGCACCGCCCGGGCCGACGCCAGCGGCCCGCTGATCGCGGTGCTCTACTACCGGGCTCACCACATGAGCGGCAACACCGCCTTCGTGGACGCGCTCTGCACGGCCGTCGAGGACGCCGGCGGGCGGGCCCTGCCGCTGTTCGTCGCCTCGCTGCGGGCCCCCGAGCCCGAGCTCATCGAGGCGCTCGGCGCCGCGGACGCCGTCGTCACCACCGTGCTGGCCGCGGGCGGCACCAAGCCCGCCGAGGCGTCAGCCGGCGGCGACGACGAGTCCTGGGACGCGGGCGCGCTCGCCGCGCTCGACGTGCCCATCCTCCAGGCGCTGTGCCTGACCGGCACCCGCGCGGCCTGGGAGGAGAACGACGAGGGCCTCTCGCCGCTGGACGCCGCGACGCAGGTGGCCGTGCCCGAGTTCGACGGCCGTCTGATCACCGTCCCGTTCTCCTTCAAGGAGGTCGACGAGGACGGCCTGCCGGTCTACGCGGCCGACCCCGAGCGCGCCGCCCGCGTCGCCGGCATCGCCGTACGGCACGCCCGGCTGCGCCACGTACCGGCCGCCGAGAAGCGCCTGGCCCTGGTGCTCTCCGCGTACCCCACCAAGCACTCCAGGATCGGCAACGCGGTCGGTCTCGATACCCCGGCGAGCGCCGTCGCCCTGCTGCGCAGGCTGCGCGCCGAGGGCTTCGACCTCGGGCCCGAGGAGGGCGAGGGGGCGCTGCCCGGCCTCGCGTCCGGCAACGGCGACGAACTCATCTACGCCCTCATCGAGGCCGGCGGCCACGACCAGGAGTGGCTGACCGAGGAACAACTCGCCCGCAACCCGGTGCGCATCCCGGCCGCCGACTACCGCCGCTGGTACGCGGGGCTGCCGCAGGAGCTGCGGGACGCCGTGGAGGAGCACTGGGGCCCGCCGCCGGGGCAGATGTTCGTGGACACCAGCCGCGACCCCGAGGGCGAGATCGTCCTCGCGGCCCTGCGGCGCGGCAACCTGCTCGTGGTCATCCAGCCGCCGCGCGGCTTCGGCGAGAACCCCATCGCCATCTACCACGACCCCGACCTGCCGCCCTCGCACCACTACCTGGCCGCCTACCGGTGGATCGCCACCGCGCAGCAGGACGGCGGCTTCGGCGCCGACGCCATGGTGCACCTGGGCAAGCACGGCAACCTGGAGTGGCTGCCGGGCAAAAACGCCGGCCTGTCCGCTGCCTGCGGCCCGGACGCCGCCCTCGGCGACCTGCCGCTGATCTACCCCTTCCTGGTCAACGACCCGGGCGAGGGCACCCAGGCCAAGCGCCGGGTGCACGCGACGCTGGTGGACCACCTGGTGCCGCCGATGGCCCGCGCCGAGTCCTACGGCGACATCGCCCGGCTGGAGCAACTCCTCGACGAGTACGCGGCGATCTCCGCGATGGACCCGGCCAAGCTGCCCGCCATCCGCGCCCAGATCTGGACCCTGATCCAGGCCGCCAAGCTCGACCACGACCTCGGTCTTGACGACCGGCCCGACGACGACGGGTTCGACGACTTCCTGCTGCACGTCGACGGTTGGCTGTGCGAGGTCAAGGACGCCCAGATCCGCGACGGGCTGCACGTACTGGGCGGCGCGCCCACCGGGCCCGAGCGGGTCAACCTGGTCCTGGCCATCCTGCGCGCCCGGCAGATCTGGGGCGGCACCGCGGCCCTGCCCGGGCTGCGTGAGGCGCTCGGCCTGGACGAGTCGGCCGCCACCCGCACCAGCGCGGACGAGATCGAGGAGCGGGCCAGGACGCTGGTGCAGGCCATGGAGGACGCCGGCTGGGAGGTGGGCGCCACCGAGACGGTGTGCGCCGCGCTCCCCGACGACGTGCGCAAGGACGTCGCCGCCATCCTCGACTTCGCGGCCCGCGAGGTGGTCCCGCGGCTCGCCGGCACCACCGCCGAGATCGACCACGTGGTGCACGCGCTCGCCGGCGGCTTCGTCCCCGCGGGCCCGTCGGGCTCGCCGCTGCGCGGCCTGGTCAACGTGCTCCCCACCGGCCGCAACTTCTACTCGGTCGACCCCAAGGCGGTGCCCAGCCGGCTCGCTTGGGAGACCGGCCAGGCACTCGCCGACTCCCTCCTTGAGCGCTACCGCACCGACAACGACGGCACCTGGCCGCAGTCGGTCGGCCTGTCCCTGTGGGGCACCAGCGCCATGCGCACCGCGGGCGACGACATCGCCGAGGCGCTGGCCCTGCTCGGCGTGCGGCCGGTGTGGGACGAGGCGTCCCGCCGGGTCACCGGCCTCGAAGCCATCCCGCTGGCCGAACTCGGCCGCCCCCGCATCGACGTGACGCTGCGCATCTCGGGCTTCTTCCGCGACGCGTTCCCGCACGTGGTGGGCCTGCTGGACGACGGCGTACGGCTGGCCGCCGCGCTGGACGAGCCGGCGGCCGACAACTACGTACGCGCCCACACCCAGGCCGACATCGCCCAGCACGGCGACGAACGCCGCGCCACCACCCGCATCTTCGGCTCCCGCCCCGGCACCTACGGGGCCGGCCTGCTCCAGCTCATCGACAGCCGCGACTGGCGCACCGACGCCGACCTGGCCGAGGTCTACACCGTCTGGGGCGGCTACGCGTACGGCCGCGGGCTCGACGGACGGCCGGCCAGGGACGAGATGGAGACCGCCTACAAGCGGATCGCGGTCGCGGCGAAGAACACCGACACCCGCGAGCACGACATCGCCGACTCCGACGACTACTTCCAGTACCACGGCGGCATGGTGGCCACCGTGCGCGCGCTCAAGGGCACCGCCCCGGCCGCGTACATCGGCGACAGCACCCGCCCGGAGACGGTCCGCACCCGCACCCTGCACGAGGAGACCTCCCGGGTCTTCCGCGCCCGGGTGGTCAACCCGCGCTGGATCGAGGCCATGCGCCGGCACGGCTACAAGGGCGCCTTCGAACTGGCCGCGACCGTCGACTACCTCTTCGGGTACGACGCCACCACCGGCGTGGTCGCCGACTGGATGTACGACAAACTCGCCCAGAGCTACCTGCTCGACCCGGAGAACCGGGCCTTCCTCGAAGAGGCCAACCCGTGGGCCCTGCACGGCATGGCGGAGCGGCTGCTCGAAGCGGAGAGCCGGGGCCTGTGGGCGGAGCCCGACCAGGAGACGTTGGCGGCCGTGCGCGAGCTGTACCTGGAGACCGAGGGCAACCTCGAAGACGGCGCGGCGGGCGGCGGCGATGACTGAGCCGCTCGCCCCGCTGGAGTCGGTGGCCTGGCTGTGCGTGCGCGACGGCCGGTTGCTGGCCGTCCGCACCCAGGGCCGGGACGTGTTCTACCTGCCGGGCGGCAAGCTCGAACCAGGCGAGAGCGGCCCCCAGGCACTGGCCAGGGAGCTCGCCGAAGAAC
Source organism: Streptomyces sp. 796.1 (assembly GCF_047525675.1). Lineage (NCBI taxonomy): Bacteria > Bacillati > Actinomycetota > Actinomycetes > Kitasatosporales > Streptomycetaceae > Streptomyces > Streptomyces sp. 796.1. The sequence goes on along the minus strand of NZ_JBLIWA010000030.1, from coordinate 32,068 downwards.
TCGGCGTGCGGGCCGACCCGCGGGAGCTGACCCCGGCGTTCGTCATCGAGGACGAGGCCCACGGGCAGGGCGGCCGGCCGCTGCGCATGACCTGCTTCACCGGCCCGGCCACCGGTGAGCTGCGGCCGGCCCGCGAGATCGCCGAACTCGACTGGTTCCTGGCCAGCGACCAGGACGCCCGGCGCGGCGCCCCGGCGCTGCGCCAAGTCCTGGCCCGGTTGGCCGCAAACGGAACGGTGGCCGGCTAGCGGTGCGGACCGGCGCGGACCGGCGCGTGCAGGCACGCGCTGAAGCGGGCTGAGAGGGACGGAACGGGCCCGGCACGGCGGCGGCTGCGACCGAGACCGCCGTGCCCGGCCCCCGCGCCGGGCCGGCGGTCTCGGCCGCTCCGGGCCGCGGGAGCCGCAACGCCGGCCGTCGGGCCCCGGTGCCGCGCCGTGCGGGCCCCTCGGCGCCCGGCGGCATGGGGGCCGCGGGCCGACCGGCTCCCCGCCCCCGAGCGCTCGACCCGCTGAGCGGGCCACGTCCGGCCGTCCCGGCGCCCGCGAGGGCACCGGCCTGTGGGGCCGGCCCGGTCGCCTCAGTCGCGGCCTGCGGGGCCGCCGCCCGACCGGCCCTGCGCGGAGGCCGGGCGCCCGGGGGCATCCACCGCCTGGCCCGTCCTGCGGCCCGTCTCCTCCCGCGGCCAGGCGGGCCCGCCGGCCAACGCCTGCCACTCCTCGTCGTACGCGCCAGGCACCGCCCGCCCCGCGGCGCCCCAGCGCTGCGCGAGCTCCGCGTAGATCGGCACGTCAGTCGTCGGGACCGGCGGGCGCGGCAGCGGGGCCGGGGCGCCGGAGACCCGTGCCGCCCGGGCGGGGGAGACGGGGGAGAGGGCGGAGGAGGAAGCAGCAAGGCCGGTCGGGAGGGGCGCTGCGGGGGCCGGCGCGACCCGTACCGGCGTGGTGATCAGCGCCGGGACCGGGGCCGGCACGCCGGTCGGCGCAGGTTGCTGGGTGAGCCGAACCGTTTCCGCACCCGTTGTACACGTGGCCTTCGCCTCCGTCGGGGAGCGCAGGGGGCGTCGGCGGTGGTATGAAGTGGCACGCCGCGTCGTCGTCACACCGGGCCAACGGCGGCCCGTGCCCAGCGGTCACGTCGCCGGCCCCCGGCTCACCCGCACCGGCGGGCACTCGAACGGGGTAGCGGAGGTCGACTGGTGCCCTGTGGGCGGGTGTTGACCCACACGCAGAGTGCCCGTCAGGGCACCGTCGCGCCACGCGGGGGAGTGGACTAGACCTCTGAAGCGGTACGGGGTACAAATAAGACGCGCGGGAGATCACCATCCGCGCTTCACAGCGCCCAATGGGAGGCACCTACATGTCGGCGACGACTGCCGCTCAGCACGAAGATCGTCCGGGCCGGATCATGGCCGGCGAGATGGCCGAGCAGCCCGAGGTACTGCGTCGCATCTTGGAGGAGGGCGCGCCCCGCATCCGCGAGGTGGCCCAGGCCATCGCGGGTCGCAACCCCCGCTTCGTCCTGCTGACCGCCCGTGGCACCTCGGACAACGCGGCGCTCTACGCCAAGTACCTGCTGGAGATCCGGCTCGGCCTGCCGTGCGGCCTCACCTCGATGTCCACCACCACGGCGTACGAGGCCAAGCCCGACCTGCGGGACGTGCTGGTGATCACCGTCAGCCAGTCGGGTGGCTCGCCGGACCTGGTGGCCTCCACCCGGGCCGCGCGCGACGCCGGTGCGATCACCCTCGCCGTCACCAACAACGCCGACTCGCCGCTGGCCCAGGTCTCCGAGTACCACATCGACGTGCTGGCCGGCCCGGAGAAGGCGCTGCCGGCGACGAAGACCTACACCGCCGAGTTGCTGGCCCTGTACCTGTTCGTGGAGGGGCTCGCCGGCGGTGACGGCGCGGCGGCCAAGGTCCTGCCCGACCTGGCCCGGCAGGTCCTGGACCGGCAGGAGGAGGTGCGCGTCCTCGCGGGCCGCTACCGCTTCGCCGAGCGCATGGTGCTGACCTCCCGCGGCTACGGCTACCCGACCGCCAAGGAAGCCGCGCTGAAGCTGATGGAGACCAGCTACATCCCGGCCCTCTCCTACTCCGGCGCCGACCTGCTGCACGGCCCGCTGGCCATGGTCGACAACGTCTCGCCGGTCATCGCCATCGTCACCGACGGGCGCGGCGGCGAGGCGCTCCAGCCGGTGCTTGAGCGGCTCCGTGGCCGCGGCGCCGACCTCGTGGTGATCGGCACCGAGGCCGAGGCCGCCAAGGCGTCCGCCGGCTTCGCGCTGCCCACCGCTGGCGTCGCCGAGGAGGTGCAGCCCATCCTGGAGATCCTGCCGCTCCAGATGCTGGCGTACGAGGTCACCATCGCCCGCGGCCAGGACCCGGACTCGCCCCGCGCGCTGGCCAAGGTCACCGAGACCCACTGAGCCATGTCCCACCACGGTGGCGGTCGAGGGGCCGGCGACTTGCGCCGGTCGGCCGCCACCGTGCTCGTACCACCCCACCCTCGCTGTTGAAAGGCTTCCCATGACCCTCGTGTTGTCCCCCCTGGCCGGGCGTGCCATCGGTCTCGCCGCCGTTCCCGACCCGGTCTTCTCCGGCGCGATGGTCGGCCCGGGCACCGCCATCGACCCGGCCCGCGAGGAGGGCGTGGCCGTCGCCCCGGTCAGCGGCGTCATCGTCTCGCTCCACGCGCACGCGTACGTGGTCGTCGACGACGAGGGCCACGGGGTGCTCACGCACCTGGGCATCGACACCGTTCAGCTGAATGGCGAGGGCTTCGAGCTGCTGGTGGCCAAGGGCGACACGGTGCAGGCCGGCGACCCGGTGGTGCGCTGGAACCCGGCTGCCGTCGAAGCGGCCGGCAAGTCGCCGGTGTGCCCGGTGGTCGCCCTTGAGGCCACCGCCGAGGCGCTGAGCGACGTCGTGGAGGACGGGGAGGTCGCCGCGCAGGGCGTCCTCTTCCGCTGGCAGTAGATCGCGGGCGGGTGGTCGGTTGCCACCCGCGGCAGAGCGGGGCGGGACGACCGCCCCGCGTCGGCGTGTCCGCGGAAACGGGCGCGGGTGCGGATGCGGGGGTTTCATCGGTGGAACGGGAGATGGGTCTGATGGAGACGGTGCTGCGTGGCGTCGGGGTGAGCGACGGGGTAGCGGTGGGCGAGGTGCGCCACATGGGCACCGCCGTACTGGAACCGCCGGTGCGCACGATCGCCGCCGACGAGGTGGAGCGCGAGCAGGCGCGGTCGCGGCAGGCCGTGGAGTGGGTGGCCGCCGACCTGATCGCGCGGGGGAACCTGGCCGGCGGCGAGGCACAGGCCGTGCTGGAGGCGCAGGCCCTGATGGCGCGCGACCCGGAGCTCGCCGCCGACGTCGAGCGGCGCATCGCCGACGGCGGGACGGCCGAGCGCGCGGTCTACGACGCCTTCGCCGCCTACCGGGTGCTGCTGCTGGGCGCCGGTGAGTACCTGGCCGGCCGCGTCGCCGACCTGGACGACGTGCGCAACCGCCTGGTGGCCCGGCTGCTCGGGGTGCCGATGCCGGGCGTGCCCGACAGCGACCACCCGTACGTGCTGGTCGCCCGTGACCTGGCGCCCGCCGACACGGCGCTGCTCGACCCGGCGCTGGTGCTCGGCTTCGTGACCCAGGAGGGCGGGCCGACCAGCCACAGCGCGATCCTGGCGCGGGCGCTCGGCGTGCCGGCCGTGGTCGCGGTGCCCGGCGCCGGGGAGCTCGTGGAGGGCACCACCGTGGCGCTGGACGGCTCCGACGGGCAGGTCGTCATCGAGCCCGACGAGCAGCGCCGCGCCGAACTGATCGCCCGGGCCGAGCAGCGCCGCGCCGCGGTGGCCGCGGTGAGCGGCCCCGGCGCCACCAGCGACGGCCACCGGGTGCCGCTGCTGGCCAACATCGGCGGCGTCGGCGACGTGGCCGCCGCGGTCGAGGCCGGCGCGGAGGGCGTGGGGCTGTTCAGGACGGAGTTCCTCTTCCTGGACGACCACAAGCAGGCCCCCTCGGTCGAGGCGCAGCAGGAGGCGTACCGGCAGGTCCTTGAGGCGTTCCCGGACGCCCGCGTGGTGGTGCGGGCGCTGGACGCGGGGGCCGACAAGCCGCTGGACTTCCTGACCCCGGCCGAGGAGCCGAACCCGGCGCTCGGCGTGCGCGGTCTGCGCACCCTGCTGGAGCACCCCGAGGTGCTCAAGGGCCAGCTTGAGGCGCTCACCCGGGCCGCGGACGGGCTGTCGGTGCAGCTTGAGGTGATGGCGCCGATGGTGGCCGACCGGGCCGACGCGGCGGCCTTCGCCGCCGCCTGCCGCGAGGTCGGGCTGCCCGCCAAGGTCGGTGCGATGGTCGAGATCCCGTCGGCCGCGCTGCGCGCCGGCTCCGTCCTGCGCGAGGTGGACTTCCTCTCGCTGGGCACCAACGACCTGGCGCAGTACACGTTCGCCGCCGACCGGCAGACCGGTTCGCTGGCCCGGCTCCAGGACCCGTGGCAGCCGGCCCTGCTCGACCTCGTGCAGGCCGCGGCGCAGGCCGCGCAGGCGCAGGACAAGAGCTGCGGCGTGTGTGGCGAGGCGGCGGCCGACCCGCTGCTGGCCTGCGTCCTGACCGGCCTCGGCGTCACCAGCCTGTCGATGAGCCCCAACGCCATCCCGCGGGTGCGCGCCACGCTGGCCCAGCACACCCTCCAGGCGTGTCAGGAGGCGGCCCGCGCCGCCCTGGCCACCGACACCCCGCAGGAGGCGCGCGAGGCGGTCAAGGCCGTCCTGGGCACCGACTGATCGTTCCCCAGCAGCACGGCACCGGCGCGCGCCGGTCGGACCGCCCAGGCGGCTCCGGCCGGCGCGCGGTCGTTGGGGGCGCGGTCGTTACGGGAGGTGGGCGTGGGGGACCGGCGCGGCGGTGGGCACCGCGTTCGTACGGTCGGGCGAGTGCTGGGCGATGGTCAACGAGGCCCGGCAGGACTTGCCGCGCTCTCCCGCTGGCGCCGCACCCGCTGGTGCTGCGCTGCCGTTGCGCGGGTGCGCCAGGCGGCTGGACGGGCCGGCCACGGCGGTCTCACCGGGGCGGGGCCGCGGCGCGGACCGGGGCGCCCCCGTCCTGCTCTGCCACGCGCCGAGGTGGTTCGGCCCGTGAGCTAACCACCCTGTGCCAGAGCCCCGTCCACGATGTGCGTGACGCCGAGTTGGTAGCTGTACGTGTCCGTCAACTGGCGGGAGCGGTCGGCTAGTTGGGTCAGGTGGGGGAGCGGGGGTGACTCCTGGTCGGACGTGGCAGCCTCGACGTAGTCCGGGCGCGGCGGGCCGTCGTCCGAGCGGTGCTCCGGCGCGGTGGACAGGGCCTGGCCGGCGGTGAAGTAGCAGAGGGTCTGGCAGGCCCAGAAGGCCCGCTCGTCACTCAGGCCCAGCTCCGTCAGCGCGGCCACGACCTCCTCGGTGAGCCAGCCGGCCGACGTGCCCACCGGCGCGCTGCGGGCGACGATCGGCACCATCCACGGGTCGGCCAGGAACGCCCCGTGCATCAGGGTGCAGGCCGCCAGCACCCGTTGCCGCGGGTCGGCGGGCAGGTCGGGGCGGGGCAGGGTGCGCGCCACGTGTTCCAGAACCGAGACCAGCAGCGCGTCCTTGTCCGCCACGTGGTGGTACAGGGCCGTCGGCGTGCTGTGCAGTGCGGTGGCCAGCCGGCGCATCGTCAACTGCGCCGTGCCTTCGGTACGCAGGATCTGATGGGCCGCGGCGACGATCCGTTCCCGGGACAGCCGTGGCGGTCGCCCCCGGCGCCGTGCGGCCGGGCCGTTGGTGGTCAGTGCTCTGCCCTCGCGGGTCGCGGCGGTTGCGGCGGTCTGGACGGTGGGGCGCACGGCCGCGGCCCGCCTCCCGGCCGCCCGTCGCGTCGGCCGGCGCCGCCGTCGTCCGGACCGACGCCCAGGTTTCGTCGTCGAGCTTGCCCCGAACCGCCCCGGCCCGCACCTCAGCCACGCCCACTGCTCCGCGGCCTCACGCCTCGCGCCCCACGCTCTGCGCCCCGCATCCTGTGCGGCGCATCCCGCGCCATGCGCCGCACACTCCACGCCCGGTGCCCCGCCCTCCGCGCCCGCGGGTGGCCGCTCGCCGCCGCGGCCACCTCGTACGCCACCACCGACCCGCGGACGGCCGCACCCCCGCAATGACCGCAGCCGGCCGCCCCGCCCCACCCCATCAACCCTCAGCCCTCTCGGCCCGTCATGCCCCGCCCCCACTGCGCCTCGCGCAACAGCCGCAGCCCGTTCAGGCCGACCAGCACGGTCGAACCCTCGTGGCCGGCGACGCCGAGCGGCAGCGGGAGGTGGCCGGCCAGGTCCCAGATCACCAGCGCCCCGATGCACACGGCGGCGATCACCAGGTTCTGCCGCACCACCCGGCGGGCCCGCCGCGACAGTGCCACCACGGCCGGGACCGTGCCGAGTTCGTCGCGTACGACCACCGCGTCGGCCGTCTCCAGGGCCAGATCGGAGCCGGCGCGGCCCATGGCCAGGCCGCTGTGCGCGGCGGCCAGCGCCGGTGCATCGTTGACTCCGTCGCCGACCACGAGCACCCGGTGCCCGGCCTCCTGCCAACCGCGGACCGCCGCGACCTTGTCCTGGGGCAGCAGGTCGGCGCGTACGTCGGTGATGCCGGTGTCGGCGGCGAGCCGGTGCGCGGCGCGCTCGTTGTCGCCGGTGAGCAGGGCCGGCTCGGCGCCGGTGAGGTGGCGCAGCGCGGCGACCGCATCGCCCGCGCCCGCGCGCGTACGGTCCTCGACGGCCAGCACCGCGACCGGGCGGTCGGCCACCGTGAGGACGACGGCGGTACGGCCCGCCTCCTGCTCGGCCGCCACCATCCGGTGCGCCTCCGCCACCTGCCGCGCCTCCGCCGCCCCGGGTGGGTCCGCGCTCACGGGGGACACGCCCGCCGGTGGCACAGCCGCCGTGGGTGTACCCACCGGCGGTACGCCCCCCTGCGACACGCCCGAGGGCGCCGGGCCCGAGGGCGCCCGGCCGTCGGCTGCCTCGCCGAGCGTCGCGGCCGGGCTGCCGACCCGTACCCGCTGACCCGCGACCTGGGCGCGCACCCCGCTGCCGGGGGCGGAGTCGAAGTCGTGCGCGGGCTCCAGGGCCAGGCCGCGGGCCCGTGCCGCCGCTACCACGGCCCGGGCCAGCGGATGTTCGCTGGGCTGCTCGGCGGCTGCGGCCAGGGCCAGGGCGGCGTCCGCCGGGGAGACGCCGGCCGGGCCCGTCGGAGCCGCCTCCGCCTCCGCGCCCGCCGCGCCTGTCGCGCCCGCCGCCGCCCGCGCGGGCCGTCCCGGCACCGGCCCGACGACGTGCACCGCGGCCAGCCGCGGCGCCCCCTCGGTGAGCGTGCCGGTCTTGTCCAGGGCCACCCGGTCGACCTCGCCGATGCGCTCCATCACCACGGCCGATTTCACCAGCACGCCGTGCCGCCCGGCGTTGGCGATCGCCGACAACAGCGGCGGCATGGTGGCCAGCACCACCGCACACGGCGAGGCCACGATCATGAACGTCATGGCCCGCAGCAACGTCTCGGTGAACGGCGCGCCGAGCGCCAGCGGCACGGCGAACAGCGCCAGCGTGGCCACGACCACGCCGACCGAATAGCGCTGCTCCACCTTCTCGATGAACAACTGGGTCGGCGCCTTGGTCTCGCTGGCCTCCTCCACCAGCGCCACGATCCGGGCGATGACCGAGTCGCCGGCGTCGCGCTCCACCCGCACCCGCAGGGCGCCGGTGCCGTTGAGCGTGCCGGCGAAGACGGGGTCGCCTGGCCGCTTGGGCGCCGGCAGCGGCTCGCCGGTGATGGTCGCCTGGTCCACGTCGCTGGCGCCATCGGTGACCGCGCCGTCGGCGGGCAGCCGCTCGCCCGGTCGCACCAGCACCACGTCACCCACCGTCAGCTCCGCGACGTCCACCCGGTGCTCGGTGCCGTCCGGGGCCAGCCGACGGGCGGTGGCCGGGGCCAGGTCGAGGAGGCCGCGCACCGAGTCGGCCGTCCGCCGGGTCGCCAGCGCCTCCAGCGCCCCCGAGGTGGCGAAGATGACGATCAGCAGCCCGCCGTCCAGGAACTGGCCGATGCCCGCCGCGCCGAGCGCCGCCACCACCATCAGCAGGTCCACGTCGAGCGTCCGCTCGCGCAGTGCCACGAGGCCCGCCAAGGCCGGCTCCCAGCCACCTGCCGCGTAACACACCGCGTACAGCGGCCCCCACGCCCAGCCGGGCGCGCCGGCCAGGTCCAGCGGGAGCGCCAGGACGAAGGCGAGGGTGGCCAGCGCCGCCCAGCGCACCTCCGGCAGCGCGGCCACCGGGGTGCGGCGCGGCGGCGGGGCGCCGGCGGCGGCGTCGGGGGATGAAGGGGCGTGGGGCTCGTCGACGAGCTGGGTGGCCATGGCGGCGTACCTCTTCGCGGGCGATGGCGGGTGGATGCACTCACCATAGCCGAATACATGAAGAGGTCTTCAGATGTTTGCCGAAACTCGTGGTTACGATGACCCGCATGGGACACGGAACAGGCGGCGCCAAGGGCGAAACCACCCCGGTGGAACTCCTCGACGCGGACTCCGCCGCCACGATCGCCGCCACGCTCCAAGCCCTGGCGACGCCGTCGCGGTTGATGATCCTCACCCGGCTGCGCCAGGGCCCGTGCCCGGTGACCGAACTGGCCGAGGCCGTCGGCATGGAGCAGTCGGCCGTCTCCCACCAACTGCGCCTGCTCCGCGCCCTCGGCCTGGTCACCGGCTCCCGCAAGGGCCGGCGGATCGTCTACAGCCTCTACGACCACCATGTGGCCCAACTGCTCGACGAGGCCGTCTACCACATCGAGCACCTCCGCCTCGGCGCCCGCGACCTGCCCTGACGCCGCGCTGGCGGGGGCCGCGGGGGTCGGATCCGCGGGACGGGGTGTCGGCCCGCCGGCCGGTCACCGCTCGTGATGGGGCGGGGCAAGGCCGGCCCGGCGGGCCGTGGCCTCCAGCGACTGGGCGGTGACCGGCGGCAGGAAGGCGCCGATCGGGGTGCGGTGCCACCAGGCGCCGGTGGTGCGCAGCTCGTCCCAGGTGGTGAAGCGGTACGCGTAGAGCCTGGCCCGCACCTGGGCCGGTGGCGCGTCGGGGAACGGGTTGCCGCGCAGCAGCCGTAGCGTCGCCCGGTCGCCGGCGAGCAGTTTGCCCACCAGCGGGGCGAACCACGGCCTGGCGAACGAGGGTGACAGTGCGGCGAACCACATCAGCCAGTCCAGCCGCCGGTGGTAGGGCGCGCACGCCCGCGGCAGACGGCGCGGATCGCCCGGCTTGCCCTTGAACTCGTACGCCCGCCACTGTGGGTCGGCCGTGCCGGGCGGGGCGTCGGTGCCCTCGATGACGACCTCGCGCCGGTGTCGGCTGACGCTGCCGAAGGCGCCGTACGCGCCGGCGATGTGCAGCGGGTTGAAGGAGGCGTTCATCCGCTGCTGCCTGGCGAACAGGTTGCGCACCGGCCAGTAGCTGAGCACCGCCACCAGTGCCGTGACCGCCAGCACCAGCACCGTGAACCACACCGGTGGCGTGCCGCGGTCAGGTGGCGCGCCGGCGCCGGACAGGTCGCCGATCAGGTCGCCGTCCACGGCGGTCACGGCCAGCGTGATGGTGAGCCAGTTGAGCCAGGCGAAGTTGCCCGAGAGCACCAGCCAGAGCTGGGTGCCGATGATGACGAGGGCGGCAACGGAGGCCACCGGCTGCGGGGTGAACAGGGCGAGCGGCACCAGGAGTTGGGCCACGTGGTTGGCCGCGGTCTCCACCCGGTGCAGCGGCGCCGGCAGATGGTGGAAGAACCAGCTCAGCGGGCCCGGCATGGGCTGGGTCTCGTGGTGGTAGTCCAGGCACGTCAGCTCGCGCCAGCAGCGGTCGCCGCGCATCTTGATCAGACCGGCGCCGAACTCGACCCGGAACAGCAGCCACCGCACCAGCCAGAGCACCAGGACCGGCGGGGCGACGCGGGAGTTGCCCAGGAAGACGGCGAGGAATCCCGCTTCGAGCAGCAGCGACTCCCAACCGAACCCGTACCAGGTCTGGCCGACGTTCACGATCGACAGGTACAGCACCCACAGCGCGGCCCACAGCGCCATCCCGGCCGCGAGCGGCACCGCGTCCGCACCGCCGGCCAGGACGAGCGCCGCGAGCGCGGCCCCGCCCCAGGCGAGGGCCGCGTACGCCCGGTCGCTGTAGTGGAAGTGGAAGAGGCTGGGCGCCGCACGGAAGGGCACCCGGGCCACGAACTGCGGCACCGGGGTCAGCCCGTGCGTGCCGAGCAGCGCCCGGAACTGGAGGGCCGCGGTCAGGAACGCCGTCAGGTACAGGGCGGCCAGCGCGCGTTGGAAGACCAGCCGGCTCCACCAGTAGCCATCGGCCGTGAACCACTCCATGCCTCTCACTCCTCGCCTTCGCCCCACGGGGGAGCGCGCCATCCCTACCACCCGGCAGGTGGCGGGCGCCGCTTCCCGTCCGGCCGCGTGTCGCGCGCGGGGCTGCGGGCCGGGGCGGCTAGCGCCCCTCGTGCGCCGGCAGGCCCGCGCCGTGGCAGGTCAGGTCGGTTGCGGGGAGGGTGCCGGCGAGCAGGTACCCGGTCACCGCCCGGTCCACGCACGGGTTGCCCCGGCTGGCGAAGACCCCGTGCGCGTAGTCGTTCCGCAGGGTGACCAGGCGCGCCCCCGGCAGGGTGGAAGCCAGGGCGCGGGCGCCGGCCAGTGGAGTGATCGGATCGTGCTCGCTGGCCACCAGCAGCGGCGGCGTGGCGAGCCGGCCGCCGAGCGGGGTGCGGTGGCGGGGCCGGTGGTGCCAGAAGGCGCAGGCGCTGGCCTCCAGACCGACCAGTACGGGATCTCGGTCGCGGCGCCGCAGGTCGCGCAGGTCGGCGATGACCTGCCGGGGGCTCGGGCCGGGGCCGTCCGCGCACTTGACGACCCGATTGGCCGCCTCGTAGTTGCGTGAGGCCGGGCCGTCGAACGGGGCCGCGGGCCGCAGCCCGGCGACGGAGCCGGTCCGCAGGTAGTCGCGCAGGCCGTCGCCGAGCGGGGCCCAGCGTTCGGTGCGGGCCAGGGCCCGGTAGACCGCGCGGTCGAACTCGGCCGGGCCGAAACCGTCCACCGGGGCCGACGCGAGAGCGGCGCGCGCCCGCCGGTAGGCCGCGTCCACCTGTCCGGAGGTCTCCCCGAGGCGGTACCTGTCGGCGTCGCCCGCCCACCACCGGAAGAGTCGCCGGCGCTGGTCGATGAGGTCCGTGGCCTGGCGTACGTCGAAGTCGTGCCAGTCCCAGGGGCCGACCACGCTGTCCAGGACCAGGCGGCCGGTGCGGTGCGGGAAGAGCGCCGCGTAGGCGGCCCCCAGGTAACTGCCGTAGGAGACGCCGAGGAAGTGGGTACGCCGCTCGCCGATGGCGGCCCGGATGGCGTCCATGTCCCGCGCCGTCGCCGCCGTGGACAGCGCGTCCAGTGCCTCGCCCGCACCCGCTGCGCAGTCTGTGGCCAACTGGCGCAGCGCGCCGAGGTGACGGCGCTCGGCCGCTGCGCCGCGGGGTATCGGGTCGGCGCCCGGGAGGTCGAACAGGCCGCCCATCGCACCGCAGTGGACGGGCGCGCTGTGGCCGACGCCGCGCGGGTCGAAGCCGATCACGTCGTACGCGCGGCGCACCGGCTCAGGGAGCTTGGCCCGCTTGGTCACCGCGTACGAAAGGCCCGCGCCCCCGGGCCCGCCCGGATTGACCAGCAGTGCGCCGCGCCGCTCGGCCGCGGTGCCCGAGGCCCGGACGCGGGAGACGGCGACGGCGATGGTGGGCCCGGCCGGGCGGTCCCAGTGCAGCGGCACCCGCACCGTGCCGCACTCGACCCGTTCGCCCTGCGGCGGGGCGGGCACGTCGGCCGGGCACGGGCCGAAGGCCAGCGGCGGGTGGGCGGCGGTCGCGGGGTGCGCGGCGGGCTGCGCGCTGGCCGGGGTCAGCGTGAGCACGCTGGCCAGCGCCGCGCCGGTCGCGGTGGCGCGTCGGCGTCGGCGCGCCCTGGCGCCGCGGCGGTCGTGGATGGTCCGCGCGGGGGCGGGAGCGGTCGTGGGGGTGCGGGGCACGGTGGGCTCGCAATCGGGAGGGCGATCGCCGGAAGGGCGGCCAGCTAGATGACAATGAAAATGATTATCGATAACGTGTCGTTCCAGTCAACGGGCCCGGCCGCCCCAAGGCCCCCCTTCGGCGTGCCCCGGTCACCCCAAATGCCCTGTCAATGAGGAGAGTTGTGGGTCATCTTCTGATGGTCGAAAGCTGGGTCGGAGCCATGAGCCGACTGCTGCCACGCGCCCTGCGCGAGAGCGGGCACGAGTTCACCTTCCTCACCCGTGACCTGCACCACTACCTACGCACCGCGGCCGAGGGCACGCGCCACCCCCTGCTCGGCGCGCGCAACGTCCTCACCTGCGACACCCACGACGTCGACGCGCTGGCGGCCCAGGTGACACGGCTCCAGCCGGCGCTGCGCTTCGACGGCGTCCTCACCTCGTGCGACTACTACTTGCCCACCGCCGCCCACCTCGCCGCCCACCTCGGACTGCCCGGCCCCGCGCCGGAGGCCGTACGGAGCGCCTGCCGCAAGGACCTCACCCGGCGCGCACTCCAAGAGGCCGGCGTGCCGGGCCCCCGCTTCGCCGTGTGCACCGACTGGCCCGCCACCGCAGCCGCCGCCCGCGAGATCGGCTATCCGCTGATCATCAAGCCCGTCGACCTGTGTGCCGGAATGTTCGTACGACGCGTGGACGACGAGGCCGAACTCGCCGCCGCCCACCGTGCGCTGGCCGACTTCCCCGTCAACGCCCGCGGCCAGCGCCGCGCGCCCCAGGTGCTCGTCGAAGAGCTCCTGACCGGGCCCGAGGTCAGCGTGGAGTCCGTCTCCTTCGACGGGCTCACCCACGTCGTCGGCATCACCGACAAGAGCGTGGCGGGTGCCCCCGCGTTCATCGAGACCGGCCACATGTTCCCGGCCGCGCTCGACCCCGCCACCGCCGAGGCCGCCGCCGACACCGCACGGCAGGCCATCGCCGCCCTCGGGCTCGACCGGGTCGTCGCGCACACCGAGATCAAGCTCACCCCGGACGGCCCCCGCATCGTGGAGGTCAACCCCAGGCCGGCGGGCAACCGCATCACCGAACTGGTCCGCCGCGTCACCGGCATCGACCTCGCCGCCGTCCTCGGTGACCTGGCCCTGGGCGCCACCCCGGACCTCACCCCTCAGGACACCGGCCTCGCCAGTGCCGCCGTCGGCTTCCTGGTCCCCGGTGCCAGCGGCGTGCTGGAGACGGTGCACGGCGCCGCCGAACTCGCCCGGCGCCCCGGCGTCCTTGAGGCCCAGTTCGCCGAGCCGGGCACCGCCGTCCAGGCGACCGCGAGCAACAACGGCTACCTCGGCCACGTCATGGCCGGCGACCCCACCGGCGGCGGCGCCCGCGCCCGCGTCGATGACCTGCTCGCGGGCGTACGGGCCGAGGTGGTGGCCCGATGAGCACCGCACTGCACACCGCCACCGGCTACCCCGACCTGCTCCGCCGGGTACGCGCCGGCGAACTCGGGCCCGACCCCGCCCACCAGCGGATCTCCGTCGCCTTCAGTACCAGCCAGGCCGTGCGCCACACGGGCCGCACCCACGGCTACCGCAACGAGGTGCTCAGCCTGCGGCTGGCCGGCGCCGTCGGCTGCTGCGCCGTCGAACCCGGGGCCCTGCGCGCCGGCACGCTCGACGAGTGCGTCGGCGCCGACGTCGCCACCCTGCTCGACCACCGGCTGCCGGCCGTCCGGGTGGCCGCGCTCGACGCCTACCTGCTGCACGCCTTCCCACCCCACCGCGACCCACGGGCCAGACCGCACCGGCTACCGGCCGGCACCTCGCTCGACAAGTCGCGCGCCCGCGCGCGTGCCGTCGCCGACCTGCTGCCCGCCACCGCACGGCAGGTGCTGGTCGTCGGCGTCGTCAACTCGCTCCTTGAGGCGCTGCGCGCCCGCGGCATCGGCTACCTGCCCTGCGACCTCAAGGGCGGCAGCACCGAATGGGGCGAACCCGTCCACACCGACGCCGCGGCCGTCCTGGACCGCTGCGACGCCCTCCTGGTCTCCGGCATGACGCTCGGCAACGGCAGCTTCGAGGCGCTGCGCCAACACGCCGCACACCACGGCAAGCCACTGGTGGTGTTCGCCCAGACCGGCAGCGCCATCGCGCCCAGACTCCTGGCCGCCGGCGTCAGCGCCGTGTGCGCCGAGCCGTACCCGTTCTTCTGGCTCGACGGCGGCGACAGCGTCATCTACCGGTACGGACAGCCGTGTTGACCGGCGCGGCCGGGCTTCTCGCCCCGACGGCCACGGCACCCGCCGCCCCCGCAAGGCCCGAACTCCTCGCGCTCATCGGCCGCACCCCGCTCGCCCGCATCACCGCCGCACTGCCAGGGCCGCACCCCGGGTTCTTCGCCAAACTCGAAGGGCTCGGCGTGGGCGGCATGAAGGCACGGGCCGCCGTCGCCATGCTGCTCGGCGCCCGCGAACGCGGCGAACTCGCCCCCGGAGCACCCGTCGTGGAATCCACCTCGGGCACCCTCGGCATCGGCCTCGCCTTCGCCGGCCAGGCCATCGGCCACCCGGTAGTGCTGGTCTGCGACGCCGAACTCGAACCCGCCATGCGGCGGTTGCTGCGCGCCCACGGCGCCCGGCTGGAGATCGTGGAGCGGCCTGCGCGCCGCGGTGGCTGGCAGGCAGCCCGCATCGCCAGGCTCCGCCAGGTACGGACCGCCCTGCCCGGCGCGTACTGGCCCGACCAGTACAACAACCCCGACAACCGCGCCGGCTACGCATCACTGGCCGCCGAACTCGCCGGCCAACTCGACCACCTCGACGTGCTGGTGTGCAGCGTCGGCACCGGCGGACACAGCGCCGGGATGATCGGACCGCTGCGCCGGCAGTGGCCGGCCCTGCGGCTGATCGGCGTGGACGCCACCGGCTCCACCATCTTCGGCCAGCCCGCCAGGCCACGCCTGATGCGCGGCCTGGGCAGCAGCATCCACCCGCGCAACGTCGTCTACCGGGCCTTCGACGAGGTGCACTGGGTCGGGCCGGCCGAGTCGGCCGACGCCTGCCGGCGGCTGGCCAGGTCCAACTTCGTCAGCGGCGGCTGGAGCACCGGGGCCGTCGCCCGGGTCGCCGCCTGGGCCGCCCGGGTACAGCCCGGCGCGGTGGTCGCCACCGTCTTCCCCGACGGCCCGCACCGCTACCTCACCAGCATCTACGACGACGCCTTCACCACGGCCCACGGCATCGACCCGGCCCGCGCCGCCACCCGCCCCGTCGAGATCCCGCACCCCACGGCCGTGGAAGCCACCGGCTGGGCGCGCTGCCGCACGGTCATCGACCCCCTGGAGACCGCCCCGTGAGGACCACCGTCCGCACCACCGTGCTGCACCTCGCCGAGCCGCTGCGCATCTCCCGCTCGGTCATGGCCGCCCGCGACGCGGTGTGGCTCACCATCGAACACGACGGTTGGTGCGGCCACGGCGAGGCCGTCGCCAGCACCTACTTCGGCCTGGACGCGCCCACCATCTGTCGCCTGCTGGCCGACGCCGCCCGCGACCTGGCCCGGCACGCCGACCCACAGAGCGCGCTCGACGCGCTGCGGGTGGGGGAGTTGCCCGCGGCCGACACCCCGCCGGCCGTGGTCGCCGCCGTCGAAGCGGCCCTGCTCGACCTCGTCGGCCAGCGCGCGGGCACCCCCGTGCACCGGCTGCTCGGCGCCCGGGCCGCACCGGTCGCGGGCACCGCCCGCACGCTCGGCATCAGCACCGCTGACCACGCCGCCGAGACCGCCCGCCGGCTGGCCGCGCGCGGCTTCCGCACGCTCAAGGTGAAGGTCGGCGGCGCCGACCCGGAGACGGGCCTGGCCCGGGTGCGCGCCATCGGAGCCGCGGCCCCCGGCGTGCGGCTGCTGCTCGACCCGAACGGGGCCTGGACTGCGGCCCAGGCGCGCGCCCTACTGCCGCGGTACGCCGCCATCGGCGTGGCCGCCGTCGAACAGCCCACCGCGCCCGGCGACCCGGACGCGCTGGCGGCGCTCGCCGCCGACTCGCCGGTGCCCGTCATCGCGGACGAGGACGCCGTCACGCACGAGGACGTGCGCCGGCTGGCCGGGCGGGTGCACGGCGTCAACGTCAAACTGGCCAAGTGCGGCGGCGTGTACGCGGCACTGCGCATCGCCGACCTCGTCGCGGGCAGCGGCACCGCCCTCATGCTCGGCTGTCTCACCGCGAGTTCGCTCGGCATCGCCCCGGCCGTGCACATCGCCGACCGGGCCCGCTGGGTGGACCTGGACGGCCACCTGCTGCTCGCCGACGACCCGTGGACGGGCATCGGCGGCACCGACGGCACGGTCCGCGCGCCGGACCGCCCGGGGCTCGGCGTACGCCCCGTACTTCCCGTACGCCCCGTGGGCCCGACGGCCGGTGCCCACGATGCCGACGGTGCCGACCGGGCGGTGCCCCGACCGGCGCCGTGACGGGCGCTGCGACGTGCCCTCTGGCCGGCCGTGCGGTGCCCTGCGGCCGGCGACGGTGCGGGCCCGCAAGCCACGCTCCCGCGCCCGACCCCCGCGTGCCCACGGCCGCGCCCGGCCCCCGCGGGCCAGCAGCCGGCCCACCCCACCCCCGACCGAGGAAGTGAGCAACCCGTGCACATATGGAGAGAGATACGCGGCTTCCCGCTCGCCAGCCGCCTCCTGTTGGTCAACCAGTTCGGTGTGAACACCGGCTTCTACCTACTCGTCCCCTACCTCGCCACGCACCTGAGCACCGACCTCGGCATGTCGGCCGCGGTGGTCGGCATCGTGCTCGGCGTGCGCAACCTCAGCCAGCAGGGGCTCTTCATCGTCGGCGGCTCGGCGGCCGACCGGCTCGGCGCCCGCGGCGTGATCATCGCCGGCTGCGCGCTG
Organism: Streptomyces sp. 796.1; assembly: GCF_047525675.1. NCBI lineage: Bacteria > Bacillati > Actinomycetota > Actinomycetes > Kitasatosporales > Streptomycetaceae > Streptomyces > Streptomyces sp. 796.1. Next base: position 15,067 of record NZ_JBLIWA010000030.1, on the reverse strand, counting down.
CGCACCGTGGGGTTCGCCCTCTTCGCGCTCGGCGACGGGCTGGCCGTGCTGCTGGCCGCGTCGGTGCTGAGCGGGGTGGCCGGGGCGCTGTTCAACCCCGCCGTACGCGCCTATCTGGCGCAGGAGGCGGGCGACCGCAAGGCCGAGGCGTTCGCCCTGTTCAACGTGTTCGCCACCACCGGGGCCCTGGTCGGGCCGGTGCTCGGCAGCGCCCTGTTGCTGATCGACTTCCGGGCGGCGGCCCTGACCGCCGCTGCCGTCTTCGCGCTGCTGACCGTCGCCCAGGCGCTCGTCCTGCCCGCCCGCGCGGTGCCACCGGCACCGGGCAGCGTGCTCGGCGACTGGCGCGAGGCGGTCGGCAACCGGGCCTTCCTCGCCTTCTCGCTCGCCATGGTCGGCATGTTCACGCTGGAGAACCAGCTCTACCTGCTGCTCCCCGCCGGGGCCCGCCGGGCCAGCGGCTGGGACGGCGCGGCCGGCCTGGTCTTCCTCGTCGGCACGGTCGCCAGCCTCGCCCTCCAACTGCGCATCACCGCCCGGCTCGGCCGGCGCGGCGCACGCGCCCGGTGGATCGGCTGCGGGGTGGCCCTGATGGGGCTGGCGTTACTGCCGCCGCTCGCGGTCAGCGGTGCGGCGCCACCGGACGGTCCGGCCGGTGCGGCGCTCGCCCTGCTGCCGCTGCTGGCCGGGGCGTTGCTGCTGGCACTGGGGACGATGGTGGCCCAGCCGTTTGTGATGGAGCTGATCCCGCGGTTCGGCCACGCCCGGCTGACCGGCACCTACTTCGGCGTCTTCTACGTGGTCTCCGGCATCGCGGCGGCACTGGGCAACGCGGCCGTCGGCTGGGCGATGGACGCGGGCGGTCGCCACGGCGCCCCCTGGCTGCCGTGGGCCTGCTGTGTGGGGATCGGCCTGGCATCGGCCGCGGCGGTGGGTTGGCTCTACCGGTCGGGTGCGCTGCCCGTGACCGGGGGCGCGCCGGAACGGCCGAGGCGGTCGGGACTGCCCGAACCGCCCGAACCACCCGAACCGCGGGAACTCCCGGAACGGCAGACGGTGGACTCGGCACCGGCCGGCCCCGTACCGCACCAGCCCGCCGACACCCTTCACGGCGAACGCGACGGCGAATTCCACGGTGGATCCGACGGCGAAACGTACGGCCGACGCCACGACGCCCGCCATGGTGATCCGAAGGGAGTTCGGCGATGATCGACCGCCCCACCGTCCCGGCACGTCGGCCCACCGCACCGTCCCCCGCCCAGCGGACCGGCCCCACCGCGCCCGCGGCGGGCCCCGCGGCCCCGTCCGCCGCGACGGCACCCCCACCGGCCACGGGCCCCGGAGCCGCCGCGACCGCGCCCACCACACCGCGCACCAGCGGCAACCTGCTCACCGACCACCCGGCCCTGTACGAGGCGCGCTTCCCCGATCCGGGGCGGCTCGCGGGGCGCTGGGCGGAGGCGACGCTGCGCGCGTACGGGGCCGGGCCGCGCGTGCTCGACCTCGGGTGTGGCACCGGTCGGGACGCGGCCCACCTCCAGGCGGCCGGGCGTCGGGTGGTGGCCGCCGACCTGTCGCCCGCGATGCTCCACTACGCGGAGCGGCACCACCCCGGGCCCCGCTACGTCACCGCTGACCTGCGTGGATTCGACCTCGGCCGGGGTGCGTTCGACGTCATCACCTGTCTGGACAGCGCCCTGTTGTACTGCCACACCGGTGCCGACCTCGATGGGTTGCTCACCTCCTGCCGGCGCGCGCTGGCCCCCGGCGGGCTGCTCCTGGCCGAACTGCGGAACGGGGCGTTCTTCCTGGGCAACACCGAACTCCTCGACACCCCGGTGCACACCCGGTTCGACTGGCAGGGCGTCAGCTACTCGGCCACCACCACGCTCAGGCTCGACCGGGTCGGGCAACTGCTGCGCAGGCGTCGGGTGTGGACCTTCGACGACGGCTCCGACCCCGTCGAACAGGACTCGGCCTGGCGGCTGCTCTTTCCACAGGAGTTGCGGCACCTGCTGGCCAGCCACGGCTTCCGGGTCCACGAACTCCACGACGGTCCAGGACCGCGGACCGAACCCGCCTGGAGTGAGGACGCGCCGCCGCCGCGCGGCACCGCGGACGGTGACCGGTTGCATCTGGTGGCCGAACGCACCGCATGTGAGCGGTAGTTGACGCCCCCCCCGGGACCACCGGCCCGGTTTCCGCCTCGGGCCCCGGCCCCGGTTCCGGGCGCCGCGCCCCCTTGGCCGTACGCCGTCGCCTCCCGGGCCCGGCCCCACCACTCGTACGCCGCGTACTCCCGCGCCCCTGTCGTGGCACCCGGGCCACACCCCATCACGCCCCCACCCACACCCACATCACACCCGTACGCACATCACACCCACCTCGTACCAGGAGTCCCCGTGTCCCAGTCTCAGCCCCAGAACGAGCCCCAGCCCCAGCCTCAGCCCGAGACGGAGATAGCGGAGAGAACAGGGACGGCAGAAAGAGTGAGCCACCCCCACCTCACGGCCGCGGTGCCACCCGACCGCGCCTTCCCCGCGCTGCGGCGCCGCGGGTTCCTGGCTGCCGGTGCCGCGGCCGGGGTCGGTGCGCTCGCCCTCGCCGGGTGTGGTGCGGGGGAGCGGGCCGTGCCCACCGGTGGTGCGGGTACGCCGCGGCGCGGTGGGCGGCTGCGGGCCGCGTTCGCCGGTGGAGGCGCCGCCGAGACCCTCGATCCGCACCGCAGCAACCTGTTCGCCGACGTGGCTCGCGCCAAGGCGCTCTTCGACAAGCTCGCCGACTGCGCGGGCGACATGTCGGCAACCCCGCGCCTCGCCTCAGGCTGGGAACCCGGGCCCCGGCTCGACCGGTGGCGGGTCACCCTGCGCCGCGCCACCTTCCACGACGGCAGCCCCGTCACCGCCGATGACGTGCTCTACAGCTACCGCCGCATCGCCGACCCGCGGCGCACCTTCCGGGCCAGGGCCTCCCTGGAACCGATCGACCTGGCCGCCAGCCGGGCCGTGGACGCGCGCACCATCGAGTTCAGGCTGCGGCGGCCCACCGCCGAATTCCCCAACGTGCTGGCCGCGTTCGGCGCGTACGTCGTGCCCCGCGACAGCGACCGCTTCGAGCGGCCCATCGGCTCCGGGCCCTTCAGGTTCGTCTCCTTCACCCCCGGCCGCTCGTGCACCGTGCGCCGCTTCGACGACTACTGGGACGGCCCGCCGCACCTGGACGAGGTGCAGTTCGTCATCGCGGGCGAGGAGTCCGCCCGGCTGAACGCGTTGCTGGGCGGGCAGGTCGATTACGCGCACGAACTGAGCCCGGCCACCGCGCGCGCCCACGAGGGGCGCGGCCAGATCAACGTCGTACGGCTGCGCAACAGCGCCATGCAGGCCCTGGCGATGAAGACCGACCGGCCACCGTTTGACGACCCGCGGGTGCGGCAGGCGTTCTTCCACATCGCCGACCGGCGCGAACTGGTCGACGGCGCGCTGTCGGGGGCCGGCGAGATCGGCAACGACCTGTTCGGCAAGGGCTACCAGTACTACGCGGCCGACCTGCCGCAGCGCACCCAGGACCTGGACCGGGCGCGCCACCTGCTGCGGCGGGCCGGGGCCGAGGACCTCCGCGTCACCCTGGACACCTCCGCGGTCGCCGCCGGGTTCACCGAGGCCGCGGGCATCTTCCGGGACCAGGCCGCCAAGGCGGGCGTGCGCGTCGACGTCAGGATGGGCAACAAGGACAGCTACTGGAGCGACGTGCTCGACTCCGGCACCCTGTGCTGCTACCGCTCGGGCGCCATGCCCATCGAGTCGCACTTCTCCCAGCGGCTGCTCACCGACTCCACCACCAACGCCACCCACTGGCGCCACCGCGACTTCGACGCCCTGTACCGACAGGCCCAGTCCACCGCCGACCCGCAGGACCGGGCCGCGCTCTACCGGCGCATGCAGCGTCGGCTGCACGCCGAAGGCGGCTTCCTGGTGTGGGGCTTCGCCGACTGGATCGTCGGCACCGCCCGCAACGTCGCCGGTGTGCGGTCCGACGCGCCCGCCAACACGGTGGACTGGGCCAGGTTCGACCGGGTGTGGCTGCGATGACCCCGCTCCGCTCCTGGCTGGTCCGGCGCCTGCTGCTCGGCCTCGCCCAGATCGCGGCCGTGGTGCTGCTGGTCTTCGCGCTCACCGAGGCGCTGCCGGGCGACGCCGCCGTCGCGCTCGCCGGCGACCAGCCCGACCCCGAGCGCATCGCGCACCTGCGCGCCGCGTTGGACCTGGACCGGCCAGCGGCGGCCAGGTTCGCCGACTGGGTCGGCGGGCTGTGCCGCGGCGACTTCGGGACCTCGCTGGCCTCCGGCCGGCCCGTCGCCGGCTACCTCACCGCCGGGTTCGGGCCCACCCTGCTGCTGGCCGCGCTCACGGTCACGCTGCTGGTGCCGCTCGCGGTCGGGCTCGGCGTGCTGGCCGCCCGGCACGCCGGCGGGGCGCTCGACCGGCTGATCACCGCGGTGACGCTCGGCGTGTACGCGGTGCCCGAATTCGCCCTCGGCGTGCTGCTGGTCACCGTCTTCGCGCTGCGCCTGGACTGGCTGCCGCCCACCGCCGTCGGCTACGGGGACGACCTGCCGGCCCACCCCGCGGCCCTGGTGCTGCCGGTCGCGGTGCTGCTCTGCCGGCCGGTCTGTTCCATCAGCCGCCTGGTCCGCGCCGGAATGATCGACGCGCTCGCCGCCCCGTACGCCGACCAGGCCCGCAGGTACGGCGTGAGCGGGCCGCGGGTGTGCTTCGCCCATGCGCTGCCCAACGCCGTGGCGCCGGCGGCCCAGCAACTTGCCCGTACCGTCGACTGGTTGCTGTGCGGCGTGATCGTCGTCGAGGCGCTGTTCGTCATCCCGGGCCTGGGCACGGTGCTCATGGAGGCGGTCGCGGCCCGTGACCTGCCGGTGGTGCAGGGGCTCGCGGTGGTCTTCGGGGTGCTCGCCGTGCTGCTCAACCTCGCCGCCGACCTGGTCGCGCGCCGCTTCGCACCCCGCGCCGAGGTGGCCGCATGACCGAGCCCACGGCTCCGTCCGGTGCGCCGACCCCTTCTTCTGGTGCACCCACGGACCCGCCCAGTGCGCCGGACGCCCCCTCCGGCACGCCCAGGGGCCTCTCCGGTGCGCCGGACACCCCCTCCCCGGCGGCCCCGGCCGCCTCCGGTACGCCGGCGTCCCCGCCCGATGCGTCGCCGTCGGCGCCGCCTCGCGGCCGGTCGCGGGGCACGGCGACGCCGGGCCCGGCCCGTGCGCGCCGCCGACCGCCCGGCGGCCCCTTCCTGCTGGGGCTGCTCCTCGTCGTCCCGCCGCTGCTGATCGCCCTGCTCGGGCCGTGGCTCGCGGGCGCCGCGGGGCAGCGGGGCGTCTCCTTCAGTGCCGGCGGCCAGTTCGGCCTGGGCACCGACTTCGTCGGCCGCGACGTGTGGCACCAGGTGCTCGTCGGCGGGCAGTCGGTGGTACTGGTCGTACTCGCCGCGACCGTCCTCACCTACGCGCTCGCCCTGCCGCTTGGCCTCACCGCGGCGCTCACCCACCGCAGATGGCTGGAGGAGGTGCTGATGCGTCCGCTGGACGTGCTGCTCGCCGTCCCCTCGCTGCTGCTCGTCCTGCTGGTCGCCGCCCTCTACCAGCCGGGCGCGCTCGGTCTGGTGCTGCTGGTGGCGCTGGTCAACCTGCCCGACGCGGCGCGCATGGTGCGGGCGACGGCGGCCGATGCGGCCTCGCGACCGGCGGTGGAGGCGCTGCGGATGCAGGGCGAGGGCTGGTGGCGGATCGCGGTCGGGCACGTCGGCCGCGCCACCCGGCGCACCCTCGTCGCGGACGCCGGCGTACGGCTGACGGGCGTGCTGTACCTGGTGGCCACCGCCGCCTTCCTCGGCGTGGGAGTCGAACCCGACGCCGCGGACTGGGCCGTCATGGTCGACCGCAACCGCCCCGGTCTCTTCCTCCAACCCTGGGCCGTGGTGCTGCCGGCGCTGCTCATCGTGGCGCTCTCGATGGGCACCAACCTGCTGTTCGACGCGGCCCTGACGCCCCGTACGGCGCGCGGCGCTCAGTCCCGACCCGCCCTCCAGTCCCGACGGCGCACCCGGCCGCAACGAGACGGCCGGTCTCCATCCCCCAGCCAGCCCCGACCGGACCCCCGGCCCCCATCCGGCAGCCGGCCCCAACCCCACATCCAACCCCAACCGGAATCCCACCCCCAACCAGAGGAGCCAGACCGATGAGCGCGCTCGTGGAGAACGTCGTCGACGTGCGGGACCTGCGCATCGAGGTGGCGGGGCGGGCCATCGTGGACGGGGTGGACCTGCGGGTCGGGCCCGGTCGGGTGACCGCGCTCGTGGGGGCGTCCGGCAGCGGCAAGACCAGTACGGGGCTGGCCCTCATCGGCAGGTTCCCGGCCGGGGCCACGGTCACCGGCGAGGTACGCGTGGCCGATGGGCTCGCCGGCCACGTGCCGCAGCACCCCGCGGCGGTGCTCAATCCGGCCCGCCGGGTGGGCGCCCTGCTCGGCGACGTCGCCCGCCGCCAGGTGCGCCACCTGCCGCGCCGCGAGCGCCGGGCCGCCGCCCACGCCCGAGTGCTCCGCGCCCTGGCGGCGGCCCAACTCACCGACGGGGCCGAGCTGGTGCGCCGCTACCCGCACCAGCTCTCCGGGGGGCAGCAGCAGCGCGTCGTACTCGCCCAGGCGCTGCTGCTCGGCGCCCGCGTCATCGTGGCCGACGAACCCACCACGGGCCTGGACGCGCTGACCAAGCGCCAGTTGGTGCGCGAGCTGGCCGCCGTGAAGCGACGCGGCATCGCACTCGTCCTGCTCAGCCACGACCTGGAGGTGGTGCGGGAACTCGCCGACGAGGTCTGGGTGATGCGCGCCGGCCGCATCGTCGAAGGCGGCCCCACCGGGTCGGCGCTGGCCCACCCGCAGCACCCCTGGACCAAGGAGCTGCTGGCCGCGGCCCCGCCCGTACCGCCGGTTCGCCCCGATCCACCGCAGCAGGTCGCCGCGGCGCTTCCGGCGGGCCGAGCGACCGTGACTCCACCGCAGGTGGGGAGCGGCCCGGACGACGCAGCCGCCAGCACTGCCCCGCACCCGCCACGGCCGGCCCCCCGGGCGACGGCCGCGGCACTGTCCGTACGCGGACTCACCGCCCACCACCGCGCGGCCAGCCACCCCAACGGCACCAGCCACGCCGACGGCACTGGCCGCACCGGCCGCACCAGCACCCCCGTCCTGCGCGACGTCGAACTCACCATCGCGCCCGGCGAGTGCCTGGCCGTGGTGGGCCGCTCCGGCAGCGGCAAGACCACCCTGGCCCGCTGCCTGGCCGGGCTGCACCGCGACGCCACGGGCGAGGTGCTGCTCGCCGGCCGGCCGCTGCCGCGCAGCCTGCGCGACCGCTCCCGGGCCGAGCTCGCCGCCGTGCAGTACGTCTTCCAGGACGCGCGGGCCGCGTTCGACGCGTACCGGCCGGTGCTCGACCAGGTGGCGCGCACGGCGGTGCGGCTGCACGGCACCGCGGCCGACACGGCGCGCGCGCAGGCCCGCGCGCTGCTCGCCGAGACCGGTCTGACGGGCGACCTGGTGGCCCGCCGGCCGGCCGAGCTGTCCGGCGGCGAGCTGCACCGGGCCGCCCTGGCCCGCGCGCTGCTGGCCCGGCCGCGGGTGCTGCTCTGCGACGAGCTCACCGCCGGCCTCGACCCGGTCACCCGGCGCGCGGTCCTCGACCTCCTGGTCGGCCTGGCCCGCGACCGCGGCGACCTCGCGCTGGTCCTCATCACGCACGACCAGGACACGGCCGCGGTCGCCGACCGCATCGCCGTGCTCGACGCCGGCGAGTTGGTGGAGTGCGGCCCGGCCGACCTGCTGCGCACGGCTCCACAGCATCCCCGCACGGCCGCGCTGCTGGCGCCGGCACCGGCGGCACCAGACGCTCACGTACCGGCTCCGCGTCCCTGACCGCGCACGACGCGCCCACCCGTGCCCTCCCCAACCCCCGCAAGAGCGTGGTGAGGAAGCCACTTCGGAGGCGGCGGCGCAACTTCGACAGGGAGCGCGGAGGCGGCTACCTTCACCTCGTCCTCGGCGGTCGGGAGGGGGAGCGGAAGGTTCCCGCCGGCCGGGCCACCCGTGACGGGGCGGCTCGGCCACGCCCACGGAATCCCGCCCCCCTGTGCGCCACCGCCGAACCGGGCCCCCGCCAGCCACCCCCGACCAGGGAGAGCCGCATGCCCCAACTCGCGCTGTACACCTTCGGCGTCTTGAAGTCGCCGCTCGCCGATCCGGCGCTGCCCACACGTGAGTTCCACGACCACGGCGAGGCCATCTACCGGACGATCGGACAGCACCCCGGATACCTCGCCCACGCCCGAGCGGAAGCCGGCGAGGGCACGCACTTCGAGCTGGACTGGGGCGCGTGGGGCGAGTTCGCCGTACCGGCCTGGTACGACAGGGGCCGCACGGCGGAGACCCTCGCCATGGCCGCATCCCTCTCGCTCTGGACCGACCCGCGCTCCGCCTTCGACGCCATCTACACCGGTCTGCACCGTGCGGCGCTGAACAGGCGTCAAGACTGGTTCGAGCGGGCGACACACCCGGGGTACGCCTTCTGGTGGGTCCCCGACGGTGTGACGCCCACCTGGCGGGACGGGGTGACCCGGCTTGAGCACCTGCACGCGCACGGCCCCGCGCCGCGTGCCTTCACCTTTCCGCACGCCTTCACCCCGGAGGGGGCGCCGACCCGGATCGCCGGTACCGGCCCGCAGGGCCAGCGGGCCGGCTGACGCCAGCGGTCCGGCTGACGGCGACCCGGGCCGGGCTGATGGCGACCGCTGCCCGCCGGCGCGAAGGCGTGACCGCCCGCTCGGCGGGACCGGCCGGGCCGGTGGGACGGTGCCCGGGCGCGCCGTGGTGCAGCACGCGGGGAGCGGCGCGGCTCGCCCGGAGAGTTGACTTAAACATTTGTTGAAGTCCTACCTTCGTGGTCAACCGCCGGTCAGGCGGCCCGCCGCCCACCGAGGAGTCCCCGTGGACATGGAAGTCACCGCCTGGACATCGCTGCACCACGCGATGAACGCGAAGAACGACAAGCGCCCGTTCTCCCGGGCGGCGCTCGGCCGGATCGTGCGCTTCGCCCGCCCGCACCGTCCCCTGCTGGTCACCTTCCTGGTGCTCAGCGTCGTCACCGCGGCGCTCGCGGTCGCCACGCCGGTGGTCGCCGGGCGGGTCGTCAACGCCATCGTGGACGGCGACGCGGTGGGCCACGTGGTCGGCCTCGCCGTACTGATCGCCGTCATCGCGGTGGCCGAGGCCGGACTCGGCCTCACCCAGCGCTGGTTCTCGGCGCGCATCGGCGAAGGGCTCATCTTCGACCTGCGCCGCGCCGTCTACGACCACGTACAGCGGCTCCCGGTCGCCTTCTTCACCCGCACCCGCACCGGCGCCCTGGTGAGCAGGCTCAACAACGACGTGATCGGCGCCCAACGGGCCTTCAGCGACACCCTCTCCGGCGTGGTCAGCAACGTGGTGACGCTGCTCCTGACGCTGGCCGTGATGCTCAGCCTGTCGTGGCAGATCACCGTGCTCGCGCTGGTCCTGCTGCCGATCTTCGTGCTGCCCGCCCGGCGGATGGGCGCCCGGCTGGCCCGGCTCCAGCGGGAGGGCGCGGCCCACAACGCGGCGATGAGCACCCAGATGACCGAGCGGTTCTCGGCCCCCGGCGCCACGCTCGTCAAGCTCTTCGGACGGCCGGCGGACGAGTCGGCCGAGTTCGCCGCCAGGGCCGCGCGGGTGCGGGACATCGGGGTGCGCAGCGCCATGGTGCAGACCGTGTTCATGACCGCCCTGACCACGGTCTCGGCGCTGGCGCTGGCCCTGGTGTACGGGCTCGGCGGCTACTACGCGCTGCGCGGCTCGCTCGACCCCGGCGCGGTCGTCGCCCTCGCCCTGCTGCTGACCCGGCTGTACGCGCCGCTGACCGCGCTGGCCAGCGCCCGCGTGGAGATCATGAGCGCCATGGTCAGCTTCGAGCGCGTCTTCGAGGTGCTCGACCTGGAGCCGTTGATCGCCGAGAAGCCGGACGCCCGTACACTCCCCGCCGGCCCGGCCGCGGTGGAGTTCGACCGCGTCGACTTCGGCTACCCGGCCGCCGACAAGGTCTCCCTCGCCTCCCTCGAAGAGGTCGCCACGCTCGACACCCGCGGCGGCGAACAGGTGCTCCACCAGGTCTCCTTCCGGGCCGAGCCCGGCCAGATGGTCGCCCTGGTCGGCTCGTCAGGCGCCGGCAAGTCCACCATCGCCCAACTCCTGCCGCGGCTGTACGACGCGGACGCCGGGGCGGTGCGGGTGGGCGGCGTGGACGTGCGCGACCTGACGGCCGACTCGGTACGCGAGACCATCGGCATGGTCACCCAGGACGGCCACCTCTTCCACGAGTCCATCCGCGCCAACCTGCTCCTCGCCCGGCCGGGCGCCAGCGACGAGGAACTGTGGGAGGTCCTGCGCCGGGCCCGGCTCGACGGACTGATCGCCGCCCTGCCCGACGGCCTCGACACCGTCGTCGGCGAACGCGGCTACCGGCTCTCCGGCGGCGAGCGCCAGCGCCTGACCATCGCCCGGCTGCTGCTGGCCCGCCCCCAGGTGGTCATCCTCGACGAGGCCACCGCGCACCTGGACTCCACCTCCGAGGCGGCCGTCCAGGACGCACTGACCGAGGCGCTGGACGGCCGGACCGCCGTGGTCATCGCCCACCGGCTCGCCACGGTCAGGGCCGCCGACCTGATCCTGGTCATCGAGGAGGGCCGGGTCGTGGAGCGCGGAACGCACACCGAACTGCTGGCCCAGCACGGCCGGTACGAGCAGCTCTACCGCACGCAGTTCGCGGACGAGGCCGATGACGGCGCCGATGAGGGGCGCGCGGGGGCGGACGCGGGCACGGGGGCCGATGGCGACGGCGCTGACGGCACGGGGACGGCTGCTGGGGCCGGTGGCGCCGCGCCGGAGGGTCCCGTGGCTGCGGGGGCGTTGGCCAAGACCCGGTGAGTCGTGGCCGCGACCGTGGCTGTGGACGGCGTCAGGCCAGCGCCACGCCGCCCAGGTCGCCGCCGCGCCGGCCCCGTACGGCGGACACCGCCGCTACGGGGCCGTGGCCTGCCGACCGGGCCACGCAGCCTGCCCGTCACAGCCCCGCGAGCCCGGCCAACACCGTGGCCTGGGCCATCTCCTCCGCGCCGTCCTCGATCTCACCCATGGCCGCGAACCACAGCGCGCTCTCCACGGTGCGCGCCACCGACCAGGCCAGCAGCCGCTGCGGGTCCTCGCCCACGGCGTCGCCGACCAGGGCGTACCGGTGGGCCAGCAGCGGGGCCGGGGCCGCGTACTCGAACGGCTCGTCCAACTGGGTCAGCAGCGGCCACGGGTCGTATCCGGGGTCGCCGACCATCGGCTTGGGGTCGATGGCCAGCCAAGGTCTGCGCCCGCTGGCGAGCACGTTGCCCGGGTTGAAGTCGCCGTGCACCACGACCTCGCGACCGGCGGACCCGGGCAGCGTACGGAGCAAGTCCACCCCGATCGCCACCAGCCCCGGGTCGTACCCGGGGTCCAGCCGTGCCATCCGCTGCTCCACCAGCGTCGCCCACTCCCGGGTGACCGACGCCAACCGTTCGAGCCCGGACGTGGGCGGTGGCGCCGACCACAGGTCGTTGAGCAGGTCGGCTGCGGCCGTCAGCCGGGCGTCGGGGGCGAGGTCGCCCGCCTCGCCCAGTTCGGTGCCCGGCTCACAGCGCTCCACCAGCAGGGCGTACCGCTCGGCGTCGGCCGCCAGCAGCCGCACCGCGCCCGCCCCGCCCCAGGTGCGCAGCCCCTGCGCCTCGCCGGCTGCCTCCCGGTGCGGCCAGGTCAGCTTCAGCACCGCGGGCCCGCCGCCCGGCAGCGTCACCGGGGCCACCCAGGAACAGCTCCCGCCGTGGATCGGCGGCCCGAGCCGCAGCTCCCATCGGTCCTGGAACTCCGCTATCAGCGCGGGCAACCCCGCGAGCCAGGCGCGGCCGGAGGCGGTCTTGGACATCTCGGCGACCACGGGCAGCGTGGCGGGCACCAGTGCGGCGTCCGAGGTCGAAGGGGCGGGGCGGGAGGGCTGCACGGACGCGGCGGCTAAGCCGTCGGATATCGGCGTGGGCGGCATGGTTGCAGGGTAGGGCGGCCCGGTGTGGGATGGCGCGGGAGTTTTCCGCGGGCCTCCCCGTGCCGGGCCTCGGCGGCCGGCCCCCACTCGTTCCGCCGCCGTCCGCGGAGCACCCCGGCTGCTGGCATCCGCCCCCACACCTCCACATCCGCTCCCGTGCCCCGCGGGCAGGCAGCGCGCCCCACCCGGTCGGCGGCAGCCCGACGTCACCGCACGCCGGGCGGGCGCGATCATGGGGGGATGACCGACTCGTACGTGCGGGTGCGCGGGGCCCGCGAGCACAATCTCCGTGGTGTTGACGTGGACGTTCCGCGGGACGCCCTCGTCGTCTTCACCGGCGTCTCCGGCTCCGGCAAGTCGTCGCTGGCCTTCGCGACCATCTACGCCGAGGCGCAGCGCCGCTACTTCGAGTCCGTCGCCCCCTACGCCAGGCGCCTCATCCACCAGGTCGGCGCGCCCAAGGTGGCGGAGATCACCGGACTGCCGCCGGCCGTCGCCCTGGAACAGCGCCGTTCCGCGCCCACCGGACGCTCATCCGTCGGCACCGTCACCACGCTGTCGAACTCGCTGCGCATGCTCTTCTCCCGGGCCGGCAGCTATCCGCCGGGGGCCACCGAGCGCCTGGACTCCGACGCCTTCTCACCCAACACCGCGGCCGGCGCCTGTCCCGCCTGCCACGGGCTCGGCCGGGTCCACCACGTCACCGAGGCGTCCCTGGTGCCCGATCCCGGGCTGAGCATCAGGGAGGGGGCGATCGCCGCCTGGCCCGGCGCCTGGCAGGGCAAGAACCTCCGCGACATCCTGGCCGCCCTCGGCCACGACATCGACCGGCCCTGGCGCGAACTGCCCGCCGACGACCGCGAGTGGATGCTGTTCACCGACGAGCAGCCGGTGGTGACCGTGCACCCGGTCCGCGACGCCGACCGCATCCAACGCCCCTACCAGGGCACGTACATGAGTGCCAAACGCTATGTGCTGCACACCTTCGCCGACTCCAAGAGCGAGACGCTACGTCGCCGGGTACGGCAGTTCCTGATCAGCGCGGACTGCCCGACGTGCGAGGGGCGCCGGCTACGGCCCGAGGCGCTGGCCGTCACCTTCGCCGGTCACACCATCGCCGACCTCGCCGGCCTGCCGCTGGACCGGCTGGCCGACGTCCTCCGCCCGGCGACCACCGCGCCCGGCGGGACTCAGGCCGCCGCCCCCGCCGATGACATCACCGCCGAGGTCGCCGCGACCCTCTCCCGGGACCTGGTCGCCCGCATCGAGGTGCTGACCGAACTCGGCCTCGGCTACCTCAGCATGGACCGCCCCACCCCCACCCTCTCGGCCGGTGAACTCCAACGGTTGCGGCTCGCCACCCAACTGCGCTCCGGCCTGTTCGGCGTCGTCTACGTACTGGACGAGCCGTCCGGCGGGCTGCACCCCGCCGACGGCGCCGCGCTGCTCACCGTGCTCGACCGGCTCAAGGCGGCCGGGAACTCGCTCTTCGTCGTCGAACACCACCTGGACGTGGTGCGCCGCGCCGACTGGGTGGTGGACGTCGGTCCGCGCGCCGGCGAACACGGCGGCCGGGTGCTCTACAGCGGGCCGGTCGCCGGCCTCGCCGACGTCCCCGCATCCGCCACCCGCGAGTACCTCTTCCCCACCGCGCCGCGCGTCCCGGTCCGTACGCCCCGGCAGCCCGCGCGCTGGCTCACGCTGCGCGGCGTACGGCGGCACAACCTGCGGGACCTGGACGTGGAACTGCCCCTTGGCGTCTTCACGGCGGTGACCGGCGTCTCCGGATCGGGCAAGTCCACCCTGATCACCCAGGTGCTCGCGGAGGTGCTGGCCGACCACCTCGGTGCCCCCGGCGACGACCCGGATGCGCCGGACGGCGAAGGGCCCGCCAACGCCGGGGCCGGTGCTGATGTCGGTGGCGACGGCCGTACGGCAGGCCGCGAGGGCGCGCCCCTGCCCGCCACGGTCGAGGGCCTGGCAGCCGTGGACCGGCTGGTCCGCGTCGACCAGCGCCCCATCGGCCGTACGCCGCGCTCCAACCTGGCCACCTACACCGGCCTGTTCGACGCCGTCCGCAAGGTCTTCGCCGGCACCGACGAGGCCCGCGCCCGCGGCTACCGGGCCGGACGGTTCTCCTTCAACGTCGCCGGCGGGCGCTGCGAAACCTGTCAGGGTGAGGGGTTCGTCGCCGTCGAACTGCTCTTCCTGCCCGGTACGTACGCGCCCTGCTCCGACTGCCACGGGGCGCGGTACAACCCGCAGACGCTGGAGATCACCTACCGCGGCGCCACCATCGCCGACGTGCTCGAACTGACCGTGGACGCCGCGGCCGACTTCCTCGCCGACGTGCCCGCAGCCCGGCGCGGACTGCGGGCACTGCGCGAGGTGGGCCTCGGCTACCTGCGGCTCGGCCAGCCAGCAACCGAACTCTCCGGCGGCGAGGCCCAGCGCATCAAGCTCGCCACCGAACTCCAACGCGCCCACCGCGGCCACACCGTGTACCTGCTCGACGAGCCCACCACCGGGCTCCACCCGGCCGACACCGACCTGCTGCTACGGCAACTGCACGGCCTGGTCGACGCGGGCAACTCCGTCTTCGTGGTGGAACACGACATGGCCGTCGTCGCCGGCGCGGACTGGGTGCTCGACCTCGGCCCGCACGGCGGCGACCGGGGCGGCGAGATCGTCGCGGCCGGCCCGCCGGAGACCGTCGCCGCCGCGCCGCGCAGCATCACGGCCCGCTATCTGGCCGCGGCGCTCGGCGGCTGACCCGTGCCCGGTGCCCCGCCGCCCCCGGGCCGTCCCGCCCCCGCTGCCGGCGGGCCCGTCAGTCCGCGGCGGGCGGCGCGCCCCGCCCCTCGCC